>NZ_JBEYYC010000027.1:0-125559 GCF_040645355.1 Streptomyces sp. NPDC046805 | reverse complement strand
GACGCGGAGCGAACGCGGGAGACCAGCGTGCCCAACACCGTTCGGGGCACACGACTGAGCACGAGTCCTGGCAGCAGGACTCACTCCCGCTCAGTATCTAGGAACGGTGTCGGGCATAGAGGGATGCGGACGGGTCGGCGCGGTCTTCTTCGCCCGTCGTACCTTTTCGCCCAGCTCGTAGAGGGTGTCCTCGGAGCAGGCCGCGCGCAGTTTCGGAAAGAGGTGCTCCTCCTCGTCCGCGATATGCGAACGGACCTCGGACATCAACGTGCCGATGAGCCGGTCGAATTGAGCGTCGCCGGCCTCGTGGCCCTCGAGATCCTTCATGATCTGCTCGGCCTTGGCGTGGTCCTCGATCTCCTCGTCGGCGAGGGCGTCGCCGTTCGTCACGTGCTTGCGCACGGCCGCGTAGAGGTACTCCTCTTCGGCGACGGAGTGCCGTACGAGCTCCATCGTGGCCTGCTCGGCGCACGTCTTCCGTTCCTTGTCGCCGGGCGGCAGCGCCTCGATGCGGCCGAAGAACTCCTCGACCTCACCATGATCGGTGACCAGTTCGTCGATGACGTTCCCACCGTGTCCCATGGCCGACGCCTCCGGCAGCGAGCGGGCGGCGACTCCGACCGGATCTGCCGCACCTTCCGGGTGCCCCTGCCGCGCAGAACGGAACCGGACCGAACCTGAGGGGACCGGACCGGGCGGAGATGCGGAACCGATCGCCAAATACGCAGATCTTTCGTCCATAAATGGAGCTTTTGTCTGCATATGCCAGATGGATGTGGGTACCCCGGATGGGCAGAGACCCAAGGCTGTTGAGCAGGGTGGTGAATGATCACGACCGAGCGTGAGGAGCATCAGAAGACAGGAACGTCGAAGTCCAAGGGGCGGACGGCCAGGCGGCCGGCCTCCCCGGATCGCGTGTCGGCACCCCAGGCGATGCGCCGTGCGTCCGAGCAACTCGGCGAGCTGCTCGGCACGCGTCCGGAGTCGGTTTCCGCGCTGAAGCCGACAGAGGAGGGGTGGGAGGCCAAGGTCGAGGTCGTGGAGGTGCCACGGATCCCCGAGACGACCACCATCATGGCCAGTTACCAGGTCGTTCTGGACACCGAGGGCCACCTTCTGGCGTACGAACGTGACAGCCGGTACACGCGCTCCCAGGTGGACCGGGAAAGGAAGTAGATCGTGACTGTTGTGCCGCAGCAGGGGGCGGCGCCCGGCGGGGGCAGCGGAAATCTCTACGACGTGCTGGACCTGGTGCTGGACCGCGGCCTGGTCATCGACGCCTTCGTCCGGGTGTCACTGGTCGGCATAGAGATAGCGAAGGTCGACGCACGCGTCGTCGTCGCCAGCGTCGACACCTATCTGCGCTTCGCCGAGGCCGCCAACCGCCTGGACCTGGAGTCTGGAAGGAAGGCTCCGGCCCAGCTCACCGACGTCGCCGGGAAGCTGACCGAGGAGGGGTCCAAGGGCAAGAGCAAGGGCGCGCTGACCGGTGCCGTCGAGGCAGTGACCGAATCCCTTCGGGGAGGCCGTGACGAGGAAGAGGAGAGCGAGGAGGACAGCGAGCCCGAGAGGGTCAGGAGGTCCTCTTCGGGGCACCGCTCCTCCCGGCGTCGGGAGCGAGAGGAGGAGTAGCGGCCATGTCCCTGTACGTGTACGCCATCACCGCGGCATCGCATCCGCTGCACCTCGACGAACTCAAGGGCGTGGGCGATCCACCCACGGATCTGCGCGCCATCTGCGGCGATTCCGTCTGCGCCGTCGTCAGCGAGACTCCCGACGATCTGAAGGTCAAGCGCCGGGACATGAACGCCCACCATGAGGTGCAGGCCCGCTTGTTCGAGGAGGGCACCACCCTGCCCCTGCATTTCGGGCTGCTCGCCGAGGACGAGGACGCGGTGCGCGCCGTGCTCGCGGAAGGGGAGCAGGTTTTCTCACAACGCATCGAAGAACTCACGGACCGTGTGGAGTTCAACGTGAAGGCTGCCTGGGACGAGGATGCGGCGCTTCGCGACATCCTTGATCAATCCGAGGAGCTACGGAAGCTGAACGAGGCCACCCGGAACGACGACGCGACGTACGAGCAACGGCTGGCGCTCGGCGAGACGCTGTCCCAGGAGGTCCAGCGGCGCCAGGAGACGCTGGCCGCGGAGATCGTCGAGGAACTGCGCCCGCTGGTGCAGGCCGAGCGGGTCGCGCCGCCCTCCGACCAGTACGCCGTGAACGCCTCGTTCCTGATCGACCGGGAGCGTGCCGACGCGTTCGGCGAGGCGGCCGGACGACTGTCGGAGCGTCTGGGGGAGCAGGCCGGGATCAGAGTCCTGGGCCCGCTGCCGCCGTACAGCTTCGCTTGACGAGACGACATGGACAAGGGCCGAGTGATGGGCTCTGAAGCGGAGGCATTGCTCTGGTCGGGAGAACGTGATGATGAGCAGCGCCAAGATCGGTGCCGCCGTGGTCGGCGGTTATGTCCTCGGTCGCAGAAAAAAGGCCAAGATCGCCATCGGACTCGGACTGCTGCTGGCCGGCGCGGGCGCGCGTCCGCGGCAGCTCGCCAAGACGCTCACCGAGTCGCCGATCGTCGGCACGGTGAACGAGCGCCTGCGCGGCGAGCTGTCCGGCGTGGGCAAGGCGGCCGCCACCGCGGTCCTGACCTCACAGGCGGAGAAGATCGCCGACGCGATCCACGACCGCACCGAAGAGCTCCGCTTGCCGGAGAGCGAAGACAAGAGTCCCGTGAAGACCGAGCCCCCGGACGAGGAGGCCGAGGACATCGAGCCGGAGGACGAGGAGCCCGACGACAGCGCTTCCGACGAGAAACCCTCCGGCGCCAGGGCATCCCAGGCCAGGAAACCGGCGTCCAGGAGCACAACCAGGGCGCGGAAGACGGCCAGGAGCAGGCCCAGGGCGAAGGCACCCGCTTCCGGGACCGGGAAGAGGAGTGCGGACGATGGCTGAGAACAAGGCTCACGGCAATCCGGCCACAGACCGGCTGATGGAAGAGCTGGAGCACTACATCGAGGCCCGTCTCGACCGCGCGATGACCGGTGTGAGCCGCCGTATCAGTGGGGCCGTCACCGGGAATCCGCTCGCCAAGGGCGGCGCGAAGCTCGGGCACCTGGGAGAGGCGGTCGGCGACCTCGGGCAGAAGGTACTGCCGGGGAAGCTGCTTCCCGCGCTGGCCGGACACGCTGTGTCCCAGTTGACGGGTGCGGCGCACAAGGCCATGAGCTCCGCCAAGCCGTCCGCGGGACCCAAGACACTGGCGATCATCGAGGACATCGACGTCGGAGTGCCGGTACGCGTGGCCTACGACCAGTGGACCCAGTTCCAGGACTTCGACAAGTTCGCCAAGGGCGTCGTCTCCGTCGAGCAGCAGGACGACGCGACGACCGACTGGCGGGTGAAGGTCGCCAAGGCCAAGCGGACCTGGCAGGGGAAGATCACCGATCAGATCCCGGACCAGCGCATCTCCTGGACCTCCGAGGGCGCCAAGGGCACCACCAGGGGCGTGGTCACCTTCCATCCCCTGGGCGACAACCTGACGAAGGTGCTGGTCGTCCTGGAGTACTCGCCCCAGGGCCCGGTGGAGAAGACCGGTGCGCTCTTCCGGTCGCAGGGGCGTCGGGCACGGCTGGATCTGAAGCTGTTCCGGAAGTTCATCATGATGCGCGCTGAGGCCACCGGCGGCTGGCGCGGTGAAATCCGGGACGGAGAAGTGGTCCAAGAGGACACGGGCGAGGAGAGGCCCGCTGCTGAGGAGGAAGAAGAGGCGGAAGAGGAGGAAGAGGAAGAGCCTGAGGAGGACGAAGAGCTGTACGAGGACGAGGAGACGGAGGAGGACGAAGAACCGTACGAGGAAGACGAGTCCTACGCCGAGGAGGAGGTCGAGGAGGAGCCGGAAGAGGAGGAAGAGCCCGCAGCGCAGAGGCGGCCGCGTCGGAAGACGGCGACGAGGCGCTGAGCCGCCAGGAAACGAGGTGGGACCGTCGTGACCGGACCCGACTCCACCCGCTCCGCCCCGTCGCGGACGCTGTATCCCTACGGCGGCGGCGGGGACTCGGGAGCAAACCTTGCCGACATCCTTGAACGGGTGCTCGACAAGGGCATCGTCATTGTCGGCGACATCAAGATCAACCTGCTCGACATCGAGTTGCTCACCGTGAAACTGCGGCTGCTCGTGGCTTCCGTCGACAAGGCCAAGGAAATCGGCATCGACTGGTGGGAGCACGACCCCGCCCTGTCCTCCCGCGCCGATGAGCGGCGCGAACTCCGCGCCGACGAGCGGCGGGAACTGGATCAGCGGCGGGAGCTGGAGGACGAGAATGCACGGCTGCGCGGGCAGGTCAAGGCGCTGCGCCGCCGGGTCCGGGAGGCCGATACCGAGCTGCCCCCGGCCGAGCGCCGCAGGTCCGACACCGATGGACGACCCGAAGCGGCCCGTCGGCGCACGCGGAGCACCGCCGAGTCGGACGACGACGAGCGGGAGAGATGAGCCATGGAAGCCCCGCAAGCTCCGGAAGCCCATCTCAGTTACGCGTACGGAGTGATCCCGTCGGTGTCAGCGTCAGACCGCGCTTTGGCGGAGGCGCTTTCCGGCGTCCGCGGGGTCGCGGGCGCCCCGGTGAGCCTGGTCCGCTCCGGCTCCCTGGCCGCGGCCGTCAGCGCCGTACCCGAAGAGGACTTCTCGGAGCAGGCCCTCAAAGTCCGGCTCGAAGACCTGGAGTGGCTCGAGGCGGTGGCACGGCCGCATCACGCCGTCATCGAGGCCCTGTCGGCCCATACGACGGTCCTGCCGCTGCGGCTGGCCACGATCTATCTCGACGATGCCCACGTACGGGACATGCTCGACGGACGTGCGGAGGACTTCGCCGGACTGCTGGACCGGCTGGCGGACCACGTGGAGTTGGGCGTGAAGGTGTACGCCGTGCCACCCCGCGACCTTGAGGAAGCCGTGCCGGCTGAGGCCCCGCGCGCCACTTCGGGGCGCGACTACCTTCAGCGACGACGGCAGCAGCGGCACACCCGGGACACCACCTGGCGAGCGGCACGCAGCGCCGTGAGCCGTGTCCAGGCCGAAGCCGGCAGGTTCGCCGTCGACAGTGCCCACTACCGCCCGCAGCAGGGCCGTCTCGCCGAGGGCGCGGTGGGCGAGAACGTCGCCAACGAGGCGTATCTCGTACCTCGCTCCCTGGCGGACGAGTTCCGTGCCCAGGTGCAGCGGTCCGTCGACGATCTGCAGGGAGTACGCGTCGAGGTCACCGGGCCGTGGGCGCCGTACTCCTTCGCCGGGAGGAGTGCCTGAGCGGTGACCGTGGAACGCGAAGACCCGATCGCCGACCGGCAGATCGCCTTGATCGATCTGCTCGACCGGCTCCTCAGCGGAGGCGTGGTGCTCACCGGGGACCTCATGCTGTCGATCGCGGACATCGACCTCGTCAGGATCTCCCTGCGGGCGCTGATCGTCTCCGTCACCGAGGAGATGGAGGAGCTGTGGATCCCCGGCGAGCCGACCGCCTCCGCGAAGTGAACCAGGCGGCGGAACGCGCCTTCTCCCTTCTGCCCGCACGCCCGGACGACGTCCCCTACCGCACGGGAAGAGGCGACCGCGCGATCAGCCGCCTCCGCACCGATCCCGACACCGTGGAACGAGATCTCGTCAAGCTCGTCCTCACCATCGTCGAGCTGCTGCGCCAGCTGATGGAACGCCAAGCACTGCGCCGGGTCGACCGGGGCGATCTCACCGAGGAGCAGGAAGAGCGGCTCGGCCTCACCCTCATGATTCTGTACGACCGCATGAACGAACTCTGCGAGCGCTACGACCTGACGATGGAGGACCTCAACCTCGACCTGGGTCCGCTGGGGCCGCTCCTCCCACCGTGAGTTCCTGTGTCCCTGTGTCTCTGAGCCCTGTCCCTCTGAGCTCCGACCCTGAGCTCGCCCTGATCTGGCCCTGACCGAGCCCTGATATCGCGGATGCGGCATGGCATTTCCGGCGCTTACCGCCCACTATCGGGAGTGAAAGCGGGCATGTGGCAGACAGAGAGCCCTTCGATGGGAGGCGTCAGTGGAGATCTCAGGCTTCTTCAGCGCCCTCGTGATCGGTCTGGTGATCGGTGCGCTGGGGCGGTTGGTCCTGCCGGGCCGCCAGAGCATCGGCTGGATCTGGACGATCCTGATCGGCATTGCGGCGGCGCTCGCCGGTGCGGCCATCGCCAGTGCGCTGGGTGTGGCGAACACCAGGGGCGTCGACTGGATCGAATGGCTGATCCAGATCGCCCTGGCGGCAGCCGGCGTGAGCATAGTCGCCCGGGCGAAAGCCCGCTGAGTCGGCGAAAAGGGGGCACGAGTCCGTGCCGTGGGCGTCAGCCGCTGCCGTCGGCGTGCCGCCTGAGGTCGGCGGCGTTCTGGCCGAACTGGGCTTTCAGGGCGCGTCCGACGTGCCGCGGGTCGCTCATGCCCCAGCGGGCGGCGACGGCCGCCACGGTGCGGTCCGCGAGACGGGGGTCCTGGAGGTCGCGGCGGACGCGTCGGAGCCGCTCGTACCGCAGCCAGGTGGCGAAGCCGACTCCTGTGCGTTGGAAGAGCGGCTGGAGATGCCGCGTCGAGATGCCGTGGCGCTGCGCCACCGAGGCGAGGCACAGGGCCGGGTCGCAGAGGTTGGCCGGCACGTAGGCCATGATCCGGTCGGCCAGCTCGGCGGCCGTGTCGACGCGTTCGGCCGTGATGCCTGTGAAGGCGGCGATGAGCAGGGACGCGAGGGCCTCACCCAGGTAGGCCGCCGCGGCGCCCGTCACCTCGCTCGGGCACGGATCCAGACTGGTCAGGAACGCGGCCGCGATGCGGCAGGTGCCCGTGTCGGCCGCCAGGGGCTGGGCGGTGCACCGCGCCATCCGGTCGGCGTGCGGGCCGAGCAGTGCACGCGGCATTCCGATGACGGTGACGTCGCAAGGGCCCGCGACGGCCAGTTCGTAGGGGCGTGCTGTGTCGAGCGCGACGAGACGGCCCGCCGTGACCGGATGCTGCCGGTGCCCTTGGGTCACGGTGGCGGAGCCCTGATGGTGCAGGGTCACCTTCACCAGGTCGGGATCGGTCGAGGTGATGAGGCGCGCCGTGCGTGACACGGTGTGCGGTGCGCTGCGGATGCGTGCCACCGCTACCTGACCCATGCGGCCGGCGACGATGCCGGCCGAGAACTCCTCGTGGGCGGTGGCCGTGACCGACAAGGGGACCAGGAGGGAGGACGCGGTGGCCTGGAGTTGATCCGGATGGTCGTACAGGTCGTGCAGTGCTCGGCTGCCATGGGTGTGCAAGGTCGCTTCACCCCGTGTCGTGTCCGACGTCCCTTTCGCACGATAGAGGCGCGCGCCCTGGCGTGCACAGGCCGCATCCGGCTGCGACTCGCGCAGCCGCCGTCGGCGCCTTCGGCCCGCCTTCGCCTGCCTCGGCACGCAGGGCGCGGAATGGCGACGCCCTGGGCGCGGGATGGGTACGCGCCTGAGACGGCCGGGCCTAGGGTCGATGCCCGTGGGCGGACGCCCATGGGTTGGCACGGAAGCGGACCGAAGGAGCGGGGGATGAAGGGGATCGCACGTATGAGGACGCGGGCCGCGGGCAGGGCGTTGCTCGGGCTGGCGGTCGCCGGGGCAGTGGCCGCCGGCCTCGCGGCGGCCACTCACGTGGTACCGGGTGACGCCCCGCGTGACGGGCACATGGTGGCCGGTGAGCACAACTGGGGCATAGCGCCGGTGCACCTGAGGTCCGGGGTCGAAGCGTCGTCCGACGAGGCCGGGCCTGCGGGGAAGGTCGAGCCACAGTCGGCCAGTTGGCCTCCGGTCGGCTGAACTCCCCGGTGCCTACAGGGCGGTTGCGAAGTCCTGGGTCCAGTAGCTGTTGGGCTGCGCGAGACCGACGCCGATCTCCTTGAACGAACAGTTGAGGATGTTGGCCTTGTGGCCGGGGCTGGACATCCAGCCCGCCATGACCTGCTCGGGAGTGGCGTACCCGTAGGCGATGTTCTCGCCGTAGGCGCTCCATCGATAGCCGGCACTCGTGATCCGGGCGTCCGGGGACGACCCGTCGGATCCGGTGTGCGACATGTTCCGGTGGGCGGCCATGTCCGCGCTGTGTGCCTGCGCGGCCTTGGTGAGGGTCGGGTCGAGGGTCACGGGCGAGCAACCGACCTTGCTGCGCTCGACGTTGACGAGCTGCACGATGCGTGCGGCGACCGTGGGCGTGGAGGTCGTGGCGGTGGTCTTCGGAGCCGCGGACGGCGTGGAGGTCGCGGTGGGCGCCGTGGTCCTGGGCTCGGGGGACGCGGTCTTCACCCTGGCCGTGCGCTTCGGCGCCGAGGTCTTCTTCGGGGCGCTCGTGTGGGAGGCCGGCCGGTGCTTCGGCCGCGTAGTGGTCTTCTTCGGAGTGCTCGACGGCGCGGCGGTGGGAGTCTTCGATGCGGCCGGAGTGGGCTTGTCGGTCCGGTGGCCGTTCCAGCGGTCATCCCAGTCGCGGTACCAATTGGCGTCCTTCCGCCAGTCGTTGGCCGCACTCGCCTCGGTGCCGGAGAACGGATTTATTCCGCCGTTCCGCCACTCGGCACAGGCCACGGCGACAGATGGCACACCCACGGCGCCTATCGCGATGGCGGCGATGACTATTCGCCGGTAGTGCGGATTTTTGCGATGCGTTCCCATGCGTGACCTCACTCGGTAATCGCCGAGCGCTCCTTGTGCGGCTGGCTGTGCGCAGACTCCGCCCGTTCTGAACTGCGGAGATGTCCTGCGCGTCGTCATTCTTAGGGCAGCCTGTCACAGGACGCAATGGGCGTCGTGCGACGTCGCTTCGTAGTTTCCGTCTGCTTATTGCAATGTGCCGGTGATTGTTTCGGTCCGGCTTCCGAGGGCTTTGCGGAATTCTGTTGCCTCGTCAAAAACCCTTTGGCTGCGAAGGAGGAGCAGAGCCGGGGGGAGACCCTGATGCGGGCAAGTCGGGCATGGCGAGTTCGCGTGCCAAGACGGACAAATCCCATATGTCGGCAGAGTGGCATCTCCTCTTCGGTGCGCCTAGTTCGTGGAGTCGCTGTGGCGGATGTCACGGAACTTTCGCGCCCAGGGATGCTCCGCGAGCGGTCTGGTGCGGTTCGGCTCGGCCCGCCCGGGCCCCGCTCGCATCGTTCCGAACTTAGCCGTACAAAAGACTCATGAGTGAGGAAACGGGCAAGGTTTACCATCCGGGCGAAATCGTCCCCGCCTCGGGGATCTACGAGTGCGACTGCGGCGAGGAGCACGACTACAGCACCGATGTGAAGGGTCACCGCTTCCCGCCGATGCAGCACGACTGCCGCGGAAGCGGCTGGACACTCAAGACGGCGACCCATCGCGACGACTGACGCCGCGGTCGCGGAAGTGCGCCGCCAGGCGGAGGAGTTCGCCCGGCGGCACCATCGTGTCCAGGGGGAGGAGAGCCCCTCAGGGGGCCGGTGTCAGTCGAGGGCCATGCCGCGGCGGCCCGTCTCGTTGAGATCTTCGGGGGTGAAGCTGTCGCTCCATGTGCGCTCGTAATGTTCGGCGGGGAAGTCGGCGGGGCTGGAGGCGGTGAGGAAGGCCGCGCGGACCTCATGGGCGTAGCGCTCGTTGCGGGGGCACCAGGGGGCGGCCGGGATGTACATGACGTTGCCCCAGCCCTTCTGGTTCTCCACCGGGGCGACGCTGTGCACCATGTCGCAGTGCCACCAGACGGAGTCGCCGGCCCGGACGTCGGGGATCGGGGTCAGGGCGCGGTACAGCAGAGGGTGCCAGCGCCTGGTGACGGGGAAGACCTGGTTCGTGCGCACGCCGCACATGGAGTCCTCGGGGACGTCCGGCAGCAGGGGGCGCAGCAGCAGGTAGGTGATGGCCTCCGGTATCGGCACGGTGTGCAGCATGCCCTGGTCGGCGTCCATGTCCGACAGGGCCGTCCAGCCTTGGAAGGTGCGGAACGCGGAGCACATCGTGGAGCCCGGGTACTGCGGGCCGGTGGTGCGGTGGGCCGCGTCCCACGGGTCGTACTGCTCGGCCGAGCCGTCGAAGAGGTGCCGGAACGCCTTCTGGTACTCATCCGTCATCCATAGATCCAGGGTGCCGGGATCGCAGTGGGTGCCCAGGCCGGCGGAATCGGTGCCCGGCGGACGGCGGCGGATGCGGTCCGGGTACATCGCGTCGCGGTCCGGATCGAACCATGTGGTGCCGTCGTCGGAGGTGTGCTTCCAGAGCGAGTTGAGGAAGGACTGCACCGTGGCCATGCGGTCGGACTGGCGTGCCTGCATCTGGGGCCGGGACCAGTAGACGGGGTAGATCTCGGGCTTGGATCCGACGCTGCCGAAGAAGTCGTCGCCGGGCCCGGCGTAGTGCTCGAAGAACCGGTTGCTCTCGACGTAGTCGACGATGCCGGCGTCCCAGGCCAGCGCCTGCTCGCGCGGAAAGTGGCCGCGTACGACGAGACATCCGCGCCGCCTGAGCTTGGCCAGCTCGGAGGGCGGGACGGTTCCGCCGCGGATCGCTTCGTAGTCCAGGACGGGCCACACCTCCTCGCCCCGCTCCCGGTCGGCCTCGATCTCGGCGACGCGGGACGCGATGCGCTGCTCGACGGCGGCGAACACCTCCTGGACGGTGCGCCCCGACGCTTCGATGCGGGCGCGAAGGGCGGGTTTGATCTCGCGGACGGCCGCCTCCAGGTCGGCCGGGGTCTCCTCCCAGTGCGGCAGGGCGGGGGCTTGGTGCGGGCCAGCGGCGAGCGTCATCGCTCGACTCCTTTGGTGAAGACTCCTTACTAAATCCCACGGTAGGCCCCTCGCCCCATTTGGGCAAGAGTCCTTACTAGGATGGTGGGCATGGCCCCACGGAAGCCGTCACTGGAGTTGCTGCGCGCCCTGACCGACGAGAACGTGCTGCGTTCCCTCATGGCCGACAGGCGTCTGACCCGGGCCGAGATATCCGCCCGTACCGGCATCTCGAAGCCCACGATCTCCGACAGCGTCCAGCGGCTCAGCGAGGCCGGCCTGGTCGTCGACACCGGTGAACGCACCACCGGCCGCGGCCGCACTGGCACCTACTACTCCCTCGCCCCGCAGCTCGGCGCCGCTCTCGTGGCGAGCATCTCCCCGCACGGAGTGGACGCCGAGGCGGTCGACGCGCTCGGCACCGTCCAAGGGCAGGTCCACATCCCCCTGGGCGTGGACGCGGGGCCGCGCAGGGCCGCCGAAGCCCTGGCCGACGCGGCCCGCCGGCTGGCCGGTCAGGTCTCCGGAGAACTGCGCCTCGCGGTGGTCAGCGCCGCCGACCCGGTGGACCGCAGCACCGGCCGGCTCGTTCACCTGCCCGACGCGCCCTTCCTCGTCGGCGACCTCGACCCGCCCGCCGCCCTGGCGGCCTCCGTGACCGGACCCGTCATCGTGGACAACGACGTCAACTGGGCCGCCCGCGCCGAACGTCACAGCGGCTGCGCGGTGGGCGTCGACGACTTCGTCTACCTCCACCTCGGAGAAGGCCTCGGCTGCGCCGTGGTCAACGACGGCGCGGTACGGCGTGGCCACCACGGGTTCGTCGGCGAGATCGCCCATCTCTGCACGGCGGGCCCGGACGGTACGGCCATGCCCTTCACGGAGGTCTTCGCCGCGCTCGACCTGCGCCGTCCCGCGTCCACCGCGATCGACGTCACCGCTCTCCGGACGCTCCTGGCGGCGGACGGCGAGCAGGCGGACCACACGCGTACCGTCCTTGCCCGCGCGATCGGCGCCGTCCTCGCCGCGGCCGTCTCCCTGGCCGATCCCCGGATGATCGTCATCGGCGGCGCATGGGGCAGCTGCCCCCGCATGGTCGCCGCGATCGACGAGCACTTCAGCCCCACTCCACGGCCCGCTCCCGTCACCGCCGCCGTACTGACCTCACCCGAACTGGCCGGAGCGCGCGCCCGAGCGGTGGAGGAACTCCGCATGCTGATCGTCGAGTCGACACGCCCTGCCGACCGTGATGGATCCTGACGCTCCCTCAACTCCTGAGTCAGGCCTGGGCACAGCCCGCGGTCCCTTCGAGGCCCGGGGATGACGAAGGCTCGGATGAGGCGGATTCGTGAAGTGATCAACTCCCGTACAACCAGCCCCCACTTCGGCGAGTCGAACTTCCGTCAGAGTCCCCCGCCTTGCGAGGAAGCCGAAATCATGCACAACCCGCGACAATCGCACGCGACCCGCGCCCGCACCGCCGGGCGCACGCGATCCCGTGCCCTGTCCTTCGCCGCCACCGCGGCGGCGACCCTTCTCTGCCTCGGTGCCGCCACAGGCCCCGCGCTGGCCGACAGCCCGCCGGAGACGGACTACCTCTGGATCACGGCTCCCTCCGACCTCACGCTCCCCACCGCCGACCCCGACACCGGCGACGCCGTCTCCAACACGATCGACATCGTGCTGAACCACGACAACACCCACAACTCGGTCTCCGGCGGCACTCTCACCATCGACGCCTCCGACCTGACCGACGTCGCCGAGGTGACCTGGCCGTCCGCCTGCACCCCCACCTCGGACACCGCCGCCAGCTGCCCCTTCGGCTCCCTCGACGGCTCCCCGTGGACGTCCGTCGCCAAGATCGACATACGCGCCAAGGCCGGCGCCCCGGACGACGCGACCGGCGCCCTGCACTACTCGGCGACCGCCGACAGCAGCTTCGGTACGCTCACGTCGTACCCCACCGACACCCAGATCCAGCTCGGCAACGGCCCGGACCTCGGCGTCAACCAGCTTCCGTTCCTCAAGGACGTACAGCCCGGCACGGACCTGTCGCAGCCGATCCGCCTCTCCAACCACGGCAACGAGGCCGCCGACCGCACCATCCTCACCCTCTTCGCCTCGCACGGCCTGAGCCTGACCAACCGCTTCAGTAACTGCACCTACCTGAACGCGGACCGCGTCACCAACCCGACCGGCACCACCGCCGTCTGCGTGCTCGACGAGCCGATCGAGCCCGGGCAGTCCTACGACCTCTCGGCGGCCGGCGCGGTCACCGCCACGGATGCCGCGCTGTACGAGCGGTTCGACTACTCCGTCGACCCGTACTCGGACGAGGCCTACCAGCAGGCCCTCGCCGGCCGCCCGTTCGTCCAGGGCACCGGTCCCGAGCTCGACGCCGCCCCCGTGGCGTCGGCGCGCACCTTCGCCGCCCAGAGCCAGGACCTCAACTCCGCGGACAACTACCGCATGACCCAGATCACCGCCACCAACACCGCCGACTTCGTCGCCCAGGCCGACGACATCACCGGCGCCGCCCCGGGTGACACCGTCACGGCCCGCGTCGGCGTCAAGAACCAGGGTCCCGCCTGGGTGGCGTCGCTCGCCGCCGGCGCGAACGTCGCGCCTCTCGACGTGCGCCTGCCCGAGGGTACGACCGCCGTCTCCGTGCCCGACATGTGCTACGTGCGGGGCGCCAACCTCTACCGCTGCTACACCCCGGTCTTCCTCTGGGAGAAGGACAGCTTGACCTTCGACTTCAAGCTCCGCGTCGACAGCATCGTCGACGGCGCGAAGGGCTCTGTCGCCACCGTGAACGACAACACTGACCTGCCCATCGAGGACTTCGACCCCAACCTGTCCAACAACGCCACCGAGTTCACGCTCGCGGGCTGACACAGCCGAATCCCCCCGGCCGCCGACATGCGGATGCGCCTACGCGCGGACGCGGCACCGGCGCGGCGCCCAGTCGCCGATCCACGGCCGGGGGGACCGTCGTACGACCTTCGGTGCACCGATCGACGCACGATCCGGTGCACCGTCCGCGGAAGCCGCTTCCGGCCGGCGATCCGAATCCGGTCGGCGATCCAAGGCAGCCGCGGTGAACCGGTCCGCGCGGTCCAGGTCGGCCAGCAGGCGTTCGACGTCGGTCATCAGCGAGCCGTACACGTGCCAGGCGCCCGGCTCGGACAGCGCGCCGTGGACGATCAGATCGGTCATCGTCCGATGCCAGGCCGTGGCTTCGACGATGCCCTGACGCAGCCTGTCGCGGGGGCGGGTGCCCTCGGTGTCCTCGGGGTCGTCGGCCCGCCCCGAGGCGGCGAACGAGGTCACCGCCTGTCCGGCCGCCTCCAGGGTCGCCGCGTACCGGTCGAGGAAGAGCCTGCCCAGGTGGTGGTCGGTGTGCCGGTCGTCGACGTTGTCGGCCAGCGTCCGGGCGATGCCGCGGACCTGGAAGGAGACGTGGTGCAGGGCGCGGAGCGCCTCGCCATGGGCCGGCGGCTTCTCCTTGCCGCGGACGGTGCAGCGCGTGTTCCAGCGCAGGCTCTCCTGGCCCCGGCGGACGTCCTCGTGGGCCTGCACCACCAGTTCCTCCAGGTGCCTGCCCTGCTCCAGCCAGGTGTGCGCGTGGTCGGTGTGCTGCCGTTCCCGCAGGCCGCGCCCCATGTCACTCAGCAGCGCCCCCATGGCCGCGGCGAGATCACGCACCGAGGCGTCGGAGGCGCGCAGGTGCAGCGGCGGCAGGACGAGGCCGTTCACCGCGGTTCCGACCGCCGCTCCGGTGAGTGTCGACAGGAGCAGTGCGACCAGGTGGCCCATCGGGGCGACCGCGGCCATCGTCAGGGCGAGCACCGCCGTCGAGACCACCTGCAGTCGGTCGTCGGAACTCCAACGGCCGCCGGGTCTCGTACCGGCACCGGCGAACAGCGCGATCGCCAGGATCGCCGCGACGCTTCCCGCGGTCGAGCCGAGCAGCCATGCGGCGGCCGCGGCCAGTGCCAGCCCCAGCGCTCGCGTGGTCACACTGCGGACGGCCTGCGTCATCGATCGGTGGATGGTCGGGGCGTTGACCATGAGGAGTGCCGTGGCCACGGCCGGGTACTGCTGCTCGCCCGGCAGCCACCACGAGGTGACCACCCAGGTCAGGAGTACCGCGATCAGACCCTTGACGCCCCGAGTGAGCACGGTGGCCGCCCGCCCGACAGAAATGGTTGAACGTTGCACGAAAGTGATGGTGGCACGGTTTGCCCCTGTTGGGGCAGTGACGTGGCGCACATCAGGGGGGCATCGGGAGGCTCGGTTACGGCCTCCCGGGGGGGCGACGCCTCTCGGTCCAGGCGGGCAGGGGGGTGAGCCGCGAATCTGTGGTTCTGCCCACATTTCATCCCCGATGGGGATATTCGTGGCAGTCGTCACGGCGTAGGGCGGGCGTTTTGTATACGTTCGCAGCTCCGTGTCCCTCTCATCTGTCTCATCTGTGTCTCTCACGTGAACTGCCGAGGTCCCACGCCATGCCGCACCGCCTGTCCTCCGTGTCCCCTCCGCCGAGCGCTGGGACGCGTAAGTCTCCGCGCCGGCGCGCCGCGATGTGCGCGGGCGTCCTCGTGGCCGCGGTGACGACGCTCGCCGCGGCCGGCACGCTCGACACGGCTTTCGCGGCCTCGGGCCCGGCGTCGTCGGGGTCGGACACCGCCACGACGCGCCTCTCCGCCCCGGCGCGGTCACAGGACAAGGCGCGCGTGACGGCCGCCGTACTCGACCTGGACGACGCGAGCCGCGAGCCCGTGGTGTACGGCGACGACACCCCCTACGACACCGCGAGCATCGTCAAGGTCGACATCCTCGCCGCGGCGCTGCTGCAGGCGCAGGACGCCGGACGCCACCTGACCGAGCGGGAGCAGGGCGAGGCGAAGGTGATGATCGAGCGCAGTGACAACGCGGCGGCGAACGCGCTGTGGCGCCACATCGGCCGGGCTCCGGGACTGGAGAAGGCGAACGAGCGGCTGGGGCTGACCCGGACCAAGGGCGGCCCCGGCTCCAAGTGGGGGTTGACGCGAACGACGGCGAGCGACCAGATACGGCTGCTGGGTGCGGTGTTCCGCACCGGCCCGGCCGCGTACACGGGCCCCTCGGTGCTCAGTGAAGCGTCCCGGGCGTACATCCGTTCTTTGATGGCCCGGATCGTGGACGAGCAGGCCTGGGGTGTCTCGGCGGCCTCGGGCTCCGACTGCGCGCTGAAGAACGGCTGGTTGCAGCGCACCACCACCGGACTGTGGGACGTCAACAGCGTCGGACAGATCACGGTGGACGGCCACCACTACCTCGTCGCGGCCCTCTCCGACGGCACCACGTCGATGAAGAGCGGCATCTCGCTGGTGGAGCAGGCGTCCCGGGCCGCCGTCTTCGACGCGACCGCCTCCTGACGGATCCACAGCCGCCGGTAAATCCACCGTACTGACGGACCCGCAGCGGCGAAGGGCCCGGCTTGATGCCGTGCGACAGCGACGGTTCAAGCCGGGCCCATGGATCACCAGCGAACTGGATCAGCCTGCGCGCAGCCCCTACTCGCCCTTCGGGGCGGCCTGCTGCACCACGTCGAAGGACCACAGCGTGGACCCGCTCGCGGCGGGCTTCGGGCGATCGCTGCCGCCCTGGTGGGCCTGCTTCATCGGGCCCTCCATCCAAGCCTGGAACGACTCTTCGTCACGCCAGCGCGTGTACACCAGGTAGTTGTCGGTGCCTTCGACGGGGCGGAGGAGCTCGAACCACTCGAAGCCGTCCGAGCCCTCGACCGCGTGCGCGCGGGAGGCGAAGCGCTTCTCCAGGGTCTCCCGCTGGTCAGCGGGGACGCTCAGTACGTTGATCTTGACTACGCTCATGGCCCCATCCTGCCATCGCGGTCCCCGCGGCCCGGGGCAGTCCATCCTGAAGTCTGTTGCGGGCATGACAATCCGAGTACGGTCTACGTGCGTCAACCGTTCGTATCGCTAGGTATCCGTTCGCATCCCTTCGTTTCGCTCCGTATCGCTGCGTTTCGCTCCGTATCGATCCGGAAGCCAGTAGAGGAGGACGTTCATGGACATGCCGCAGGGTTACGGTTCAGGCGTCGACCGCCGTACGGTGCTCCGCGCCGCGGCAGGCCTCACGGCCGTGGTCGGCCTGACGGCGGCCGTCGACCTCGCGTCGGCGGGCAGGGCCTCCGCCTACGGGTGGACCCGCACGCTCCAGCAGGGCGCCTCCGGCTCCGACGTGGTGGAACTGCAGATCCGGGTCGGCGGCTGGGCGGCGTCCAGCGCCCAGCAGACCTGCATCGCCTGGGACGGCGACTTCGGCCCGGCGACGGACGGGGCGGTCAGACGCTTCCAGTCCGCCTACGGCCTGACCGCGGACGGTGCCGCGGGACCGCAGACCCAGAGCGTGCTCAACAGCCTGGAGAACAGCGACGGTTCGACGGCGCACTTCGACTTCAGTGAGTTCACCTCCCACGACGGCTCCGGCTTCGGCGGCGGCCGGGTGGGCGCGGCGGAGGTCAAGGAGAACGTACGCCGGCTGATGTACAAGCTGGAGGCGCTCCGCAAGAAGGCCGGCAACAGCGCGGTCACCATCAACTCCGGCTTCCGCAGTGTCGCTTACAACTCCTCGGTGGGCGGCGCGTCCAACAGCATGCACTGCTACGGCGACGCGGCGGACGTCGTGGTCGCCGGCCACACCACGCTCCAGGTCTACAAGATCGCCGAGACCTGCGGATTCTCCGGACTCGAGGCGTACACGCACTCCTGGCAGCACGTCGACAGCCGCGTTCAGTACCCCTCCTACGGCTCGGGTTCCTGGTGGTGGGAGAGCGGCGTGGTGTGACCGTTCCGCCCGTTCCGCTCGCGCTGTGGCGTACGGGGCCCGGGATCAGTCGACCGGCCAGGTGTGGACCGGGGCGTTGAGGTGCATGTAGTCGATGTAGAGCTCGGTCATGCGCCGCAGGGCCTCATGGCGTCCGGCATGGGTGGTGTCATCGATGTGATGGAACATCTCCTTCTGCCAGGTCGCCCCGTTGCGGGCGGTGACGCACCGCTGCTCGATGATGCCGAGCAGCGGTTCCCGCCAGGCCTCGTCCATGCCGGAGTGCTCAAGGCCTCGGTGCGCCAGGGGCAGCAGGCGCCGCAGGACGAGTTCCGCCGCCGGAACCTCGCCCACGCCGGGCCAGTACAGACGCGCCTCGATGCCGTGCCGTGCCGCCGCGTGCAGATTGTCCTGGGCGGCCGCGAAGGACATGCGTGACCACACCGGGCGGTCCTCCTCCACCAGGGCGCGGGTGAGGCCGTAGTAGAAGGCGCCGTTGGCGAGCGTGTCGGCGACGGTCGGCCCGGCGGGCAGCACACGGTTCTCCACCCTCAGGTGCGGCTTGTCGTGGGCGACGGCGTACACCGGGCGGTTCCAGCGGTAGATGGTGCCGTTGTGCAGGGTGAGCTCGGCGAGTTCGGGGATGTCGCCGCGGTCCAGCGTCTCCGCAGGGTCCTGCTCGTCGCACAGGGGGAGCAGCGCCGGGAAGTACCGCACGTTCTCCTCGAAGAGGTCGAAGACGCTGTTGATCCACCGCTCTCCGAACCACACCCGGGGCCGTACCCCCTGCACTTTGATCTCCTGCGGGCGGGTGTCGGTGGCCTGCTCGAACAGGGGGATACGGGTCTCGTGCCACAGTTCCTTGCCGAGCAGGAACGGAGCGTTGGCGGCCAGCGCGACCTGAACCCCGGCGATCGCCTGCGCGCTGTTCCAGTAGTCGGCGAACTCCTCGGGGGACACCTGGAGATGGAACTGGGTGCTGGTGCACGCGGCCTCGGGGGTGATCGTCTCCGCATAGGTCCGCAGCCGGTCGACGCCGTCCACCTCGATGCGCAGGTCCTCGCCGCGCGCCGCGAAGACCTGGTCGTTGAGCAGCCGGTAGCGCGGGTTCTCCGACAGCGCCGCCTCGCCGACGTCCTTCTGCCGCAGCGTGGGCAGAATGCCGATCATGATCAGATGCGTGCCGACCGACCGGGCGCGCTGGTCCGCGTGGTTCAGGGCGGTGCGGATCTCGGATTCCCAGGCGTCGGGACCGCCCTCCGTCAGACGGCGGGGCGGAATGTTGATCTCGAGGTTGAACCGGCCCAGCTCGGTGGACCAGGCAGGGTCCGCGATCGCCTCGAGCACGTCGCTGTTGCGCATCGCGGCCTCTGCCTCGTCGTCGACCAGGTTCAGCTCGATCTCCAGCCCCACCTGGGGCCGCTCGGACTCGAACCGTGACTCGCGCAGCATCTGCGCGAACGCGTCGAGGCACTCTTGCATCTTGATCCGGTACCGGCGGCGGTCCTCGCGGGTGAAGACCAGCGCCGGGACGTCCCGTCCCATCGGCCCTCCCGGCTTCCCCTCCTCGGACACCTCTTCACCCCAGCGTCGCACCACCGGGCGACCCGGACCAGGCGAGATCCCGACCGGGCGGGACGGAGCCAGAGAGGGGCGGCCGGTCGACCGAGGCGGGACTGACCACCCGCCGAGCCGGGACGGGCGACCGACGGCCGGACGCGCCGTCACGACTTGCGGCCGACACCCCCGAAGTCATCGACCTCCGCGGGCTCCGCGTCGGCGGGTCCCGGGCGCCACCGCGAGATCGACAGCAGGCCGGGGTCGAGCAGCTCCAGCCCGTCGAAGAAGCGAGCGAGCTGCTGCGGGCTGCGGTTGATGCGCGGGTTCTCGCCGGCCTCGTTCCACTGCTCGATCATCGTGCGCATGGATTCGGGGTCGATGACCTCCGTGTCGTCGCAGAGCACCAGGTAGCTGCCCGAGGGCAGCGCGTCCATCAGCCGGCCCACGAAGTCGTACGCCGAGTCGTCCGTGACGTGGGCCGTGATGCCCAGGAGGACGAGCGCGACGGGCTGGGAGAAGTCGAGCGTCTCGGCGGCGCGGCGCAGGATCTTCTCGGGCTCGCGGAGGTCGGCGTCGATGTAGTCCGTCCTGCCCTCGGGCGAGCTGGTCAGGAGCGCCTCGGCATGGGCGAGCACGATGGGGTCGTTGTCGACGTAGACGATCCGCGTCTCCGGTGCGATGCCCTGCGCGACCTCGTGGGTGTTGTTCGCGGTCGGCAGGCCCGTACCGACATCCAGGAACTGGCGGACACCGGCGTCGCGGACGAGGTGCTCCACGGCGCGCACGAGGAACGCCCGCTGGGCCCGCGCGATGTCGAGGATCTGCGGGTTGGCCGCGACGATCTGGTCACCGACCTGCCTGTCGATCTCGTAAGAGTCCTTGCCGCCGAGCCAGTAGTTCCAGATCCGGGCGGAGTGCGGCACGGAACTGTTGATGGCCGAGGCATCAAGTGACATGAGAACTCCCTGAGTTGGACCGGATGCCAGCCCACAGCCACGCACCGTGATCCGTCAAGCAGCGGGAGAGACCCCGCGCGCGAGAGGTAGGGCGTTCGGCTCGGCTCGTGACCTCTCGGCTTGTGCTCTGCCTCCACGTATGGCTTATGCTTGATCTTGAGCTGGTCGCCGGGAGTTTCGGCGTCCGGTCGTGCGTTGGTGGTCCAAGGAAAGACGCCCCGCTTCCTGCGGGGAGATGCAGGTGCAAGGCCTGCCCGGCGCTCGGATACGGGCCCCACTCCGCATCGGCGGAGTGGGGCCCGTTTGTTGTACGCAGAACCCGCGGGCCGTCCGTCGTACGGGGGAACGCGTGTGCGGCACGACGGTCAGGGGCCGGTGGCGGACCGTCCTCCGGTGTCCGATGCTGGTGGGGCTGGGTTGCCACGTACCGGAGAACACACCGCCCGAGACGTACGCCACTTACCGGGAGAGAGCATGGACCAGACCGCATCGGAGCTCGCCGCCGAGAAGCAGGCCATCGATACCGAGCCCCAGTACATCGACGCGCCGTTGACCGCGGCGGCCACCTTCCTGGTGCTGGTCATCAACGACGGCGAAGAGGCGATGGCCACCGCCCGCTCCGTGGTCGCCAGTACGGATGACCTGATCAAGGACATCACCATCCGTGTCAACGGAGGTCCGTTCACCTGCAATGTCGGCATCTCCCACCACGCCTGGGAGCCGCTGACCGGGAAGCCGCTGCCCAAGGAGCTCAAATCGTTCCAGGAGATCAGGGGCTCCAAGCACACCGCCGTCGCCACCACCGGTGATCTGCTCTACCACATTCGGGCCGATTCGACCGACCTGATCGTCGAGTTCGAGAAGATCCTGCTCGAGGCCTTCGGTGACTCCGTGACAGCGGTGGACGACGTCGCCGGCTTCCGCTACTTCGACGGGCGTGACCTCCTCGAGTTCGTCGACGGCACGGCGAACCCGGACGGTCTCTCCCTTCCGGCCGCCACTCTGGTCGGCTCCGAGGATCCGGCCTACGCCGGTGGAAGCTACGTCGTCATCCAGAAGTACCTGCACAACCTGAAGGGCTGGCGCGGGCAGAGCACCGAGACGCAGGAAGCCATCATCGGGCGCACCAAGTTCGACAACGTCGAGCTGCCGGACGCGACCGAGGGCCAGAAGTCGCACAAGACCCTGTGCACCATCAAGGACGCCGACGGCGAGCACGACATCCTGCGCGACAACATGCCGTTCGCCGTCCCTGGGCGCGGCGAGTACGGCACGTACTTCATCGGGTACTCCAGGCACCTCTGGGTCATCGAGAAAATGCTGGAGCGGATGTTCATCGGCGACCCGCCTCCGTTGTACGACCGGATTCTCGACTACTCCAGGGCCGTCGCCGGCGTGACGTTCTTCGCGCCTCCTCGCCAGTTCCTGACCGATCTGGGCGACTGAGCCGCCGGGCCCGTCAGTTGCGACGTCCGTCACGGACCGGGGGCGGGGCATCGCAACTGGCGGGCGCGCGCCGCCGTAGTGGTGTCGTAGTCGTAGGCATCGTCAACTCGCCTGGATAGGTTGTCCGTTGCACCACGCAGCGCAGCGCAACGCACAGCCCCAGGAGCGTCCCATGGCACCGAACGAACCGCTCGACGGGAGTGGGCAGACCCCAGGACCCGTGATCGGCACCACCGTTCCGCACTCGCCGCGGATCTGAAACTACTGGCTCGGCGGCAAGGACAACTACGAGGTCGACCGTGAGGTCGGCGACCAGTTCAGCGGCATCTACCCCGACATCGTGGCGGTGGCGCGCGAGTCGCGGGCGTTTCTGCAGCGAGCGGTGACCTACTTGGTCGGTACGGCCGGGATACGCCAGTTCCTCGACATCGGCACGGGGCTGCCAACCGCGAACAACACCCATCAGGTCGCTCAGCGGGTGGCACCGGACGCGCGCGTGGTGTACGTCGACAACGACCCGATCGTGCTGGCGCATGCCCGTACCCTGCTCACCGGCAGCGCCGAGGGGACCACCCAGTACATCGATGCCGACCTGCGGGAACCGGAGAAGGTTCTCGCCGCGGCTCGGGACACGCTGGACTTCGATCAGCCGATCGCGCTGATGCTGCTCAACATCCTGGGGCACATCGAGGACACCGCCGAGGCGCAGTCGATCGTCGAGCGGCTGGTCGACGCCCTGCCCCCGGGCAGCTACCTCGTCACCGCCGACGGCACCAACGTGATCACCGGTGAGGCGTTCGAGCAGGCCATAGACCTGTGGAACCAGAACGGCAAGCCGACCTACCACCTGCGCCACCCGGAGGTGCTCGCGCGGTTCCACCAGGACCTGGAACTCCTGGAGCCCGGCATCGTCTCGTGCCCGCGCTGGCGACCCGAGGACAACGCCTCCGGCGCGGTCCCCGAGGTGGACGAGTTCTGCGGGATGGGCTTCAAGCCGTAGCCGTAGCCGTAGCCGTCAGCCAGATGTCGACCGTCGCTCGCGCAACACCCGCGCGCGGGCGGTGAGTGGCACGGCCGACGCGACGAGTCCGACCGCCGCGATCCGGTCGTCGACCACGAGCACGTCGGTGTCGGTCAGTACTCGCCGCGCCCGGTCCATGGGCAGCACGGTGCCGCGACGAAGGACGACGGGCCGACCCGGGAGGAATGCGGCGGGCTGAGTCATCGCTGATCTCCTTCGTGCCGCGGCTTCGTACGACGATGCGTCACCGGCACCACCCGTCGCCGCCCGCGTCGGACGGTCATCCGTATGGCGTCACCGTGCGGTTGCGGACGATAGTTGTGAGGCCGCACAGCGGTGTCAATACCGGGGGAGGCGAGGGTTTTTCCGGTGACGCAGCAAGAGACGGACCACGAGGAGTTCCCATGCCACGCGAAGGAACCGGGCCCGATTTCATCGAGGCGCTGGCCCGAGGGCTGGAAGTGATCACCGCCTTCCAGCCCCGGCGGCCGGTGATGTCGCTGAGCGACGTGGCGAGCGCGACGGGGCTGGCCCGGCCGACAGCACGCCGAATCCTGCTCACCCTGGGCGAGTTGGGGTACGTACGCCGGCAGGACGACGGGTTCGCGCTCACCCCGCGCGTGCTCGACCTCGGTGTCGCCTATGTCTGCTCGACAGGGCTGTGGGACGTGGCCCGGCCCCATCTGGAGTGGCTGGTCGAGCGGACGAATGAGTCCTGCTCGATCGCACAACTCGACGGCTCCGACATCGTCTACGTCGCGCGGGTGTCCGTGCCGAAGATCGTCGCCCTCACCGTACAGATCGGGACGCGTTTCCCCGCGCTGCAGACATCACTGGGGAAGGTGCTGCTGGCCGCGCTGCCGCCCGACGACGCGGCCCGGACGCTTGCCGAACCCGGCCGGTCGGGCCTTGTTCCCGTGTGGCAGCCCCACCGGGAGGAATGGGAGGCGGAGTTACGGGAGGTCCGCGCGCGCGGCTGGGCGGTGACCGACGAACAACTCGCCCGGGGCATCCGGTCGGTGGCGGCGCCGCTGCGCGACGGATCGGGGCGGGTCGTCGCGAGCATCAACGTCAACGCGCATGCGGCCGAGACCTCGGTGGAGACGCTCCTCCACACGTACCTGCCGCTCCTCCTCCGAGCCGCGGGCGAGATCAGCGTGGACTTCGCGCGGCTCGAGACCGTGCCGCACACGACCCGGCCGCCCTCGGCCGAGGCTCTGCCGCGCGTCGTGAATCCTTGACGCCTCCGTGGGACGCGTTCCAGAATCGCGCCGACGGACGTATGTCCGTCGACCGGACAGCGGAAGGCGACGCCGATGTCACAAAGCGCCACGAACGACGATCGTGCGAGCGTCGCGGGGCCGCTGTCCGGACTGCTGATCGCGGACTTCTCACGCGTCCTCGCCGGTCCCTACGCCACGATGCTCCTGGCGGATCTCGGGGCCGACGTCGTCAAGGTGGAGGCGCCGAACGGTGACGACACCCGCGCCTGGACGCCCCCCGTGCGCGGTGACGTGGCGACCTACTACCTGGGGATCAACCGCGGCAAGCGCTCGATCGCGCTGGACCTCCGCGACGAGACCGACGCCGCGCTCGCACGCGAACTCGCCCGCCGCGCCGACGTCCTGATCGAGAACTTCAAACCCGGGGCGACGGCGAAGTACGGGCTGGACTTCGACACGGTCCGCCACGACAACCCCGGACTGGTCTACACGTCGATCACGGGATTCGGTTCCGGCGCGGGGCGTCATGTGCCCGGGTACGACCTCATGGTGCAGGCCGTCTCGGGACTGATGAGCCTCACCGGGGAGCCGGACGGTCCGCCCTACCGGGCCGGGATCTCCGTCTTCGACGTCATGGCCGGCAACCATGCCACCATCGGCATCCTGGCGGCCCTGCGCCACCGGGACGCGACCGGTGAGGGCCAGCTGGTCGAGGTGAACCTGCTGTCCTCCGCGCTCACCGGACTGGTCAACCACAGCTCCGCGTTCGTCGCCGGGGGCACCGTGCCGTACCGGATGGGCAACGCCCACCCCAGCGTGTTCCCGTACGAACCCCTGCCCACCGCGGACAACGATCTGATCGTGGCCGCCGCCAACGACGGACAGTTCCGCAGGCTGTGCGAGGTGCTGGGAATCCCGGAGGTCGCCGACGACCCGCGCTTCGCCCGCAACGCCGACCGCACCGTCCACCGCGAGCAGCTCAGGCCGCTGCTGGTCGAGCGCCTGGTCACCCGCGGCGCCGACGAATGGTTCACGTTGCTGGTCGAGGCCGGGGTGCCGAGCGGGCCGATCAACACCATCGACGGCGGATTCGCCATGGCCGACCGGTTCGGGCTCGAACCGGTCGTGACCGCGGGGGAGGGCGAGCGTGCCGTCCCCACCACGCGTCACCCGATCCGCTTCTCCGCCACCCCGGCCGGCTATCGGCTGCCGCCGCCGGACCTCGACGAACACGGCGACGAACTCCGCACGTGGTTGTCCCACCCGCAGGAGCCCGACCATGACTGAGTCGCAGTCGCAGTCGCAGCCGCAGAGCCGTCCCGCGTACCCCACGGCCCTGGGCGCGTCCGACCCGGAGACCATCACCCTGCTCGGCCACGACCTGGCCCGGGACATCATGGGTTCGGTGGGCTTCGGCGAACTGGCCTTCTGGCTGGCCACCCAGCGTCGGCCCAGCCCCGGCGAGACACGGGTCTTCGACGCGGTGCTCGCCGCACTGGCCGACCACGGGTTTACCCCCACCGCCATCGTCACCCGGCTGACGTACCTGTCGGCGCCGGACTCCGTCCAGGGCGCGCTCGCCGCCGGACTGCTCGGCGGCGGCTCCCGGTTCCTCGGAGTCACCGAGGACACCGGCCGTTTCCTGCACGACGTCCTGGCGTCTCTGAAGGGCGACCTGCCGTCCGACGAGGCGGGCTGGGACGCGGTGGCACTGCGCACGGTGCGGGAGCGGCGCGCGGCGGGGGAGTTCGTCCCCGGGCTCGGACATCACGTGCACAAGGAGGTCGACCCCCGCACGCCGAGGCTGATGCGGATCGCCACGGAGGAAGGCCTGTTCGGGCCGCATCTGTCCTTGTTCGCCGCCATCGGCCGTGTGCATCCGGCCGTACTGGGCAAGACACTGCCGCTGAACGGAGCCGGTGTCTGCGGCGCCGCGCTCGCCGACCTCGGCCTTCCGCTGCCGCTGCTGCGCGGGTTCGCGCTGCTGGCCCGCACGGCCGGACTGATCGGGCAACTCGCCGAGGAACTCCGCCATCCGGTCGCGCGCGACGTCTTCCTCTCCGTCGACCTCAACAACACCGCCATCCCACCGGACCCCTTCGTCCCCGATCCGCTCTCGGATGCAGGCGGCGAAGGCTGATGCCGCCGGCCGACAGCAGACCGAGGACGGAGGTTCAGCGCACACCGAGGAGCAACCATGTCCGTCGACAAGGACAAGATCACCGACCTCGCCGTTCAGCGCTGGGCCACCGCCCACTCGCCGCGGGTGGCGGAGCTGATGACCGCGCTGGTCCGCCACCTGCACGCCTTCGCCCGTGAGGTGGAGCTGACCGAGGACGAGTGGATGGCCGCGATCGAATGGCTGACCGCGGCCGGCCGCATGAGCGACGACAAGCGTCAGGAACTCATCCTGAGCTCGGACGTGCTCGGTCTGAGCATGCTCGTCGTGCAGCTGAACAACAGGTTCTCGCCGCAGGCGACCCCTGCCACCGTGCTCGGCCCGTTCCACATCGACGGATCGCCCGCCGTTGCGTACGGCTTCGACATGTCGGACGGCATCCCGGGAACACCGCTGTTCATCACGGGCAAGGTCACCGACACCCACGGCAGCCCCGTCGCCCACGCCGTGCTCGACGCCTGGCAGGCCGACGCCGACGGAGCCTACGAATCACAGCTCCCCGACATCGACGAAGCGCGCCTGCGCGCGAAGTACCGGACCCGGGAGGACGGCACCTACTGCATCCGCACCATCGCACCGCGCGGATACGCCATCCCCATGGACGGCCCGGTCGGCCGGCTGGTCCGCGCGACGGACATCAGCCACTTCCGGCCCCCGCACGTCCACTTCCTCATCGAGGAGCCCGGGTACGAGAGGCTGATCACCCACTTGTTCCAGGAGGGCGGCGAGTACCTCGACAGCGACGTGGTGTTCGGGGTCGAGGACGCCCTGGTCGTACGCTTCGACGCGTGTCCGGCAGGCGCCGCACCCGACGGCAGTGTCCTTGCGGAGCCGTACCTGCACGCCGCGTACGACTTCGTGCTGCAACCTCGATGACCCCACCGGCGACAGAGGTTCGGAATTAGCGTCAAGGGCGAAGCAGCCACTGGTGGTTGGCGCGGATACAGGGAGCGAACATGCGCGTACCGATGACCGTCACGGACTTTCTCGACCGGGCGGAGGCGGGGTTCTCGTCCAGCACAGGTGTCGTGGACGAGCCGGACCAGCCCGGTCCGGCGGTGCCCGATGCGACGTACGGGCGGTTGGGCGAGCGGGTGCGGGCCTGGCAGGCGGGGTTCGATGCGCTCGGCGTAGGTGAAGGCGAGCGCGTGGCGGTGGTCAGCCACAACTCCGCGCGTCTCCTCGAGCTGCTGTTCGCGGTCCCGATGAGCGGCCGGATCTGTGTGCCGGTCAACTTCCGCCTGAAGCCCGAAGAGGTCGCCTACGTGGTGCAGCAGAGCAGGGCGTCGGTCCTGCTCGTCGACCCGGAGCTGGATGCCGCTCTGTCCGGCATCCCGGTACGTCACCGCTTCGTGCTCGGCGAGCACACGGACAACGAGCTGATGCGCTTTGGCATCGAACCCCGGCCGTGGTCGCGTCCGGACGAGGACGCCACCGCGACGATCAACTACACCTCGGGGACCACGGCCCGCCCCAAGGGCGTGCAGCTGACCCACCGCAACATCTGGGTGAACGGCCTGACCTTCGGGCTGCACACGCGCGCGTGGGAGCGCGATGTGTACATGCACACGCTGCCGATGTTCCACTGCAACGGCTGGGGAATGCCATACGTGATGGCCGGACTCGGCGTCAAACAGGTGGTGTTGCGCAAGGTCGACGGTGCCGAGATCCTGCGCCGGGTCGACGAGCACGGCGTCACGCTCATGTGCGGCGCACCCGCTGTGTGGAATGCGGTACTTGACGCCGCGGCGACCTGGGAGGGCGAGATCCCGGGCCGTGATCGCGTCCGGGTCGTGTGCGCGGGGGCTCCGCCGCCGAGCCGGATGATCCAGCGGGTGGGCGAGGAGCTCGGCTGGGAGTTCACGCAGATCTACGGCCTGACGGAGACGTCCCCGCTGCTGACCTTCAACCGTTCCCGTCCTGCCGACGCCGGTCTGCCGGCCGAGGAACGGGCGCGCAAGCTGTCCCGTGCGGGGCTGCCTGCGCTCGGCGTCCACCTGAAGGTCTCGGACGCGGGCGAGGTCCTGGCCCGCTCGAACACCGTGCTCGACGGCTACTGGGACAAGCCGGAGGAGACCGAAGCGGCGCTGGAGGACGAGTGGTTCCACACCGGCGACGGCGGGTCGTTCGATGCGGCCGACGGCCATCTGACGATCTCCGACCGGAAGAAGGACGTGATCATCACGGGTGGTGAGAACGTGTCGTCGATCGAGGTGGAGGACACGATCTTCAGTCACCCGGCGGTCGCCGAGGTCGCCGTCATCGGGGTGCCGGACGAGAAGTGGGGCGAGACGATCAAGGCCCTGGTGGTGCTGGCCGAGGGTGCGACGGCACAGGAGGCGGACATCATCGCCCACTGCAAGCAACGCCTGGCCGGCTACAAGGCACCGACGTCCGTCGAGTTCCGCGACTCCATCCCCCGCACGGCCACGGGCAAGATCCAGAAGTTCAAGCTCCGTCAGCCCTATTGGTCGGGGCGCGATCGCGGGGTCAGCTGAGGCGGGGAGGGATCTGCCACACTGCTCCGGTGATCGTCAGACTCGCGGGAGAGCACGATGTTCCTGGTCTGCTCGGCTTGGCGGGCCAGGTCGAGCACTGGTTCGGTCCGATGGTCGAGGATCCCGGCTTCCGTCGCGCCGTGGACAAGTACATTCGCCGGTCCACGGCGCTCGTCGCCGTCTCCTCGGGATCGGAGCTCCTCGGCGGCCTGCTCTTCGGCGCCAAGCCCCCGACCTACCACGTCCATTGGCTCGTCGTCTCGGAGCATCAACGCGGGAAGGGCGTGGGCCGCGCGCTGATGGCCGACGCCACCCGCAGGTTCGTGTCGGGCCCGGGCAGCATCGAGGTGGTCACCTTCGGAGCCGACCATCCGGGCGCCGTGGCCGGCGGGGCCCGCGTCTTCTACGAGCGTCTCGGTTTCCTCCCCGCCGAAGCCGCCGACCCGGGCCCGGAAGGCGGCTCACGGCAGGTCTATCGCCTGGGCGTCGGCTGATCCGGTCCCTGCGGGGCCGCGCCGCTCGTCGGTCTGCGTGCCGCGCTCACCGGTGCGGGCGCCGACGCACGCCGTACGGCGCTGGGGCTCGGGCCGTCCTCGGTGGTCGTACTGCTGAGCACCGAGGGCGCGGCCGCCAACCCGTACGCCACCGTCGGCCACCGAACACGTGACACCTGAAAGACATCTCGACTAGTTGCGCGACGAGTTCGCGGAGGGGTGGTCGGCACGATGAAAGCGGATGGACTGGATGGAAGGGATGGACGGGACGGGCTGGACGGACTCAGGGCGCGGGTCCGCAAGGTGCGCCGTCGGCTCGCGCGGGAGGGGCCGCCGCGGACGCGGGACCGCGAGGCGGACTTCGAGACGGTCACGGTGCCGGAACGTGACTGCGATCGGCTGCGCGACCTGCTGATCTCCGAGGGCGCGCAGACAGTGGTCGAGGTCGGGCTCGCGTACGCCAGTTCCGCGCTCGCGATCGGTGAGGCACTGGTCACGGCCGGCCGCACACGCCCCAGGCACGTCATCATCGACCCGTTTCAAGAACGTGACTGGTCCAATGTCGGCTGGGAGCTGCTGTGCTCGGCGGGACTGGACTCGATCGCCTCGCTCATGCTCGCTCCTTCGTCGATCGCGCTCCCTCAACTCCTCGTCGAAGGCCTCGTGGCCGACGCGGCCTTCGTGGACGGCAGCCACCGGTTCCACGAGGTCTTCGTCGACCTCTACTTCCTGCGCAAGATCGTCCGGCCCGGCGGGCTGATCGTCCTGGACGACGCCCTGGTGCCGTCGGTGCGCGCCGCCGTGCGGTACTACGAGCGGAATCTGAGGTGGACGGTGCTGTCCGACGCCTTCCCCGGGGAAGCCTTGACGCAGCATGCTGTTGATCGCCTGTCCGAGAAAGAGACTCGCTGCAAGGCCCTGCGCCTGCCCGACCCCGCGTTCGAGCCGCCCTTCGAGGAGTTCCGAGCTTGACGAAAACGTTCATAACGGTGCAACCGAAAGCCGCGTTGCGCACGAAGTATGCGTGATCGGAGTGCGTGATTCGATGGCGAGGTTCCGTTCATGACGACTGTCGACCTGGTTCCCTACCACGTGTTCCTGGGCGCCGCCGATCCCGATCAACTGCTTCCGGCCCGGGAGCAGATGGCCTTCACCCTCGGTTTCCACATCATCCTGGTGCCCTTCGGTGTCGCTCTCACCACGCTCATGCTCATCGCGAACTACCGCGGCCTGCGCAAGGGCGACGAGGATGCGATGGTGCTCGCCCGGCGGTGGTCGAAGGTCGCCGCCGTGCTGTTCGCGGTCGGCGCCATCACCGGGACCGTGCTCTCGTTCGAGCTGGGTCTGCTCTGGCCCGGGCTGATGAAGACGTACGGCGCCGCGTTCGGCTTCCCGTTCGCGATCGAGGGACTGTTCTTCTTCCTCGAAGCCATCTTCGTGGCCATCTACATCTACGGATGGGACCGGATGCGGCCCTGGGCACATTTCTGGGCGGGCGTGCCGGTCGCCCTGGCCAGTGTCGGCGGAGCGGCCGCCGTCATCGCCGCCAACAGCTGGATGAACCAGCCCGGTGGCATCACGATGAAGGGCGGCCAGGTCATCGCCGTGCAGCCGGCGAAGGTGTTCTTCAACAACGCCTTCTGGCTGCAGTTCCTGCACATGCTCCTCGCCGCCTACATCGTCGCGGGATTCGTCGTGGCGGGTGTCTACGCCGTCGGCATGCTCCGAGGCCGGCGCGACCGCTACCACAAGGTCGGCTTCCTCATAGGTTTCGTGACCGCGGCCGTCTCCATGCCGGTGCAGATATTCATCGGTGACACGATCGCCCGCCAGGTCTTCGACGCCGAGCCCGCGAAGTTCGCCGCGATCGAACTGCTCCCCACCACCGGCAGTCATGTGCCCGAAACGCTGGGCGGCGTGCTGATCGACGGGGAGGTCCGGTACGGCATCTCGGTCCCGAGCGTGGCCTCCGTGCTGGCCGGCTTCAAGCCGTCGACCACCGTCAAGGGACTCGACGCCGTCCCCGCGGCCGTGAGACCCACCACCGCGCAGGTCAACATCGTGCACTGGGCGTTCGACATCATGGTCGGCACCTCCTGCCTCCTGCTGGCCGTGGCCCTCTGGTTCTGCTGGCTGTGGTGGCGGCGCCGGCACACACTGGCGACCGACCGCTGGTTCCTGCGGGCGGCCTCCGTCTGCGGCATCGTCTCGATCCTCTGCCTGGAGAGCGGCTGGGTCGTCACCGAGGTCGGCCGCCAGCCGTGGATCGCCGTGGGCCTGCTGCTGACCCGCGACGCGGTGACGACCCAGGGCAACCTCTGGCCCACCTTCATCGGTGTGGTGATCCTCTACGCCGCGGTCGGCGCAGGGGCCCTCTGGGTGCTGCGGTCGATGAAGCAGCGGTGGGAGAGACAGGGTGACGCGGCCGTCCCCGTCCCCTACGGGCCGGACACCCCGGACAGCGCACGCCCCGGCCACTCCGAGGGAAAGGTGTCGTAGCGATGCCCGAACTGGTGGCGGTGTTCCTCTTCATCGGCGTCATCGCCTACGCCGTGCTCGGCGGGGCCGACTTCGGCGCCGGATTCTGGGATCTCCTCGCGGGAGGCGCCCGACGCGGGCACGCTCCCCGCAAACTGATCGACTCGTCCCTCGCACCGGTGTGGGAGGCCAACCACACCTGGCTGATCTACTGCATCGTCATCCTGTGGAGCGGATTCCCCACCGCCTTCTCCGCCATCACGACCACGCTCTACGTCCCCCTGGTGCTCGCTCTGCTCGGCATCGTCCTGCGGGGCGCCGGATTCGCGTTCCGCAAGGCGTCCATCCGTACCCCGGAGCAGCGTCTGTACGGTGCCGCCTTCGCCCTGTCCTCGGTCCTGACGCCCTACTGCTTCGGAGCCATCGCCGGTGCCCTGGCCTCCGGGCGCGTCCCGACCCAGGGAAACGGTGACGCCGTCACGAGCTGGATCAACCCCTCCAGCATCCTCGGCGGCGTGCTGGCGGTGCTCTCCTGCGCCTACCTCGCCGCCACCTACCTGATCGTGGAAGCCCAGCGCCGGGACGACCGGGACCTGTTCCGTTACTTCCGGTACCGGGCTCTGGGAGTCGGAGCCGTGACGGGTGCCGTGAGCATCGCCGGCATCTTCGTGCTGAGCTCCGACGCCCCTCGGCTGTTCCACAACCTCACCCACCGCGCGCTGCCGCTGCTCGTGCTGGCGGCACTCGGCGGACTGCTGGGCCTGGCGCTGCTCCTGGTCGGAAAGACGTACGGAGTGCGGGTGACCGCCGCGGCGGCCGTCGCGCTGATCGTCTGCGGCTGGGGCGTGTCCCAGTACCCCTACCTCCTCGGCACGCACCTCTCGCTCGACGAGGCGACCGCACCTGATGCGACCCTCGCCGTCCTCGTCGCCGTCGCGTGCGTGGCGGCGGTGCTCATCCTGCCGTCCATCGTGCTGCTGTTCCGGCTCAGCGGCCGCGGCAGCGTGGGCGTCGGCGACCGGCCGCCTCCCAGGACCCTGTGACCCGGCATCCCCGCATGACTCGTACGGCCCGTACGACCCGTAGGAACCAGCTCGTGAACCGTGTGAACCAGATGGCCCGTAGGAATCGGGTGGTCGCAGGGCAGGACACGCATCCGCAAGCCGCGTCACATGGGAAGTGATCACAGGGGGGATCACCGACGCAATCGCCGACGCGGAGGACCGGAAGCGATGAACCACAACGACTCGACACCGCTGCGCTGCCTGGTGACGGGCGCCACGGGCTACATCGGCGGCCGGCTCGTGCCCGAGTTGCTGGCGGACGGGCACCAGGTGCGCTGTCTGGCCCGCAATCCGCGCAAGCTGCGCGACCATCCCTGGGCGGGCGACGTGGAGGTGATGCAGGGCGACGTCACCGATGCCGACTCGGTCTCCCAGGCCATGACGGACATCGACGTGGCGTACTACCTGGTGCACGCGCTCGGCACCGGCAAGGACTTCGAGGCGACCGACCGGCGCGCGGCCCAGATCTTCGGGGAGCAGGCGAAGGCGGCCGGCGTGCGCCGCGTCGTGTACCTCGGCGCGCTGACGCCGACCGACGTGCCCGAGGACGAGCTCTCCCCGCACCTGAGGTCACGGGCGGAGGTGGGCCGCATCCTGCTGGACTGCGGCGTGCCGACCGCCGTGCTGCGCGCCGCCGTGATCATCGGCTCCGGCTCGGCCTCCTTCGAGATGCTGCGCTACCTCACCGAGCGGCTGCCCGTGATGGTCACCCCGAGCTGGGTGCACACCCGTATCCAGCCCATCGCCGTCGGGGACGTGCTGCGACTCCTGGTCGGCTGTGCCCGGCTGCCCGAGGACGTCAGCCGCGCCTTCGACATCGGGGGCCCGGACATCCTGACGTACCGGGAGATGATGGTCCGCTACGCGCGCGTGGCCGGCCTTCCCCCGCGGGTCATCCTGCCCGTGCCGGTCCTCACGCCGGGGCTCTCCAGCCACTGGGTGGGTCTGGTCACCCCCGTCCCCGCGTCCATCGCCCGGCCGCTGACCGAGTCGCTGCGCCACGAGGTCGTCTGCCACGAGCACGCCGTCAGGCAGTACCTGCCCGAACCCCCGGGACATCCGCTCAGCTTCGACCAGGCCGTACGACTGGCCCTGCGCCGGGTGCGTGAGGCGAAGGTGGCCACGCGCTGGTCGTCCGCCGCGGTGCCCGGCGCGCCCAGCGACCCGCTGCCCACCGACCCCGACTGGGCGGGCGGCAGCCTGTACACGGACAGCCGCCAGACGCCGGTGCACGCGCCGGTGAGCACCCTGTGGCGGGTGATCGAAGGAGTGGGCGGCGACAACGGCTGGTACTCCTTCCCGCTCGCCTGGAGCCTGAGGGGCTGGCTGGACCGGCTGGTCGGCGGCGTCGGGCTGCGCCGGGGCCGCCGGGACGCGGAGCGGCTGAGGGTGGGCGACTCGCTGGACTTCTGGCGGGTGGAGGAGATCGAGCCGGGGCGCCTGCTGCGGCTGCGGGCGGAGATGCGGCTGCCCGGCCTGGCCTGGCTGGAGATGTTCGCGGAACCGGACGGCGACGAGGGCGGCAGCCGCTACTGCCAGCGCGCCCTGTTCCATCCGCGCGGGCTGCTCGGGCAGATCTACTGGTGGACCGTCTCGCCCTTCCACGCCATCGTGTTCGGAGGGATGGCCCGCAACATCGCTTTGGCGGCGGCCCGGCAGGCCGACGAGGCGGTGGTCGGCGAGGCCGCACGTTGAACAGGCGCATCCGTCCGGCATCCAGGGCCGGAACCGTTCCGCGTACGCATCGCCCTGCGCACGCACCGTCCCGCGTACGAGCCGTCTCGCCTGGAGCCGCACGATGAACACCTCCGTCGTCCTGTTCACCGCCGATCTGCGCCTGCACGACCATCCGCCGCTGCGGGCCGCGCTGGACGGGGCCGACGAGATCGTCCCCCTGTTCGTGCGCGACCAGGGGGTGACGGACGCCGGTTTCGCAGCGCCCAACCGGCTGGCGTTCCTCGCCGACTGCCTGCGGGACCTGGACGCCGGGCTGCGCGAGCGCGGCGGACGGCTCGTCGTGCGCTCCGGTGACGTCGTGGCCGAGGTGTGCAAGGTGGCCGCCGAGACCGGCGCCGACGAGGTGCACATGGCGGCCGACGTCAGCTCGTACGCCCAGCTGCGCGAGCAGCGGCTGCGCCGGGCCCTGGAGGCGGACGGGCGGCGGCTGACCGTCCACGAGACGGTGACGGGGGTGGTGCCGCCCGGCGCCGTGACCCCGGCGTCCTCGGACCACTTCGCCGTGTTCACGCCGTACTTCCGCCGGTGGTCGCAGCAGCCGCCGCGGGACACGCTCGGCGCACCCCGCTCGATCCGGGTGCCGGAGGGCATCGGGTCCGAGGAGCCACCGTCCCGGTCCACGGTGGCCGGCACCTCGCCGGGGCCGGCCGCCGGCGGCGAGACGGAGGGCCGTAAGCGGCTCACCGCCTGGCTGCGCTCCGGCATCGCCGCGTACGAGGACCGGCACGACGACCTGGCGGGCGACGCGACCTCGCGCCTGTCACCGCACCTGCACTTCGGCACGCTGTCCGCCGTCGAACTCGTCCACCGGGCGCGGGCGTCGAGCGGTCCGGGCGCGGAGGCGTTCGTACGGCAGGTCGCCTGGCGCGACTTCCACCGCCAGGTGCTGGCGGCACGCCCGGCCGCGGCCGACGACGACTACCGCACCCGGCACGACCAGTGGAGGTCCGAGCGCTCGGCCGGCGAGGACATCGAGGCCTGGCGGGAGGGCCGTACCGGCTACCCGATCGTCGACGCGGCGATGCGCCAACTGCTGCACGAGGGCTGGATGCACAACCGCGGCCGACTGCTCGCGGCGAGCTTCCTGGCCAAGACGCTGTACGTCGACTGGCGCGTGGGGGCCCGCCACTTCCTGGAGCTGCTGGTGGACGGGGACGTCGCCAACAACCAGCTGAACTGGCAGTGGATGGCCGGAACGGGCACCGACACCCGCCCCAACAGGGTCCTCAACCCGATCACCCAGGCCAAGCGGTTCGACCCCGACGGCGCCTATGTCCGGCGCTGGGTACCCGAGTTGGCGGGTGTGCGGGGTGCCGCGATCCACGAGCCGTGGAAGCTCCTGGGGGCGGAGCGGGCGAGGACCGGCGACTATCCGGACCCCGTCGTCGAACTCGCCGACGGGCTGGGCCGCTTCAAGCGGGCCCGGGGACGCGACTGAGGTACGGCGCGCGGCATGGGGCGTCAGCGCTGGTCGTCGTGCCGAGGCGTCGCCCCGTACACCGCCGTCAGCGTGTCGAGCGCGTCGGACAGGCCGGTCGGGCGCAGCATGCCGCGGGCGGCCCGGCCCGTCCAGCCGGGGCCGCCGAGCATGACCAGCGGCTGCGTGCGGGCTCCCCGCACTCCCCACTCGGTGGCCGCGACGTACTGGGCCAGGGGAAGGCTGGCGGTGGAGTGCGACTGCGCCCACAGCACGACGGCGGTCGGGCCCAGGCGCCGTACCGCTGCCACCAGCGCCTCGGCCGGGACCGCCGCTCCGAACATCCGCGTGGGGATGGCGTGTTGGCTCAGAGCGGCGTTGAGCGCCTCCAGCGGCAGGGTGTGCTCTTCGCCGGGAACACAGGCCAGGACGACGGGCCCCGCGGTGGTCGCGCCGCCGGTGCGCGGGGGCTGACGGGTGTGACGGCGGAGCGTGCTGGACACGTGCCAGGACAGCAGGTGCTCGACCTCGACGTAGCGGTCGCCCGACGAGGCCCACTTGCGGCCGACGGCGTGCAGGGTCGGCGCCATCACGTCCTGCCAGGCGAACCGGATGCCGTACTCCGTGACGGCGCGGTCCAGTTGCTCCTCCACGGCGGCCGCGTCCAGCCGGACGGCGGCGCGGGCCAGGCCACGGGACTCCTGACGGACCTCGCCCAGGGGCAGTCCGCCGGCTGCCCGCGAGGGGGCCGCGGTCCTCCGCTCCGGGGACGGCGCGGGGGCGGCAGCCGGGGATGAGGAAGGGGGTGCCGGCGGTGTCGCGGTGGCGCTCGGGGTGGTGCCGGGGTGCGCGAGGTTCTTCGCGGCCCGGGCCGCCTCGGCCGGTGGTACGCCGGACGAGGTCAGCCGGCACATCGCCTCCAGCAGCGCCACGTCCTGCGGTGCCCAGCGCCGGTGCCGCCCGTCGGCGCGCGCGGCCGGGCCGATGCCGTAGCGGCGGTCCCAGGAACGCAGGGTGGTGGGGGAGACGCCGAGCCTGCGGGCGAGGGCGCCGGTGGTCAGTCCGGCATCGGCGGGCGCGGTCTCCGGCGAGGGGTGCTCCGGGACTGCTCCGGTTCGATCCGGTTCGTCGTTCATGCGAACGAGCATACGACGCAGAATCAATGCAAGTTGTCCGCGCGGCGCATCGACTCGCACGATGACGGTGAGCTCGCCCGAGGGCTGGAACGTCACACGTGAGGAGCCGGGTCATGGCGCCGAATCCGACCGCCTGCGCCACCGCGTCCGCCACCCCTGGAGTGCCGGCCGAGGTGCCGCCCCGCGTTCCGTTCGAGGTGCCGTGCGCGGACGAGGAGCTCGCGCGGGGCCTGGTGGCGGGCGACGAGGCCTGCCTGGCCGCCGCCTATCGCCGCTGGTCCGGACTGGTGTACACGCTGGCCTGGCGCTCACTCGGCGACGCCGGGGAGGCGGAGGACGTCACTCAGCAGGTGTTCCTCGGCGTGTGGTGCGGACGGCGGGGCTACCGGCCGGAGCGCGGCCCGCTGGCCGGCTGGATCGTCGGGATCACGCGGCGCAAGATCGTCGACGCCCTGTCGGCCCGCACTCGGCGCGGCGAACTCGTGGCGGCGGCCGGCGCGGCCCTCGCCCACACGACCGCCGCCGGTGCCGCACACGCGGGTCCCGAGGCGGCACTCGACCGGGTCCTCGTCCGGAACGCGCTGCAACGCCTGCCCGCCACGCAGCGGCGGGTGCTGTACCTGGCCTTCTACGAGGACCTCACCCAGACGGAGATCGCCGCCCGCACGGGCTGGCCGCTGGGCACGGTGAAGAGCCACGCACGGCGGGGACTGCACCAGCTCCGGCGCTACCTCGAACAGGCCGAGGCCGCCGACACTCACGACGAAGGCTCCGACTCGGACACATTCGATGCACAAACGACGCTCGGATACGTCTGCGTCGTGCTGCACGCGTGGGCGACGGGAGCGTACGGCTCCACCACGGCGACGGCGGCGCCGACGGCGGGCTGTGCGCCCGTGACGTAGACGGACGTGCCGGTCCGCCACCCCGCCCCGTAACGGGGCGGCAAGGCACCTGTTCGGGGGATCTTCGGGCTGCAGGCCCATCTCTCCGTATGCGGGGGCGGTGGCGTGTGCGCACGCTGGGCAGCGTGATCGCATCAGTGGTGTCGATGCCGGACGGGGCCGTCACGCGTACCGGCCTGTCGGAGGCACGGGAGCGCTTGGCGGCCTCGGACTGCCTGATGGTGGACATCGAGCTGCCCGAGGAGATGCCACCGGAGGCACAGCCGGTGTCCGGCCTGCTGGGACTGGACGGGGACACACTGGAATGGTTCGGCAGGGACGGTGAACCCGTTCGGACCGAATACGACGGCGAGACCGGCGGTTTGGTCGTGCCCTTGGTGGAGGACGACAACGTGGTCCATGTGCACGTCCTGCTGCGGGACCGGTACCTGATCACGGTGCATCGGGGCCCGGTCGAGCTGATGGAGGACTTCATCGCCCGGCTGTGCCACGACAGGCCGGCCGATCTCGTCGCCTGCCTGTTCCTGCTGCTGCAGAGTGCCCTCGACACGTTTCGCCGGTCCGCCGGGCAGGGTGTCCTGGGAGTGGAGGATCTCGAGGACGAGATGTTCGTGCGGCGGCGTCAGCGGCAGGTCTACCGGCTGGCGCTCCTGCGTCGGAGCGCGTCCCTGCTGCACCACGAACTCCTGCCCTTCGCGCAGGGGATGCAGGAACTCCTGACACGGCGGGTGGTGGACAGCACGCTCCCGGAGGAGCGCCGGGCGTTGCACCGCACCTACGAACGCAACATGACCCAGGCACTGGCGGCCATCGAATCACTGCAGGACGGCACCCGGCGGGTCATGCTCACCTACTCGTCGCTGGTGAGCGGCGAGCAGAACGCCGTGATCAACCGGCTCACCGTCGTATCGATGATCTTCCTGCCGCTGACCTTCATCACCGGGTTCTTCGGCATGAACTTCAACTACATGACGAACGAGCTGACGAGTGAGGGCGTCTTCTGGCTGCTCGCCGTGGGTCTGCAGATCGTCATCCTGTTCGCCGCCCTGTACCTGGTGCGCCATATGCAGTTCTGGCGGGAACTGCGGGACGATTCCGGCCGCGACACGGACGACTGACCGACGACTGACCGACGGCGCCTGCCGCGCCCCCTGCTCACCGGGTGGGGTCCGGTGGTGTGAGCACGCGCGGCTGGAGGCCCAGGGAACGGATGTGCCGGGCGACTTCGGACAGGGACGTCACCCATGTGTCCCCGGTGCCCACGGCCCGTGCGATCAGTTCCTCCAGGGCGGCAGCGCGAGAGGGACGGCCGGTGAGGAACGGGTGCGTGGTCAGGACGAAGCAGCCCCCTTCCTGCCGTACGGCCTCGAATTCCAGGGACCAGATCTCGAGCGCCTTGCGGGGGCTCTCGATGAGTCCGCTGCCGGAGATCCCGGGGAGGTAGCAGTACTGCTCCCAGTCGTCGAGGGCCCACTGGATGGGGATCTCTACCAAGGGCGACGGGCTGCCCGGCACGGACAGTTCGTAGGGGACGTCCGCGTCCATCAGGCTGCTGTCGTAGAGGAAGCCGCGTTCGGCCAGCAGGCGTGGGGAGTTGTAGGTCAGTTCCCACATCGGTGCCCGGTAGCCCACCGGCCGTACCCCGGCCACCGCGTCGAGGGCCTCCAGGCCGCGGTCGAGATAGTCGGCCTCCGCCTTGGCGTCCACACCGGCCAACGGCTCGTGCAGATAGCCGTGGTGGGCGATCTCGTGGCCGCCGTCGACGATGGCGCGCACGGTGTCGGGGTAGCGGCGTGCAGTCCAGCCGGGCACGAAGAAGGTGGCGCGCACGTCATGGCGGGCCAGGATCCTCAGCAGCCGGGGGACGCCGACCAGCGGACCGTAGGACTGGTGGCTCATCACGGACATGCGCTGTGCCGCCCGGGGATGCTCGTGCAGCACGGCGGACTCGGCGTCGACGTCGAAACTGAAGCAGGCCGCGGCGCGCTTGCCCTGCGGCCACACCACCGGTTGTGCGGGCTGCGGAACCATCACGTGCCCTTCGTGCAGAGGGAGACGAACTCGTAGGCGAGGTTGGCCGCGGCGACGGCGGTGATGTCGGCGTGGTCGTACGCGGGGGAGACCTCGACGACGTCGGCCCCGACGAGGTTGAGGCCCTTGAAGCCGCGGAGGATGCCGAGCAGTTCCCGGCTGGTCATCCCGCCGGCTTCCGGGGTGCCGGTCGCCGGGGCATGCGCGGGATCCAGTACGTCGATGTCGACGGAGACGTACAGCGGGGCGTCGCCGATCCGCTGCCGCAGCAGGCTGACGACATCGCGCACGGTCAGCGTCTCGAGGTCGGCGCAGTGCACGATGGTGAAGCCCAGTTCCGCGTCACTGGTCAGGTCCTGGGGGTCGTACAGCGATCCGCGGATGCCGACGTGCGCGCTGGAACCCGGCAGGAACAGGCCCTCCTCGGCAGCCCGCCGGAACGGGGTCCCGTGGGTCAGCGGCGCGTCGAAGTAGGTGTCCCAGGTGTCGAGGTGGGCGTCGAAGTGCACCAGGGCCACGGGTCCGTGCACCCGGTTCATCGCCCGCAGCAGCGGATAGGCGATGGTGTGGTCGCCGCCGAGGGTGACCAGCCGGGCTCCGTCGCGGATCAGCCCGTAGGCGGCCTCCTCGATCTCCTTGGCGGCCTGGGCGATGTCGAACGGATTGCACGGCAGATCGCCGGCGTCGACGACCTGCTGGTCGCGGAACGGCATCACGTCGAGCTGGGGGTTGTACGGGCGCAGGAGCCGGGAGGCCTCGCGGATCGCGGAGGGCCCGAAGCGGGCTCCGGGCCGGAACGTCACGCCGGCGTCGAAGGGCACACCGGCGACCGCGACGTCGTGGCCCGGTACGTCCTCGATGCGGGGCAGCCGGGCGAAGGTGGTCAGGCCCGCGTAGCGGGGACTGACCTGGCCGTCGGTCTGGCCGACGGGTGCGGGGCCGGCCTCGGCGGGGCGGTTCACACGCGGCATCGGGTGGTTCCTCCGTTGATCTGGATGGTCTGGCCCGCAAAGGAGCCGATGCGGAAGTCGCTGAGCAGGGCGACCGCGGAGGCGATCTCTTCCGGCCGGCCGATCCGGCCGAGCGGAATGCCGGCCGCGTAATGCTTGTGCATCGCGTGCAGGGGCAGTCGGGCGGCCTCGGCGTCGACCTGGAGCTGAGGGGTGTCGATGACGCCCGGTGCGATGGCGTTGACGAGGATGCCCTCGGGCGCGAGTTCCCGGCCCAGGCTCTTGACCAGGGAGATCAGCCCGGCCTTGGAGGCGGCGTAGGCGCTGGCCTCCGGCCAGCCGTTGACGCCCCACTCGGAGGAGATCACGACGATGCGCCCCCGGCCGCGGCGGCGCATGCCGGGCAGGACGGCCTGCACGAGGTGGAAGGTCCCGCTGAGGTTGGTGTCGACGACCTTCCACCAGTCGGCTTCGTCGTACTCGGTGAACGTGCCCATGGTCATGTAGGCCGCGTTGCACACCAGCACATCGATGTCGCCGACCTCGTCGCGCAGCCGGTCGACCAGGGCGTGCACCTGCCCCCGGTCGGCTATGTCGGCGGGTGCGGGAACTCCGCCCGTCGCAGCGACAGTTGCGTCCATCGCCGAGGAGTGGACCCGGTCGCCCACGGCGACGCGGGCTCCGTCGTCGGCGAGGCGCCGGGCGATGGCCTTCCCGATTCCCTGTGTGGCACCGGTGACCAAAGCGGTCGCACCCCAGAGGGGCCGTGTCGGGTGTGTCGGGGGTGTCGGGCGCGCCAGGGCTTCCATGGTCGGATCACCTTCCACTGCCGGATCGCGTTCCATGCTCAGATCACCGCTCCGCAGTTCGGGGACAGGACTTCGCCGGTGCAGAACGTGCCTTCCTCCAGCAGGAATTGCACGACCGCGGCGACCTCGTCGGGGCGCCCGAGCCGCCGGGCCGGCAGCGTCGCCAGATACTCGGGCGCCCGCCAGGGTGAGTCGGCGGCGAGCAGGGGCGTGTCGGTCGGACCGGGCGCGACCGCGTTCACACGGACTCCGCGGGAGCCGAACTCGGCCGCCAGGCTGCGTACGAGCCCGATGGCCGCACCCTTGGCGGCGGCATAGTGCGCCTCGCCCTCACCCCCGCCGATCGCCAGCTCGGAGGAGATCGCGACGATACTGCCGCCGCCGCGCTCGACCATCGAAGGGAGCACCGCGCGCGCGGAGTTGACCAGTCCGCCGAGATGGACACGCAGCATGCGCGTCCACTGCTCGTGCGTGATCTCGGCGACGGGGGTGATCGCGTAGTGGCCTGCCGCGCTGACCAGCGCGTCGATGGGACCGAGCTCCGCTTCCACCCGGCTCACCGCGGTGCGTACGGCGTCCGCGTCCGCGACGTCGGCGGCAAGCATCAGCGCCAGTGCCGTGTCGGGGGCCGGGTGAAGGTCGATCCCCGCGACGGTCCATCCGGCCGCGCCGAGTCCGGCGGCGATGCTCGCGCCGATACCGCTGCCCGCCCCGGTGACCAGGGCCACCCGCCGTGATGTACGCGCGCTCATGCCGACTCCGTTCGTACGTCGCCCGGTGCCGCGGCGCCGGTGACCGCCGAGGCCTCGGAAGTGGCGGAGACCGTCCCGGGGCTGTCCGCGGGGAGGCGGTCGGCGAGCGGCTGCTTGATCCGCTTGCGCATGAAAGCGAAGACGACGGCGCCGACGGCGGCGAGCAGCACGGTCATGAGGATCATGCTCCACCGCACGTACCAGGTGTCGCCCATGGAGGAGCGCGGCCAGGCGATGTTGACGGTCTGCGCGATCGTCCACAGGGCGGCGAGCAGGGTCACCGGCGTGCCCCAGCGTCCCAGACTGAAGGCTCCGGGCTGCCACTTGCCGCGCAACCGGGCGACAGCCGCACCCACCACGGGTACCGCGAAGGCGAGTTGGAAGCCCATGGTGGTGAAGTTCACCAGCACGCCGTACAGGCGGGAGCCGGCGAGCAGGACGAGGACGGCGGCGACGGCGCCGGTCAGCGCGATCGCGTTCACCGGCAGCCGCTCGGGACCGGCCAGTTTCGCCAGGCTCCTGGAGCCCGGCAGGGCGTGGTCCCGGGCGGAGCCCCAGAGGCAACGCGAGACGGCCGCCTGGACCGCCAGGAAGCTGGAGAGGAACCCGATCACGAAGAGGATGAGCAGCGGGCGGGCGATCACGGATCCGAGTTGGGCGACGAGCGTCTGGGTCACCGGGTCGCCGCTCTTGTCCGCCATCACGTGCTGCAGGTCGGGTATGGCGAGGACCAGGGCGACGCTGGAGTACATCACGATCGCGGCCACGCACAGCAGCGACAGGATGATCGCCTTGGGCACGTTGCGCTCCGGCTTCTCCACCTCCTCGGCGATGGAGCCCGCCGCCTCGAAGCCGACGAACGACCATCCGACGTAGGCCGTGGCGACCAGCAGCGGCCCGCCGAGCCACGCTCCGGTGCCCTGGGTGCCGTAGCCGTCGAAGAGGATGTGCACCGGGTTGACCCGGTGGAACAGCAGGAGCACGGTGCTCAGGCCCACCGAGCCGACGACCTCGCAGATGATGCTGGCCACGACCATCACCTTCAGGACGCTGCGGCCCACCATGTTGGCGACGCTGCCCACGGCCAGGATCGCGATGGCGGTTCCGGCGGTCAGCGCCCGGCCGGCGTCGTTCACCCCGAGCGCGGGCAGCAGGAAGCCGGCCGCCCCGTACGCCAGGGTGGACAGGGCGATCGTCAGCCCCCAGGCGTACGCCCAGGCAGCCGCCCAGCCCCATGACGTGCCCCGCACGTGCCGGGCCCACTGGTAGACGCTTCCGGCATACGGCCACCGGGAGGCGAGCTCACCGAACACACACGCCACCAGCAACTGCCCGACCAGCACGACCGGGAAGGCCCAGATGAATGCCGGGCCCGCCGAGAACAGCCCCAGAGTGAAGATCGCGTACAGCGCGACGATGGGGGAGACGTCCGCGAAGGCCAGGGAGAAGGCCGAGCGGAAGCTGAAACCTCGGTTGAGGCGGCTGTCACCCTCGTGGTCCGTCGTCGCTGAGGCGCCCCGCGCAGCCTGGGACGCAACCGGATGCTTGGTCATCCGCCGGCTCCTTGCCTGCCCCTCTCCGGGGCCTGTGGTCACCTGTCGTCCGGCCATCCAGGGCCGGACTGCAGGGAGTCTGCGGGCCCGCCGGACCGAAGATCCACAACGCGAAAACCACAATCGGGGATTGCAGTTTGAGCGATCGCACAACACAATCACCCGGAACACACGAAACGCCTTCGGGAGGGGCCGTGCGTGCCACCGTCGCCGACGTACTGAACCTGCCTCACCTCCGACTCGGCCTCTTCGCCGGTGCGGCCGGCCTGGACAGGACCGTGTCCTGGGCCCACGCCTCCGATCTCGACAGCCCGTGGGACTGGATGGCGGGCGGCGAACTCCTCATGCGCAACGGGCGCACGCTCCCGTCCGACGGCTCCGCTCAGGCCGCCCTGCTGCACCGCTGCGCCGACGCGGGCGCCAGCGGCATCGTGATCGGTGAGGACTCCCAGATGCCCGCACTGCGCGGGGAGTTGGCAGCGGCGGCGGAGGAACGGACCCTGGCCGTACTGACGGCGTCGTACTCGGTCAGCTTCGCCGCGGTGGCGCGAGCCGTCGCCGACGCCAACTCAGGGGAGGACTCCGCACGCTTCGGCCAGATCGAGCGGATCTACGGCGTACTCCGGGACAGCCTGGGCGGCGGGGTCGGAGACTCGCCCACCGCCCGGCTCGGGCGTGACCTCGGCTGCCGTCTGCTGCTCCTGGACACCTCCACCGGCCACCCCGTCGACCCTACGGCTCCGGAACCGGACTCCGTGCTGCGCCAAGCTCTGATCGCCGGCATCGAGGCGCACGACGGCCGCATCCCCGGCGTACTCCACCTCCAGCCGGCCGGCCACACCACAGCGCTGGCGGTGGAGGTCCCCGCCGAGGAGCCCACGGTCCTCGTCGCCGTGGACCTCCCCGGCATGGACACCTCCCTCCTTCATCACCTGGCCACCGCCGCCGCCGTGGAGACCGCCCACCAGGCGATGGTCCGCGAACACGAGCGCCGGCTGGGCGCCGAACTCCTCGCCCACCTCCTCGACACGAGAATCGACCCGCCCGCCGCGTCCCGGGAACTGACCGCCGCCAGACTCGCTCCCGCCCACACCGTCGTCGTAGCAGCCCACCACGACGACGGCCCCGGCCAGCGGGACATCCATCTGACGCTCAGTCGCCGCCGCATACCCCACCTGCTCCTCAAACGCGGCAGCCTGTTCCTCGCCCTGCTGCGCGACGCCCCGCGCGACCTCGACGCCCTGCGCCACAAGCTCGGCCCCGGGACGGCACTGGGCGTGAGCACCACGGTCGGCAGCCCCGAGCGGATCCCCATGGCCCGGCGCGAGGCCGTATGGGCCCTCTCCCTGGCACGCGCCGCACCCGACGGATGCGCACGCTACGGCGACGAGACGACCTACACGGTGCTGCGCAGCATCGAGGAGGCCCAGTCAGTCACCGACCGTGTCCTCGGCCCGCTGCTCACCTACGACGCGGCCCACGGAACCGACCTGACGGCCACGCTGGAGGCCTTTCTCCAGCACCGCCGCTCGTGGCAACGGACCGCAGCCGCCCTGAACGTGCACAAGCAGACGGTCATGTACCGCATCCAGCGGGTGGAACAGCTCACGGGCCGTACGCTCGCCGAGACCGCCGACATCACCGAACTCTGGATCGCCTTCCAGGCCCGGGCGTTGCTCTCCGGTGCTCCGACGCCGTGATGTGGCGAGTGGGTGACAAGGTGACCTAGCCACCTGACTACTTGGCGATTTGGCGACTTGGAGGCGTGCAGGGTCGCGAAGCTCACCGATTTCTTCGGTAAGCACCTCTGACTCCAGGGACGGCTCAGGTTTCCTCGGGATCGCGTCCGAGCGCTGATCGACCGCCGTCCACGGGCACGATGGCGCCGTTGATGAAGCTCGAGTCGCCTGACAGAAGGTGGGCAATGGCGGCAGCGACCTCTTCGGGGCGCCCAGGTCGGCCGACCGGATGGAGAAGCCGTATCTCTCGCTCGATCCGCGCGGCCTCCTGGGGCTCCTGCCGTGCGAGGAACGCCTCGTGTCGTTCGGTGCTGATCGATCCGAGAGACACGGCGTTGACCCGGATGTTGTGCGGGCCGTACTCCACAGCCAGGGCTCGGGTCAGTCCCTCGGTGGCCGCTTTGGCCGTGGAGTACGGCAGCGCTCCTCGGACTGCCCGCTGGGCCTGGTGCGAGGAGACGTTGACGACGGCCCCGCCCGTACCGGCGGCGAGAAAGCGGCGGATTGCGGTCGCGCAGCCCACAACGACAGGGTCGAGGTTCAGCGCGATGAGATCCAGGACCTCGCGAGGCGAGGCCGTATGGATCGAAGTGTCGCGGAACACAGCGGCGTTGTTGACCCAGCCCACGAGTGCGCCCGCGGATTGCGCCAGATCGGCGGCGTGCTCCGTGACCGTCTCGTCCGAGGCGTCGCCGATGACTGGAATCACCCGCGGTCCGGCCGGATGGCCCTGAGCCCAGTCGAGCGAGACCGCGTCGTGGTCGATCGCGACCACAAATCTCCCCTCGCCGAGCAACCGCTCGACGACGGCTCGTCCGATACCTCGCCCTCCACCGGTCACCACGTAGGAACGGTTCACGCCTCCTCCTCGGTCAAGTGACGGGACTCGCACACGAAGAGACCGTCTTCCCGAGGTGACCTGTCTGATGCCGCGTGACGACGGATCAGCCACCCAAGGCGCCTTCGGAGCCCGCCCCCGGAGGCGCCCGTGCAGGTGTCAGTGAAGGGTGTCAGTGAGGGTGCTAAAAGCCGTCCACGCCCAGCTCGGTGATGCCTGCGTAGAGCCAGCTCCACACCTCGCCGCCGGGCGTGGCCGGGTCGAGCAGGCCCGGGGCCAACTCGTCCAGCTCGTCCAGGAACACCTGCGCCACCGTCTCCTGGTCCCCCTCCACCGGATAGGAGTGCCAGCAGGCGTTGCGGTAGCGGTCGACGGCCTCAAGGACGCGAGTGAAGACGTCGAGATCCGGCGCGAGCGGCACCAACGTCTGGTCCGTACGGCCGCCCAGTCGACTCCAGATGTACACGGACCCGTCGCGGCGGTGCAGGTAGAGCTCGCCGTAGTCGCACATGCCGAAGGCGATCAGGTCCGCGGCGGCCACACCGCTGGGCAACCCGTCCGCGGACACAGCGCCGTCGGCCGGGGGCCGCATTGCCTCGACCGAATGGGTCTCGTACTCGCCCCCGTGACATGCCCACCACGAGGGCAGCCCGATGTCCCGCAAGTGCCCCCTGCTTCCCGGGTGTTCGAGCCCTTCGGGCAGTGCGTTCTCGGGCAGACGAACCACGTGCCGCTGCCCGAAGGCGTCGTCGACCCGGGCCGCGGTGAGCGGACCTGTCGGCCGGCGTCGGGCCGGTTCGAGACCGCCGGGCGGGGGTTCCTCGGACGACGTGGGGTCGATTCCTCCGCCGCGCGGCCAGTCCCGCAGCACTGCCGCGTCCGTCTCGAGCACGGCCATGCCGTGCGCGTCCTCGACGAGATGGCGGGTCCTGCTGCCCTCGGCGGCGAAAGCGAGGGCATCTGCCCAGCTCTCCGGGGCGGTCAACTCCCAGTTGTGCAGCTCATGTGCGGCAAGCGCCTCAGTCGGCCAGGACGCTTCTGCCAGCGCTCCTTCGTCCTGGACCGTCACCCGCCGGCCCGTCTGCGCGTCGAGCCGGAGCGGGCCGCGCTGGTCGGTCACCTCGACGAGCTCTCGCCCCTCGTACAGGCGGCGCTGGACCTGGTAGTAGTCGCCGTTCAGGCTCGGGTGGGCCATGAACCAGTTGGCCGGGCGCCACCACGCCCACACCGTGCGCCACGGCATCCCCGGCTCGGCCTTCGCGATCCGCTCGGCGTACTCCTCGTGGCCGGTCGCCTTCGCCGCGAAGTGCAGCCAGGAGGCGAACTCCGCGGGCGTCGTGTCCGCGCCGCCGAAGATCGCCTCGGCCTGCAGGAAGACCTCGCGTCCCACGCTCTCCGCGCCCTGTGCGGCCGCGATGTGGTCACGCACTGCCGCGCGATCTGCAGTCAACAGCCGTACGGGGTCGGCCAGTACGTCGTCCAGCTCCTCACTCATGCGGCCATCCTGTCACCGGCACAGCACCCGGTCCGTACCGGGGCGACCGAGCTCTGATACGGCGACACATCCCTGGCCAGGCGGGGTACTCGGGGCCGGCGGAGGGCCGCCTCGGTGGCAGTCACCCAGCCTCGCCGGACACGGCACAGGGGGAGGTTGTCAGTCCTCGTTCATAAGATCACGGCATGTCTGATGCCTTCAGCGTTTTGTGGACCCATGACACGTGCCGTGCCCTGCGCAAGGCGGGTCGTGTGGGCGAGCGGCCACCGGTCGCCTTCAGCGGCGTCCATTCCTCCCTGCCCGCCTGGTCGGGTGCCCAGGCCGGGGACGAGGTGTACGCACTGCACGTCAACCGGTGCGTCGTGTACGTGGTGAGCCGGATGCGGGTGGTCGACAGGGAGCGGCGCGACTGCTGCGGTCCGGGCCGCGCGACGTGGGACGACCCGGCGTTTCCCGGACACGACGACTGGTGGATGCTCGGCGCCGGCGGCTGCGGTGCCGCGGCGGTGCACGTGGACGCGACGCCCGTACGCTTCGACATACCGATTCCCGGCGATCTTCTGGAGAGACTCACCTGGCGCAACCGCCGAGGTCGAACGCGCGGTCTGAAGCACGTGGTGGACGGGCGCCTCGAACGCGCCGTCGGCCTCCAGGGCTTCTACCGTCTGACCGCCGAGTCCGCCGACGAGTTGGCGGAGTTCGTCGGCAAGGAGAATCATTCCTGCTCCGCCGGGCCAACTCCCGGACCCCGGTCAGCAGGTTGGTCCTCCAGGTCGGCTACGAGGAGTCGGTAGCCGACATCAAGTGTTTCGCGGTCGAGCAGGTCGGCATGGCGTTCGTGCCACAGGCCGGAAGACAGGTCGTCGGACAGCCGGGCCAGGCCCGGCCGGATGGCCTCCTCGCCGGTCTGGGCGAGCATCGAAATTCCTGCCCGTACCTGCGGATCGAGGTATGCCTCGGGCCGACGCCAGAAGGCGGCGCCGAATCCGTCGGTGCAGTCATGCGGGATCGGTACGGCCTCGATGCGAGCGCCTCCCAGCAGCGCAGCCAGCCCGTCGACTGCGATCGCCCGGGTGTCGTCGAACACCGCAGCCTGCGGCACGTACTCGTCCACCAGCCAGAACCTCCGGAAGGCGACCTGGTCCCAGGTGAAGATGACCACGCGTCGGCGGGCGATTCGGAGCAGCTCCCCGATGCCGGCTTCCAGGTCCGTCCAGTGATGCACGGTCAGGAGGGCCATGACCGCGTCGGCCGAGTCATCAGCGAGAGGGATCGACTCCGCGGAGGCCTGGACGGCGCGTGCCGAGCTCGCCGGTCGCTGGGCGATCATCACCGAGCTGGGTTCGACTGCCAGCACCGTGTGCGGTGGCTCGTACGACCCGGTGCCGGCGCCCACGTTGATCACCGTGGCGGCATCGCCGAGTGCCCGGTGGATCCTGGCAGCGATCCGGGGATCCGGTCGTCGAGTGGAACTGTACGTCGCACCAATGTGGTCATACGTCGCCATGACGGACAGCCTGCCCGCTTCGCGTACGCGCGACGCGGCCGGTACCACGAGAACGCGCATCCCTGCCTGCGTTCCAGATGGCCCACTGGTGGGGGCGAGTGCAAACACCGGCCCTCCTCACTGGCCCACCCTCCCGTCGATGCGCTCCCGTAACAGGTCGGCGTGCCCGCAGTGGCGGGCGTACTCCTCGACCCTGTGCACCATCAGCTCCCGAACGGAGACCGCGTCCTTCCCTGCACGCTCGCTCAGGTCCGGATGCTCGGCCAACGCGGCGTCGGTTGCGGCCTGTTCACGCTCCAGATCGACGTACGCGGCGTCGACCACCGCCTGCTCGGCGACAGCTCCGTCGAAGTCCGCGTCACGCTCGCCGTACAGCTTCGGCAGCGGGTCGCCGTCGCTGATCCAGTTGCGCCAGTCCCGCTCCACCTCGGCGAGGTGCCGCACCAGGCCGAGCAGCGACATCGTCGACGGCGGAACCGACCGACGGGCCAGTTGCTCCGCGTCCAGGCCCTCGCACTTCATCCGCAGGGTCATGCGGTAGTTCGCCAGGAAGTCCTGCAGCGTCGCAAGCTCACCGTCCGGAGTGGGATCTTCGCTGTTACGTGGGTCGTCGTCCGGATCGGCCCACATGTCGGGATAGACGGTCGCCCGGGTCCATCGCGCGAGTTGGTCACTCATGCGTTCCATGTTCGTCCGTGACGTCCCGGGCTCGCCACTGAGTTCTCGCTCCGGGATGCCGTCGTGGTGGCGGTGGCGCTGGAGGGTGTCTCCCCTCATGCCGGGACGGAGTGCCGCCCCGGCATGATCACGGCTACCGCTCGGCGACCGACCGGCTACCTGCGCCACGGCCCGGTGACCGCGAAGGTCGTGCCGGGCGTGTAGCAGTTGACGTACATGGTGTCGCCGTTGGGGGAGAAGGTGACCCCGGCGAACTCGCCCCACTCCGGCTTGTCCGGCGTACCGATGTTCTGCCGGCCCCGGGCCATGGCGTACACCTCGCCCCCGCGCGTGACGCCGAAGACGTGCTGGGCGCCGTTGCCGTCCTCGCACACCATCAGGCCGCCGCTGGGGGCGAGGCAGATGTTGTCCGGGGACTCGCCGGGCAGCTGTACATCCGTGTCCGGGCCGAAGACGATCACCAGGGTCAGGCGGCGCCGCTGCGGGTCGTAGCGCCAGATCTGGCCGTAGTGGTCGGCCGCGGAGCCGTCCGCGCTGTGGGCGAACGACGACACGAAGTACACGCAGTTGCCGCCCCAGTAGCAGCCCTCCAGCTTCTGCGCGTGAGTGATCCCCTTCGGCCCGTAGTCCTGCAGCCGGACGGGGGTGGAGGCGGCCAGCGGGTCGGGTACGTCCACCCACTCGATGCCGTCGAAGGTCGCACCGGTCTCCTGGATCATCGACAGGTCCGATACGCCGGGCACCCGCATCGCCTGCAGCCGGCCGCCCGCGCGCAGTGAACCCACGCCGCCCAGCGGCTTGTTCGGCAGGAAGCGGTAGAAGAGGCCGAACGGCTTGAGGAACGCGTCCTCGGTCTCGTAGACGACACCGCGCTGGGGGTCGATCGCGACCGCCTCGTGCTGGAAGCGGCCCATCGCGGTCAGCGGCACGGCGCTGGTGCGATGCGGGTCGGTGGGATGGACCTCGAAGATGAAGCCGTGGTCCTTGGTGTAGCCGTTGGTGCCCGCCTTGTCCTCGGTCTCCTCACAGGTCAGCCAGGTGCCCCAAGGGGAGTGGCCGCCCGCGCAGTTGACGGCCGTACCGGCGATGGCGACGTGCTCGGACAGCACGCGGTTGCCGGAGTCCAGCGTCAGGGCCGTACAACCGCCATGACCCGCCGGGTCGTAGGTGAGGCCCTCGACGGCGGGGACCGGGATCTTCGCGGTGGGGCGGTTCTCGTGATTGCGGACGAGGTGGGTACGGCCGCCTCTGCCGGCCAAGGCGGCCATGCCGTCGTGGTTGGACGGCACGAGGCCCTCGCCCGAGCGTAGTTGGTCGCCCTCGCGGGAGAGGACGGTGTAGCGAAAGCCTTCCGGCAGGTCGAGCAGGCCGTTCGGGTCCGGGACGAGAGGGCCGTAGCCCGTGTGGCCCAGGTTCTGCGCGGCAGCGGTGCCCGCGAAGAGTTCGGACAGAGCCCCGGTGAAGACGATGCCCGAGCCGAGCGCGCTCGCTCGGGCCAGGATCTGACGTCGTGTTGCAGACATACGGCAGCAACCTCCTGCTGGCGGACAGGAACTGTGACCCCGCTGTGTCTATCACCTGGCGCAGACGGCGGGAACCACGCGTGTTGCACGTGTCACTGGTTGTTGCCGTGCACTCTCCGCCTCAAGCACACGTCACCGACCGGGGCGTTTCCCGCCCCGCACGTCGCGCCGCGAGATGACTGCCGTACGCCGCGGCGACGGCGTCGAGATAGGACAGCATGGTGGGACCGTAGGGCTCGTCGCGGTGCCGCACGACGCCCATGCACGCCGAGCTGTCCGTGCCGATCTTTATCGGCAGGAACAGGTACGCACCCGGCACCTCCTGGCTGCAGACGTGGAAGGTGTCGCGGAACCGGCCGGCGGACAGTCGCATCAGCTGCACCGGCGACGCCGTCTTGACGGCGTGTGCACAGGCGAAGCCCGATCTCAGCGGAACGTCCGGGGTGACCGCGCGCACCCAGGCCGGTGACAGGCCCTTGTGCGCGATCAGCCTCAGGCGGTCCTGGTGCACGTGGTGGACGGCCACGGCGTCCGCCGTGCCGTCCGCCACCAGCGTGCCGACGAGCTCACGCGTGCACCCCTCCTCATCGGGCTGCCGGCCGAATCGTTCGATCAACCCTGTCAGGGCCCGCAGCATGTCCACCTGCGGTGCGGGGACCAGGCTGCTGGTGCGTCCCTCGTCGCCCATCTCCAGCACCTGCGGGCCGAAGCTGTAGCCGTAGCCGCGGGCGGAGAGCACCAGCGTCGGCTTCTTGGCGTCGTCGCCGAGCTTGCGGCGCAGCCGGCCGATGTGGATGCGCAGTGTGTTCAGACCACCTCCGTCCATCCACCCCCAGACCTTGCCGAGGATGGTCCTGCTCTCCACCGTGCGGCCGGAGTTGCGCATCAGGTGGACGAGCAGTTTGTACTCGGTGCCGGAGAGGGACACGACCTCGTCGTCGAGCCGGACCTCCCGCTGCCACAGGTCGACGCGCACGGGTCCGCCCACCAGATACCGGGCGCCGGACTCGAACGTCTCGGAAGAGCGGCGGACCACCGCCAGGATGCGGGCGAGGAGTTCCGTGCCGGGCAGGTCGGGTGCGGCCACCACGTCGACGCCCGAACGCAGGACGGCGATCACCCGTGGCGAGAGCAGTGCTCCGACGATGGCCACCGCGCCGCCGAAGCCGGTCGCGCGGGCCACCTTCGCCGTGCGGTCCAACCATGCGTCGGTGCCGGCCACGACGATGACCGCGGCCGGCCGGTGCACCGTGGCCGACCAGCGCAGCTGTGCCTCTTCGGTCACGAAGAGATGTGACCAGCCGATGGAGGCGCACAGCTCGCGCAGTCGCGCGGCGACGCCGTTCTCCTCTTCGGCGACGATCAGCGCCGGCCGTGCAGGGATCAGGTCCGGTCGCGGTGTGCGCGTCCTGGCCGGCAGAGCGCCGGTGCCGCCCCGGTCAGGCCGGTCGGCACCGGGCGTCTGCCTGGGGCGACCGAGTGTCGTGTGCGCCATGGATGCCTCCTCGAACCCGCGGTCACTGTTCCGTCATTCGACAGCGTGAATCGCCGTACATGTCGGCAACATTTCAGAAAACTGTCATCCGTGGTCTCTGCACGCAAGAGGCGGACGGCCCCGTCCCCACCCGGCTGCCCGCGGACCGGTCGCCCGCCCGCAGGACCCCGCTGGGCAGGGTCCGGCCCAGCGCCCGCTCGGCGATGCGGCCCGCTCTGAGCAGGCCTTCCAGAGAGGTCCCGGATTCCACACCCATGTCCCGGCACAGGTAGGCGAGTTCCTCGGTGGCGATGTTGCCGCTCGCGCCCGGGGCGAACGGGCAGCCGCCCAGACCGCCGATCGACGCGTCGATGTCCACCACCCCCAGCTGGAGCGCGGCGAACGCCGTGGCCAGCCCCGCACCGCGGGTGTTGTGCAGGTGCAGCCCGATGGGCGTCCCCGGGACCGCCTCCCGGACGGCGCCGAGCAGTTCGGCCATACGGACCGGGGTGGTGGTGCCGATGGTGTCGGCCAGGCACAGCCGGTCCGCGCCCAGGTCGACCGCGCGCCGGGCCACGTCCACCACACCGTCCGGCGGGGTCGGGCCGTCGAAGGGGCAGTCCCAGGCGGTCGCGACGATGACCTCGCAGCTGCCGCCGTGCCGGTGCACCCGGGACGCGACCTCCTCGACCTGCGCCAGTGCCGCCGCGCTGGTGCGCCGAACGTTGGCCTGACTGTGGCCGTCGGCGGCCGACACCACGTACTCCACGACCCGCACGCCGGCGTCGAGGGCACGCCGGGCTCCCCGGGGGCTTGCCACGAGTGCGGAGAACTCGACGTCGGGCCACTGGTGCAGGTGTGCGGCGACCTTTTCGGCGTCCGCCATCGCCGGGACCGCGCTGGGGGAGACGAAGGCCGTGGCCTCGATGCGGCGCATTCCCGCGTCGACCAGGGCCGTGATGAGTTCGAGCTTGGCCTCGGTGGGTATCGGCTGCTCGATCTGCAGGCCGTCGCGCGGTCCCACCTCGCGCAGGTTGATACGGGCGGGCAGCCCGAACGGCCGTACTCCGGCAGTCGGTTGTGCGCTCACAGGATTCCTTCCTCCTCGAGAGAGCGGATCTCCTCGGGGGCGAGCCCGAGCAGCCCGCGGTACACCGCGTCGTTGTGGGTGCCAGGACGGGGCGGGCCGGCCCACCGCACCGCCCCGGGCGTCGCGGAGAACTTCGGTACCACGCCGGGACCGAGCACGTCCTCGCCCACCCGCTCGTCGGGGTGCGGCACCAGCATGTCGCGGGCCCTGAACTGCGGGTCCTCGACGATGTCCGCGGCCGTGTAGACCGGGCCGGCCACCACGTCGGCGGCCGTGAGCAGCCGCACCGCCTCCTCGGCGCTGTGCCGGGCGACCCATGCGTCGACGATCGCCTCGATCTCGTCCTGGTTCCTGCCGCGCGCCTCATGGGTGGTGAACCGCGGATCGCTGGCGAGCTCCGGGCGGTCGATGGCCTTGCACAGGCGGTCGAACACCGTGTCCTGGTTGGCGGCCACGATCACCCACTGGCCGTCACGGGAACGGAAGATGTTGGACGGTGCGATGCCGTCCAGCCGGGTTCCGGAGGGCTGCCGTACGCGTCCGAGCCGGTCGTACTCGGGGATGATCGACTCCGACAGCGCCAGGCAGGCCTCGGTGAGCGCCACGTCGACCACCTGGCCGCGGCCCTGCGTGCGCTCCCGGTGCAGCAGCGCGGCCAGGATGCCCTGCACCGCGACCATGCCGGCCAGCGAATCCCCCAGCGACAGCGCCATGCGGGGCGGCGGCCGGTCGGGATCGGGGTGGCCGTTGACCGCACGCAGCCCGCCCATCGCCTCGGCCACCGACGCGTAGCCGGGACGCCTTCGGTACGGGCCGCTCTGCCCGTAGCCGGACACGCGGGCCAGTACCAGCCCCGGATTGGCCTCGGCGAGCCGGTCGTAGCCGAGGTTCCAGCGCTCCAGGGTGCCGGGGCGGAAGTTCTCGATCACCACGTCCGCGTGCCGCACCAGCCGCAGCAGGAGCTCCTGCCCGCGAGGGGTGCGCAGGTCGAGCGTCACGCAGCGCTTGTTGCGCGCGTGGACCGTCCACCACAGTCGGTGGCCCCGATAGGAGTGCTGGCCCCAGTGACGCATCGGGTCGGGGCGGTCCGGGGCCTCGACCTTGATCACATCTGCCCCTTGGTCGGCGAGGAGGCGACCGGCGAACGGGCCTGACACGACCGTGCCCAGCTCGATGACGCGTACGCCGTCCAAGGGACCGCCGGAGCCGGAGCCGGAGCCGTCCGGCCAGGTCGGGGACCGGTCACTGTCCTCGATGTCGAAGTCGTCGTAAGTCTCAGGCATGCAGCACTTCTAACAGCGCGCGGTACCGGCGCAGTTCGGCCGTGGCGCAGTCGACAGGAGGCTGACATGCTGGTTCGCGGCGAGAACCGACACGGGGCTGACAGGAAACCGCTGTCACGGTGAGCCCGTGAACGCAATCACGCATTCGACCACGGCAGGACCCGGCCTGACACGCACGTTGCTCGCCGCGCCCTCCGTACCCAGTAAGAGAGTTGACATCTACTCGGGCGTCGCACGGCTCTCGGGCACCGTGTGGGCCAGCGAAGTGGTCGCCGAGGGGCCGTCGCCGGACACGGCCGTGATGGTGGTGCACCCGACGTCGAACATGCTCGGCCACTACGCGCTGGAACCGCTGGCGCGGCGGGGTGTCGCCGCCGTCGGTCTCACCACCCGCTATGTCGGCAACGACTCGTCGCTGATCACCGAGAACTGCCTGCTGGACATCGCCGCGATGGTCGCGCACCTGCGGGAGCGCGGATACCGGCGCGTCATCCTGGTCGGCAACTCGGGCGGCGCCTCGGTGGTGCCGTACTACCAGGCTCAGGCGGAGCACACGACCGTCACCGACCCGCCCGGCGGCGGCCCCGACCTGACCGCGCACACGCTGCCGCCGGCCGACGGTGTCGTCATGCTCAACGCCCACTCCGGGCGTGCCCGGCTGCTGACCGAATGGCTCGACCCCGCCATCGCCGACGAGTCCGAGCCGTTCGTCCGCGATCCCGACCTCGACATGTTCGACGAGCGCAACGGCCCGCCCTACACGGCGGAGTTCGTCGCCCGCTTCCGCGCCGCCCAGGTGGAGCGCAATCACCGGATCACGCGCTGGGCACAGGCACGGCTGCGGTCGCTGCCGCCCGGCGTGGACGACTTCCCGTTCGTCGTCCACGGCACCTACGCCGACCCGCGCAGCCTCGACGGGACGCTGGAACCCAGCGACCGCGAGGTCGGCGTCTCGCTGTGGGGTCCACCCGCCTCCGCCAACTACCTGCCGGCAGCGATCGCCCGCTACACGACCGCCCGGAGCTGGCTCAACCAGTGGTCGCTCGAGCACGCCCAGGGCGACGCACTGCGCTGGCTGCGCGAGGTGACGGTTCCGGTGCTGATCGTCTACGGCACCGGCGACACGGCGGCGCACCCGCGGCACGCGCTCGACATGTACGAGGCGGTGCGCAAGGCCCCCCGTGACCTGCTTGCGGTGCCGGGCGCCGGCCACTACTTCGAGGGACAGCCCGAGCTGCGGGATCAGGCCTGCGATCGGATCGTCGCCTGGGCGGCGGACCGGAACTGACTCCCTGCCGGGCCACACCTCGCACGACAGCACACGCACAAGAGACCACCAAGAGGAGATCCACGATGAGCGAGACCACCGGACCCTCGGAGCTCGCCGGCCCGCCGTCGCCGGGACGGCCGATGATGCTCAACCACCTGGCCTACGTCACCCACGACGTGGAGGCGACCGTCGACTTCTACACCCGGGTCATGGGCATGCCGATGGTCAGCACGGTGATCGGGGACAAGGTGCCGTCGACCGGCGACGACTTCCCGTACTTCCATGTCTTCTTCCGTCTTCAGGACGGATCGACGGTGGCCTTCTTCGAGGCTCCCGGACTGCCCCCGGCCAACCCCAAGGGCCACCCCGCCTACGACATCTTCGACCACCTCGCGTTCGAGGCGCCCAGCCCCGAGCACATCCACGCCTGGGCCGATTGGCTGCGGGCCAACGGCCTCGAGGTCGTCGGCCCGACCGACCACGGCATCATCCTCAGCGTCTACTTCCGCGACCCGGTCAACGACATCCGCCTGGAGATCACCACCCCGCTCGTCGAGGACTGGAACGCACGCGAGGAGCAGGCCGCCCGGGACCTGAGCGACTGGCTCGCGGTCAAGCGGGAGGCGAAGGAGCAGGGGCGGGACGTCGCCAAGGAGTTGCTGGCGTTCATCGCGGAGCGCTCCGTCAAGAACCAGCCCGCAGAGCGGCATTGAGGCCCCGATGAACCTCGCCCACACGCTCAGTCAGACCGCCGCCCGATACCCGGACGCGCCCGCGCTGACCTACGGCGACCGGACCGTGAGCTGGGGCCGGCTGGAGAGCCGGTCCGACGCCCTGGGGCACGCTCTGCGCGCGGCCGGGGTTCGCCCCGGCGACCGGGTGGCGCTGCTCATGCGCAACCGGCCCGAACTGCTGGAGACCATGTACGCCGCGTTCAAGGCCGGGGCCGCCGTCGTCCCGCTGAACGCGAAACTGCCCGCGGCCGAGGTCGCGTACCACCTCGCGGACTCCGGTGCCGCGGTGCTCGTCACCGACCGCACCGAAGGCGTCGACGACCTGGGCGTTCCGCTGGTGGTGACCGGCAGCGGGTACGAGGAACTGCTCGCCGCCCACACCGGCACCCCGGCCCGGACCGAGGACGTGGACGCCGACGCGCCGGCCTGGCTCTTCTACACGTCGGGCACCACGGGACGCCCCAAAGGCGCGGTGCTCACGCACGGCGGGCTGGCGTTCGTCGTCGCGTCCTGGCTGGCCGACCTCACCCCGCTCGACCACCGCGATGTGACGCTGCACGCCGCTCCGCTCAGCCACGGCGCGGGATTTCACGCCCTGGCCGCGACCGCCCGCGGCGCACACCAGGTGATCCCGACCGGCGAGCGGTTCGACCCGGAGACGGTCCTGCGGCTCATGCGCGAGCACCAGGTGACCAACACCTGGCTGGTGCCCACCCAGATCACCCTGCTCACCGACCACATCGACGGCGCGGACCCCGCGCTTCCGGCGCTGCGGCGCGTCGTCTACGGCGGGGCGCCCTTCCCGCAGACCGAACTGGCCGCCGCTCTGCGGACCTTCGGGCCGGTGCTGGTGCAGCTCTACGGGCAGGGCGAGTCACCCATGACGATCACCTGGCTGCCGGCCGAGGAGCATCCGGACCCGGACGACGGCGAGGCGGCGCTGCCGCACTGCGCCGGCCATCCGCGCCCCGGAATGGCCGTACGGATCGTCGATCCGGACACGGGCGCGGTACTGCCCCCGAACGAGGTCGGCGAAGTGGTGACCAGCGGGCCCGCCCTCATGGCCGGCTACTGGCGACGCCCCGAGGAGAGTGCGCGCGCCCTGCGCGGCGGCTGGCTGCACACCGGCGACCTCGGCAGGATCGACGAGCGCGGCCGCCTGTTCCTGCTCGACCGGGCCAAGGACCTGATCATCACGGGCGGTTCCAACGTCTACGCGATCGAGGTCGAAGGCGCGCTGCTGGAGCACCCGGGCATCGTGGACGCCGCCGTCATCGGACTGCCGGACCGCACCTGGGGCGAGATCGTCACCGCCGTGGTGGTTCCCTCGGGGACCCGCCCTTCCCCCGACGAGCTGCAAGCGCACTGCCGCGACCGCCTCGCTCCCTACAAGAGCCCGCGCCGCATCGAGTTCGTGGACACGATCCCCCGCAACACCTACGGAAAGACCGACAAACGTGCACTGCGGGAGCGCTTCGCCCCCAGCGGCACGGACACCCGAGACAAGGCAGGGAGCTGACCATGGCAGGAGTCGACGGACGAGTGATCGCTGTCACCGGAGCGGGGGGCGGCCTCGGCCGCGCGTACGCGCTGCTGCTGGGCCGCGCCGGGACCAAGGTCGTCGTCAACGACCTCGGCGGGGCGCGGGACGGCAGCGGGAGCGGCAGCGCGGCCGCCGACGCCGTCGTCGCGGAGATCACCGAGGCGGGCGGCCAGGCGGTCGCCGACCACAGCAACGTCGCCACCGAGGACGGCGGCGCCGCGGTGGTGCAGCGCGCGCTCGACGCATTCGGGCGCATCGACGGTGTGGTGGCCAACGCGGGCATCCTGCGCGACGCGTCCTTCCACAAGATGACGGCGGAGAGCTGGGACGCCGTACAGCGGGTGCACCTGTACGGCACCTATCACGTAGTCCGCGCCGCATGGCCGTATCTGCGCGAGCAGCGTCACGGACGCGTGGTGGTCACCACCTCGGCCTCGGGCCTGTACGGCAACTTCGGGCAGGCCAACTACGGTGCGGCGAAGGGCGCTCTGGTCGGCCTGATCAACACCCTCGCGATCGAGGGCCGCAGGTACGGCATCCTGGCCAACGCCATCGCGCCGATCGCCGCGACCCGCATGACCGAGGACATCGCCTCGCCCGAGATGCGCACCCGCCTGGACCCCGCGCATGTCGCACCCGTCGTCGGCCATCTGCTCTCGGACGAACTCACCGACAGCGGGCTGGTCGTCTCCGCCGGCGGCGGAGAGGTGCACCGGGTGCGGCTGTACCAGAGCAAGGGCGTCACCTTCAGCGAGGTGCCGACGCTCGGGGAAGTCGCCGGGCGCTGGGGCGAGATCACCGACCTGGACGGCGCCGTACCGGGCACCAACCCGGTGGGCTGACAGCGCCCGCCGCGCGCGGCAGCCCATGCTCAAGGCCCTTGGGGGACATCTCCCAAGGGCCTTGACGCGTAGGCCGCGTACGGCCGGCTACCGCACGGTCAGCCGTCCACCTCGACACGAACGCGCGTCAGTACGGCCTCACCGCGCTGGTTGACCACCGACGCGTCGATGCGGGTGCGCCCCTCCTCGCTCGCCGCCACGGTTCCGGTGACGGACACGGTGTCTCCCGGGCGGACCATGGCCGCGAACCGCACACCGATGCGCCGTACCTTCGACGCCTCGCCCGCCCACGCGGTGACCGCGCCGCTGAGCAGCCCGAACTGGAGCATGCCGTGTGCGATCACCCCGTCCAGACCGGCAGCGCGGGCCGCGGCGGCGTCCAGGTGAAGGGGGTTGTGGTCACCGGACGCGTCCGCGTACCGCCGGATCATCTCCTCCGTGATCTCCACGGAGAGTCCGGGAAGTTGCTGACCGGGCGTCAGCTCGGCGGCCCTCATCGGATCACCAGCAGCATGCGGGAGACACACACCGGCCGCGATCCGTCTCCGGTGACCGCTGTCTCGATCATGACCATCCGCTTGTCTCCCTTGTTCACGTCCTCGACGATCCGGCCGCTCGCCACGAGCGCCTCGCCCTCGCGGGGGTGGTCGGTCCAGGTGAACTCCTGCTCTCCGTGGAGCGCACGGGACAGGTCGATGCCGAGCGCCTCGTCGGCGAGCACCTGCGGCATGGTCGCCGCCAACGTGTACACGGCGGCGAACGCCGGCGGCACTCCCAGCGCCGGGTCGGCAGAGGTGGCCGCGGCGAACGCGGCGACCCGGTCGGCATCGACCGAGGTGACGACCGGCGGATACGCCGGCTTCGCGGTTGTGTCGGTCATGAGGGGTCCTCTCGGATGTAGACCTGGGTCACGCACACCGGGCCGGCGCCCACCAGATGGCACAGGCCCACCCGGTCCGAGGCCACCGTGCGCATCCGGCGCACCGTCTCCCACACCTGGGCCACGCCGGTCGGGGCGCCGGGGTGCCCACGGGCGATCAGCCCGCCGTCGGTGGAAACCTCGGGCAGGCCGAAGCGGGCGCGTGAGCCCGGCCCGAAGGCGCCCTCCAGCAGCAGCTTCTCGGTCTCCCCGGGCTCGGTCAGGCCGAGCTGTTCGAGGTAGACGAGTTCCTCGACGGCGAACGCGTCGTGGACCTGCACGAGGTCCAGGTCCCGCGCCGTCACCCCGGCGGCCCGCATGGCCTGCATGGCCGTGTGCCGGGTCAGTTCGGGGGCCGCGGCGACGACGCCGTCCAGCACCTGACGCGGTGCGTAGCGCTCGGAGCACAGCGCGCTGGCGGCGAGCCGTACGGCGGGGCGGCCGCCGTGCGTCGCCCGGGCCCGGTCCGAGCACAGCACCACGGCGGCGGCCCCCTCGCCCCACGGCGTGCACATCATGGAGGTGAACGGGTCGGCGACCGTACTGGCGGCGAGCACCCGTTCAGTCGTGACCGGCTCCGCTGCCTGCCGAGCCGCGTAAGGGCTCTGCCGGGCGTAGTTCCAGTTCTTGGCGGCCACCGCGGCCAGATGCTCGCGGGTCGTGCCGACTTCGTGCATACGGCGGCGCGCCCACAGTGCGAAGGACACCGCGGGCGGACGGCTGCCCTCGGCCGCGATCACCTGCTCCAGCGGTATGTCGACCTCGGGCGCGTCGTATCCGAGGACCAGCGCGACATCCGCCCGGCCGGACTCGACGGTGCGCATCGCGGCGTCGATCGCCGCAAGGCCGGTGGCCGAGGCGTTGACGACGTGCTGCACGGGGATGCCGGTCAGGCCCAGTTCGCGGGCGACGATCGAGCCACGAGGGCTGAGCGGGTGTCCGGCTCCGGCGATGAGCGTGTCGACGTCCGCGAAGGACAACCCCGCGTCGGACAGCGCGGCCTGGGCGGCCTCGGCGGCCAACGCTCGGGCGGTTCCCGGCCCGTGGCCGGTGAAGCGGGTCATGCCCGTTCCGGCGACGAAGACCTCAGTCACGGCAGAACCTCACCTCGGTGATCGTGGCCTCGTCGGACTCAGCCTCGCCGTGGTAGCGGGCGCCGATCTCGTACGGGCCGTCCCCGAGCCGCACTTCGATGCGCACGCTGTCGTACGGCGCGTCCAGGTCGATCAGCCCGTAGCCCGTTCCGCGGTGGACCGTCCAGCTGTAGAGCGTCCCGCGGGCCGGCACCAGGACGGGCTCGCACGGCCGCAGCGAACCGTCGGCGGCGAACCGGCGGGGGCCCACGTACACCTGGCCGGTGCCCGGATCGCGCGATCCGGCCAGGGTGGGTACCGCGGCCGTCACCGGGCGCTCCGGGGTCCGTGATCTCGCGCATCGCGCATGACTGGCTCTCCTCACGTCGGCGGCCGAACGGCCGCTTCCTCCTTGGGAGATCGACGCTATGAGCAGCAACCTTTCCGCAAGATGTCAGAGCTCCGGCTTCCGTTGCCCAGGTTCACGCGCCGGTGTGACGCTCCTGCCACGGCCCGATCGGGCCGGTTTCCGCGTCGCAGCGGTACCCGCGCGATGCCGAGGAAGGACGCCCCATGACGATGTACACGGACGAGCACGCCGCGTTCCGTGCCGCGGTCCGCGGACTGCTGGAGAAGTCCGCCTCCAGCTCGGCGGTACGCGCGGTCATCGACGGCCCTGACCCCTACGACCGGACGCTGTGGCACCGGCTCACCACCGAGGTGGGCCTGACCGGCCTGGCGGTGGGCGAGGACGACGGCGGCAGCGGCATCGACCTGGTCGCCCTGGCGGTGGCCCTGGAGGAGGCCGGGCGGGCCAACCTGCCCGCCCCCCTGCTGTCCACGACGCTCGCCGCCTTCATCCTGGAGTCGGCAGGACCCGGCCCCTGGCGCGAGGAACTGCCCGCACTCGCCCACGGCGAACGGGTCGCCGCGGTGCACCTGGAGGCGCCGGGCACAGAGTCCGGGACCGGCCCGGTGCGCATACAGGACGGCAAGGCGAGCGGCACCCTGTCGTACCTCGTCGACGGGGACGCCGCCGACCTGGCGGTGATCGCCGGCCCCGAAGGCGGCCTGCTGGTCGACCTCCGCGAGCCCGGCGTGCGCAGGGCGCCACTGCACACCATGGACCTCACCCGCGGCCAGGCCCGGATCGTCCTCGACGACGCCCCGGTGCGCCCGATCCACCCCGCCGACCCCACCGACTGGCACACCCGCGCGGTCGCGTACGCGGCCGTGCTCGCCGCCGCCGAGCAGATCGGTGGCGCCGAGCGCTGCCTGGAGATGTCCGCGTCGTACGCCTCGCAGCGCTACCAGTACGGCCGCGCCATCGGCTCCTTCCAGGCCGTGAAACACCTGTGCGCGAACATGCTCATCGAGCTGGAACTGGCCCGCTCGGTCTACTGGAACGCCCTGGCACTCGCCGCGGGCCTGCACGGCGACGTCGCCCGCGACGAGCTCACCGACGCTGCCGCCGCCGCGAAACTGGCCTGCTCGCAGGCGTTCACGCAGATCACCTCCGACACCATCCGGGTCCACGGCGGCATCGGCTTCACCTGGGAGCACGACGCCCACCTCTACTTCCGCCGCGCCCGCGCCACCGCCCGGCTGTTCGGCACCGCCGACGCGTACGCCGACCAACTGGCCGCCCACGCCGGCCTCGGTGCGGCTCCCCGGCCCCAACTCCCGTGAAGGATGCGTTCATTCATGAGTGACCATCAGCCTGACCTCGCCGCGTTGCGCGACCGGGCCGCCGCGTTCTTCCGTACCCACGGGACCCCGTTGGGCGCCGCGCCCAGCCGCACCCGTGAGCCGGACGCCTACCTCACCGCGGCCCGCGCCCACCAGCAAGCCCTCTACGACGCCGGGTTGTCGGGCATCACCTGGCCCGAGGAACACCACGGCCTCGGCCTCAGCGCCGCCCACGAGACGGCGTTCGAAGAGGCCGCCCAGGACTACGAGGCGTACCGGGACGTGTTCACCATCGGCCTGGGCATGTGCGGCCCCGTCCTGATGGCCAAGGGGACCGATGAGCAAAGGCGCCGCCACCTCGGGCCCATGCTGCGGGCCGAGCACCTCTGGTGCCAGCTCTTCTCCGAGCCGGGCGCGGGCTCCGACCTGGCCGCGCTGTCCACCGCCGCCGTGCGGGACGGCGACACATGGGTGGTGAACGGTCAGAAGGTGTGGACCAGCTTCGCGCACCACGCCGACTACGGGCTGCTGCTGACCCGTACCGACCCGGACGCCCCCAAGCACCGCGGCATCACCATGTTCATCCTCGACATGCACGCCCCGGGCGTGACCGTGCGGCCGCTGCGGCAAGCCACCGGGGACGCCGAGTTCAACGAGGTGTTCCTGGACGGCGTGCGCATCCCCGCGGAGAACCTGGTGGGCGAGGTCAACGACGGCTGGCGGGCGGCCACGCTCATGCTCGCCAACGAGCGGCTTGCCCTGCGCAACAACCCGATCAGCTCCGGCCTCGACCTCGACGCCGTGGTGCGGCTCATCCGGGGGCGCGGCCTCACCGGCGACACGGTGCTGCGCAAGCGCGTCGCCGACGCCTACGTGGCACAGCTCGGCGTGCGGCTGTTCGCCGAGCGGATCGCACGAGCGGCGAGCACGGGCAGCGATCCGGGACCGCTCGGCTCGGTCGGCAAGGTCGCCGCCTCCCGCGCGGCACGCGGCCTGGCCACCCTCGCCCTGGACGCGGCCTCGGAGGAGGCCCTGGCCTGGGACGCGGACGATCCGCAGGGCGACATATGGGCGCACGGCGAACTCTTCGCGCCCTCCCTGTCCATCGCCGGCGGCACCGAGCAGATCCAGCTCACCGTGCTCGGCGAGCGAGTGCTGGGGCTCCCGCGCGATCCGCAGGGCGACCGGGACACCCCGTTCCGGCAACTGCGACGCAACCCCTGAAACGCGCCCGTGCATGCGTTCGCCCCGCACCCCCGGATGGAATGTGATGACCGATAGCGACAGCACCACCCCCACCACTCTGTGCGCGGCCTTCCAGGCCACAGCCGCCCGCCACCCCGAGGCTGTCGCCCTGCGCACCCCGGGGAACGCCGTCACCGTGACCTGGGCCGAGTACGCCGACCGCGTCCGTGACACCGCCGCGGCGCTGGCCGCACTCGGCGTCCGCCGTGGTGACACCCTCGCGCTGATGATGACCAACCGCCCCGAGTTCCACTTCCTCGACACCGCGGCCCACCACCTCGGAGCCGCCCCCTTCTCCGTCTACAACACCGCCGCGCCCCAGCAGATCGCCCATGTGCTGCGCGACGCGGGCTGCCGTATCGCCGTGTGCGAGGAGCAGTTCGCTGCGCTGCTGACCGAGGCCTGCGCGGACACCCAGGTGGAGCGGGTGCTGTGCGTGGACGGAAAGCCCGACGGCACGCTCCCGCTCGACGAGGTCGTCGCCGACCCGGACTTCGACTTCGACGCGGCCTGGCAAGCCGTCCACCCCGACGACCTGCTCACGCTCATCTACACGTCGGGCACGACCGGAGAGCCCAAGGGCGTCGAACTCACTCACGGCAGGATGCTGTTCACCGTCGAGGCGGCCAACCAGGTGATCGAGGCCGGGGTCGACGACCGCATCGTCTCCTTCCTGCCCGCGGCGCACGTCGCGGACCGGTTCGCCTCGCACTACCTGCCCTCCGTGCACGGCACACAGGTGACCTGCCTGGCGGATGCCCGGCAACTGCCCTCCGTACTCCCCGAGGTACGGCCCACCGTGCTCGGCGCCCCTCCCGGCTTCTGGCGCAAGATCATGGAAGCGCTGACCTCATACGCTCCACAGGAACCGGACTCGCGGCGGCTGAGCGCGGCCGCGGGCCTGGACGCGGTCCGGTTCGCCTTCGCCGGAGCCGCGCCCATCTCCGACGAGATCCTGGACTTCTTCCACCGACTGGGAGTACCGCTCGGCGATGTCTGGGGCATGTCGGAGATCGGCGCGCCCGGTGTCATGCAGCCGTCGGGGGCACACCGCCGGGGCACCGCGGGCAAGCCACTGCCCGGCCTTGAGGTCACCCTGGCCGAGGACGGCGAACTGCTGATCCGCGGCGGCTCGGTGATGCGCGGCTACCACAACAAGCCGGAGCTCACCGCCGAGGCCCTGGACGCCGACGGCTGGCTGCACACGGGCGACCTCGCCGAGGTCGACGACGACGGCTACGTCCGCATCGTCGGCCGCAAGAAGGAACTCATCATCAACGACCGCGGCAAGAACATGTCGCCCACGGTCATCGAGGACACAGTGCTGGCCTGCTGCCCGCTGGCGGAACACGCCGTCGTCATCGGGGACGGCCGCAAGTACGTGGTGGCGCTGATCGCCCTGAGCCCGCCGGTGGCCGAGGACTTCGCCAAGCAGCACGGGCTGCCGGCGGACCCCGCCGTACTGGCCGCCGACCCCCGTCTGCGCGCGGCGCTGGAGGAGGGCGTGGCACAGGCTAACGCCAAGCTCTCACGGGTGGAGCAGGTCAAGAAGTTCGCCGTCCTCCCCGAGTACTGGACGCCGGGCAGCGATGTGCTCACCCCCACCCTGAAGGTGCGCCGCGCCCCCATCGCACGGCGCTACGCCGACCGCATCGAGGCCCTCTACGCCGACGACCGCTCCATCGGCGCGGTGGGCTGAGGCACCCGGAACGACGATCCCGCCCCCGAAAGGCTTGTCCATTGAGTACCGAAGCGTATGTGTACGACGCGATCCGCACCCCGCGCGGCCGCGGCAAGGCGAACGGCGCCCTGCACGGCACCAAGTCCATCGACCTGGTCGTCGGCCTCATCCACGAGCTCCGCGGCCGCTTCCCGGACCTGGACCCGGCGGCCATCGACGACGTGGTGCTGGGCGTCGTCGGCCCGGTCGGCGAGCAGGGCTCCGACATCGCCCGCATCGCGGCGCTGGCAGCGGGCCTGCCGGACACCGTCGCCGGAGTGCAGGAGCACCGCTTCTGCGCGTCCGGCCTCGAGGCCGTCAACCTGGCCGCCGCCAAGGTCCGTTCGGGCTGGGAGGACCTCGTCCTCGCCGGCGGCGTCGAGTCCATGTCCCGGGTCCCGATGGGCTCCGACGGCGGCGCCTGGGCCGCGGATCCGATGACCAACTTCGTCACCGGCTTCGTGCCGCAGGGCATCGGCGCCGACCTGATCGCCACGATCGAGGGCTTCTCGCGCCGGGATGCCGACGAGTACGCGGCGCTCTCGCAGGAGCGCGCGGCCACGGCCTGGAAGGAGGGCCGCTTCGACCGCTCCGTGGTCTCGGTGAAGGACCGCAGCGGCCTTGTCGTCCTGGACCGCGACGAGCACATGCGGCCGGGCACGACCGCCGATTCGCTCGCCCGGCTGAAGCCGTCGTTCGCCGGCATCGGCGAGCTGGGCGGGTTCGATGCCGTGGCGCTGCAGAAGTACCACTGGGTGGAGAAGATCGACCACGTGCACCACGCGGGCAACTCCTCCGGCATCGTGGACGGTGCCTCGCTCGTCGCGATCGGCTCCAAGGAGGTCGGCGAGCGCTACGGACTTACCCCCCGCGCGCGGATCGTGTCCGCGGCGGTCTCCGGTTCCGAGCCCACGATCATGCTCACCGGGCCCGCGCCCGCCACCCGCAAGGCGCTGGCCAAGGCCGGGTTGGCGATCGACGACATCGATCTGGTCGAGATCAACGAGGCGTTCGCGGCGGTCGTGCTGCGGTTCGTGAAGGACATGGGCCTGTCCCTGGACAAGGTCAACGTCAACGGCGGCGCCATCGCGCTCGGCCACCCGCTCGGCGCCACGGGCGCGATGATCCTCGGCACGCTCGTGGACGAACTGGAGCGCCAGGACAAGCGCTACGGCCTGGTCACGCTGTGCGTGGGCGGCGGCATGGGCATCGCGACGATCGTCGAGCGCATCTGATTCCCGGCGGGATCGGCACAGCCAACGGCATCAGCCGTACCAGATACTTCTACTGGAGACCGCGTCATGACCGAGAGCACCACCATCCGCTGGGAACAGGACGACACCGGTGTCGTCACTCTTGTCCTCGACGACCCCAACCAGTCCGCGAACACCATGAACGAGGCCTTCAAGGCCTCCCTCGAAGCGGTCGCGGACCGCCTGGAGGCCGAGAGGGAATCGATCCGGGGCGTCATCGTCATCTCGGCCAAGAAGACCTTCTTCGCCGGCGGCGACCTGCGCGACCTGATCGCGTTCGGCCCGGAGCAGGCTCAGGAGGCCTTCGAGGTCGGCCAGGGCATCAAGCGGAACCTGCGCCGCATCGAGACCCTGGGCAAGCCGGTCGTCGCCGCGATCAACGGCGCGGCGCTCGGCGGCGGTTACGAGCTGGCCCTCGCCTGCCATCACCGCGTCGCCCTCGACGACGCCGGCTCGCGCATAGGCCTGCCCGAGGTCACGCTCGGCCTGCTCCCCGCGGGTGGTGGAGTCACGCGTACGGTACGGCTGTTGGGCGTGACCGACGCGCTCCTGAAGGTCCTGCTCCAGGGCACTCGGTACACGCCCCGAGCGGCCCTGGCGAACGGCCTCGTGCATGAAGTGGCCGCCACCTTCGAGGAGTTGCTCACCAAGGCGCGCGCCTTCATCGACGCCCACCCCGAGTCGCGGCAGCCCTGGGACGTCAAGGGGTGCGAGATTCCCGGCGGGACCCCGTCGAACCCCACGTTGGCCACCACACTGCCGGCCCTTCCGGCCGGACTGAAGAAGCAGTTGGGCGGCGCTCCCTACCCGGCCCCGCGCAACATCCTCGCCGCGGCCGTCGAGGGCTCCCAGGTCGACTTCGAGACCGCGCAGGTCATCGAGGCCCGTTACTCCGTGGAACTGGTCACCGGACAGATCGCCAAGAACATGATCCAGGGCTCCTTCTTCGACCTTCGGACCGTCAACTCCGGCGCGAGCCGCCCCAAGGGCATCGAGCCCCGCCGGGTCCGCAAGGTCGCCGTCCTCGGCGCCGGGATGATGGGCGCGGGCATCGCCCACTCCTGCGCCCGCGCCGGCATCGAGGTCGTACTGAAGGACGTGTCGATCGAGGCCGCGCGGAAGGGAAAGGCGTACTCCGAGGGCCTGCTCGCGAAGGAACTCGCGCGCGGTCGTACGACCGAGGCCGAGCGGGACGAACTCCTGGCCCGCATCACCCCGGCCGCCGACCCTCAGGCCCTCGCGGGCTGTGATGCCGTGATCGAGGCGGTGTTCGAGGACCCCTCCCTCAAGCAGAAGGTGTTCCAGGAGATCGAGGACGTCATCGCGCCCGACGCGCTGCTGTGCTCCAACACCTCCACACTTCCGATCACCCTGCTCGCCGAGGGCGTCGAGCGTCCCCAGGACTTCATCGGCCTGCACTTCTTCTCGCCCGTCGACAGGATGCCGCTCGTCGAGATCGTCAAGGGCGAGAAGACCGCCGACGAGACGCTGGCCCGCGCCTTCGACCTGGTCCGGCAGATCAAGAAGACCCCGATCGTCGTCAACGACTCCCGCGGCTTCTTCACCTCCCGCGTCTTCGGCCAGTTCCTCAACGAGGGCGTCACGATGGTGGGGGAGGGCATCGCCCCTGCGTCTATCGAACAGGCCGCGGCCCAGGCCGGCTACCCGGCCAAGGTGCTGTCCCTGATGGACGAGTTGACCCTCACCCTCACGCGCAAGGTCAACGAGGAGAACCGACGCGCCGCCGAGACCGCGGGCGGTACGTGGGAGGCGACGCCGGCCCATGCGGTCATCGTCCGGATGATCGACGAGTTCGGCCGCACGGGCCGCAGTGGGGGAGCGGGCTTCTACGACTACGTGGACGGCAAGCGGACCGGGCTGTGGCCGGGGCTGCGGGAGCACTTCGCGAAGCCTGACGTCGAGGTGTCGTTCGAGGACATCAAGGAGCGGCTGCTCTTCTCCGAGGCCCTCGACGCGGTGCGCTGCCTGGAGGAGGGCGTGCTCACCTCGATCGCCGACGCCAACGTCGGCTCGATGCTCGGCATCGGCTTCCCCGGCTGGACCGGCGGCGTCCTGCAGTACGTCAACGGTTACGAGGGCGGCCTGCCCGGCTTCGTGGCCCGCGCCCGCGAACTCCAGGCAGCGTACGGTGACCGCTTCGCGCCGCCGGCGCTGCTGCTGGAGAAGGCGGAGAGGGGCGAGAGCTTCACCGACGCCTGACGGTACGGTAGTTGACGCCAGGGTGCCGCTGGAGAGCGGCCCCGTGGTCATGCCTGCGGGGCCGGCTCGATCGGGAAGTTGTGCCGGAAGATGTTGCGCGGGTCGTACTGCGCCTTGACGCGGCGCAGCCGGGCCAGGGTGGCCGGCGGGAAGGCGTGCTCCAGGGCGTGGGCGTCGGGGTGGGATTCGAAGCTGAGGTAGAGCGCGTCCGAGCCCAGCCCCTCCCATGCGGCGGCGACCTCGGCACGTCGCGGGGAGCCTTCCACGACCGAGATCGCGAAGTTCCGGTCCCGGTGGGCGAATGCGGTCGCGGCGGGATCGATGTCGGCGACGGCACCGCCGACGGAGCGTATCTGCATGGTCCGGATGTGGCCCCTGGTGAACAGGTCCGCCACCATGTCGACCGTCGTGTCGTCCAGGTGCGCGACCAGGGCTGAGCGGCTGTGGTGCAGGGCCTGCCCGTGGTGCGCGTTGTGATGAGGGGCCAGTACGGCGGCGTACGGGACCAGTTGGGCCTGCTGCTGTACGACGGGGGTCAGGTTCAGGAACGGCCGGATCGCCTTGGCGGCGGCTTCGGTGTCGTCGTTCGCCCACATGATCAGGGACTGGCTGAAGAGCGGCCCGTTGCCGGGGCTCGAGTGGACGGAGAGGAACGCGGTCAGCTCGCGTGGGCTCTCCTCTTGGAGGCGGCCCCAGTTCCTGAGGAACTCCCGGGTGTCGGGGGCATCGTGGACGATCACCACCCAGACGACGTCGCCGATCTCGGCGGCCTCGATGTCGAAGGAGGTGACGACGCCCATGTTGGCGCCCGCGCCGCGCAGCGCCCAGAACAGGTCGCTCTCGTGCTCGGCGTCGGCGCGCACGATCCTGCCGTCGGCGAGCACGACCTCGGCGCCTGTGACGTGGTCGATGGTCAGCCCGTACGAGCGGGACAGGAAGCCGACGCCACCGGTGGTGGCCAGGCCGCCGACGCCCACGTCGCCGTAGTCGCCTGAGCTGATCGCCAGGCCGTGCGGGGCCAGCGCCGCGGCCACGTCACCCCAGAGCGCGCCCGCGCCGACCCGGACCAGGCGCCTGGCACGGTCGATGATCTCGACGCCGTCGAGGCGGCCGAGGTCGATGAGGATGCCGCCGTCGTTGGTGGAGTGGCCGCTGATGCCGTGCCCGCCGCTGCGTATGGCGAGGGGCACGTCCTGTCGCTCGGCGAACAGCAGCGCCTCGGAGACCTGCCCGGCGGTGGCGGGGCGCAGGACCAGGCCCGGGGTGCCGGACCACACGTAGGAGGAGCGGATGCGGTCGTAGCCGCGGTCGCCGGGCTCGACGGCGTCCATGGCCAGCGACGCGGGCACGTCGTCGTAGGCGATGCGGGGTTCCCGCAGGGCGAGGGCGGCCTCGGGGCGGACGGGCCCGGTGGTGGTGCCGGCCGCCCGGCGCTCCTTGGCGACGGCCTCGCGCAGGGCGGGGGCGGTCTCCTGGGCGAAGCCCAGCAGAGCGTTCGGGTCGTCGCCGCCGAGGATGAAGAGGCTGAAGCCGTCCTCGAGGACGAGCGGGAGCAGTTGGTCGGCCCACTGCTCGGGAGTGCCGCGCAGATCGCGGGTGGTCATGAAGTTCAGCAGGCGGCGGATCTCCCGCGGGTCGCGTCCGGCCTCCCGCGCGGCCTCGTCGATGATCCTGTTGCCCTTGGTCAGGTCCTCGAGGGTGGCGTACCCCAGACTGGGCAGCCAGCCGTCGGCCTTGGTACCGGTCAGGCGCAGCATCCTCGGCTTGTAGGCACCGAGCCAGACCGGTATGTCGTGGGCCGGGGCCGGGCCGCGCTTGGCACCGTCGACCGGGTGGAAGTCGCCGTGCACACGCAGGGGGGTGCGGTTGTCGCTGTCCCAGATGCCGCGCATGACGTCGATGGCCTCGCTCAGCGCCTGGACACGTTCGCCAGGGGCCAGGTTCCGGCCGCCCATCGCCTGGATCGCCTCGAAGAACGCGCCCGCGCCGAGCCCGAGTTCGATACGGCCGCCGGTGAGAAGGTCCAGGCTCGCGAGGGAGCGGGCGAGCACGGCGGGCCGGCGCAGCGGCAGGTTGAGCACGTTGCCGGAGAGATGGATGCGCTCCGTGCGAGCCGCGACGTAGCTGATCAACGTCCAGGTGTCCAGGAAGCCCGGCTGATAGGGGTGGTCCTGGAAGGTGGCCAGGTCGAGTCCCGCCCGCTCGCTCAGCTCCGCCAACTCCACTACGGTCTCCGGCCGCCCGGCGTGCGGAGTGATGAAGGAGCCGAACCGCAGGTCGTGTCCGTAGTCGGGCATGGTTGTTCCTCCAGGTTGTGGGGATGGTGGTGCGAACGGCCGGTCAGCCGACGTCTGTTGCGGGGTGGCGGTACGGCGCTGGGTCACGGCGTCGCGGAGTTGCCTCGCCGGGCGTGCCGACCGTGGGACGGCCTGGAATCCTCCGCCGGCCCTCCCGCCATGCGCAGCGGCACCTCTCTGATGGCCAGGACCGCGAGAAGGGAGAGGACCACAGCCGGGGCCATGTACAGGAACAGGTCAGCGAGACCGTGCCCGTACGCGGCCTGGCGTCCGGCGCCTTCGGTGGCGTAAGCGGCGATCCGGTGAGAGAGGACGGCGCCGAGGACGCCCAGGCCGAGCGCGCCGCCCAGAGAGCGGAAGAACGACACGGACGAGCTGGCGGCGCCCAGGTCGCCGGAGGTCACCCGGTTCTGCACGGCGAGGACGAGGTTCTGCTGGGTCATGCCGACGCCCGCACCCACCAGCAGCATCCCGACGGCGAGCTGCCAGTACGCGGTGTCGTACCGGTCCGTGCCGAGCAGCGCGAGGCCGACGGCCAGGGACGCGCTGCCCGCGACGAGGAAGACCTTCCAGTGGCCGGTACGAGTGATCAGCCGACCGGAGCCGGTCGAGCCGATCAGCAGGCCGACGATCATCGGAAGGGTCGACAGGCCCGCCGCGGTGGGGCTTTGCCCGCGTGCCATCTGGAAGTACTGGCTCAGGAAGGTCGGCACACCGAACATCGCCATGCCGATCAGCAGGCTGGCCGCCGCGGAGAGGCTCACGATGCGGTCGCGGAACAGCCGCAGCGGAATGATGGGTTCGGCCGCCCGGGCCTCCACCGCCACGAACAGCACGGCGAGCACGACCGCACCGCCCGCCATGACGGCGGTCTGCCAGGACAGCCAGTCGTAGGCGTCACCCGCGAAGGAGACCCAGATCAGCAGCAGCGAGACCGCCGCGGTGATGAGGGTGACGCCGGCCCAGTCGACGCGGACCTCGTGACTGCTCGCCGGCAGGTGGAGGGTACGGCGCAGGACGACGAGGGAGGCGAGCGCGATGGGGACGCTCACGAAGAACACCCAGCGCCAGCCGAGCCAGGAGGTGTCCACGATGAGGCCGCCGACGAGCGGGCCCGCGACGGTGGCGAGGGCGAGGACGGCTCCCAGGTAGCCGGAATAGCGCCCGCGTTCCCGCGGCGGAATCATCGCCGCCATGATGATCTGGGCCAGCGCCATCATGCCGCCGCTGCCGATGCCCTGGATCACGCGGGAGACGAGCAGCATCTCCGGGTTCTGGGCGAATCCGGAGCCCAGGGTGCCGAGGGAGAAGACCAGCAGCGCGATCTGCACCAGGGTCCTCTTGCTGGTCAGATCGGCCAGCTTGCCCCAGACCGGGGTGGCGACGGTGGCCGCGAGCAGGGTGGCGACGACCGTCCAGGTGTAAACGGTCTGGCCCGCATGGAGCGCGCGCATGATAGTGGGCAGGGCGGCCGCGACGATGTTGGCGGCCAGAACCGCGACGAACATGCCGGGCAGTAGCCCCGCAAGCGCCTTCGTCACCTGCCGTTGGTTCATGGGTGGTTCGGGGCCGGGGCGGGGTGCGGCGGCATCGGTGGCCGGGGCGGCGGGTTCGGGGGTGGTGCATCTGGTGGTCACCCGAGGACTGCTTTCTCTTCTGGGCACCCGAGCACTGCTCTCTTCGCGGTGCGGGGACCGGAGTGTGACGGGGCGACGCGGGTCCCGAGGCGAAACTCGGGACCCGCGCCGCCCACCGGACTGTCGGGGAACCGTCAGTAGACGAAGTCGAACGGCGCCTCGGGGTCCTTGCCCACGTATCCGTGGTGGGTGCGCTCCAGGCGGACGGACTCGACGATCGTGTGCGCGTGGTACTTCGTCATCGAGGTGGCACCGGCGAGGCGGTCGGCCCAGGTCTCGCCGTTGGAGCTGACCTTGTTGAGTACCTTGCCGGTCACGTAGTTGGCCATGGCGTTCAGCCAGTTCTCGGCGCCGACCCAGGAGTAGTCCCAGCCGCCCGACTGCATGTAGATCGAGAGGGGCTTGGTGACCTTCACGACCTCCCAGGCGAGGTCGAGCATGTCGTTGAAGTACTCCCGGGCGGCCTCGACGTCCTCACGGGTGCCGTAGCGGGTGAGGTGACCGGTGATCAGGTAGTCGAAGTCGTACTCGAGGATCTGGTCGTGGGCCTCCAGCCAGCCGCTGATGTTCTCCGAGGCGTCGGCGTGGAAGAAGGGCGACTGTCCGGGGCTGAGGATGTCGATCTTCGTGAGGACCCGGTGCCGGGGTGCGTTGATGAAGATGTTGCCCGGCGTGTGGTTGGCGCCCTTGTAGGCCAGTTCCAGGAGGACCCCGCCGATGTTCAGGGTCAGCTCGTCGACGAAGGTGCGCGTCGGGACGGGGCGCTGCGGGTCGGGGAAGCGCTCCAGGAGCTCCTTGGTGATCGCGTGGGCGATGATCTCGACGTCCGGCCCGAACATGTCCGCGGCGCCGATGTGGTCGGAGTGCCAGTGACTGTAGATCACGTGGGTCACGGGCTTGTCCGTGACCTCCTTGATGGCCTTGAGGAGGTTGGCGCCGAGGTTCGGCGGGGCGTCGATGGCGATGACGCCCTCGCTGCTCACGACGAAGGCGCAGTCGTAACCGCCGTTGGTCACCCAGTAGAAGCCGTCGTTGAGCTCCTGGACGAGGTAACCCTTTGCCTTCAGCTCCGGGTTGAGGCGGGCGCCCAGGGAACTCTTGGGCGCGATGATGTTGTCCTCGGGCTTCTGGTAGGGGAAGCCCCAGGCGCCCAGGTCGTAGACGTCGCCGAGTCCCTCGACGTGGATCTTCTCCTGCGGGCGGTCGTTGCGGAAGGAGCCCTTGATGTTGCTGGTGTCGTTGTTGTTCGACAAGGCAGTACTTTCTCTTCGGGAAGTGTCGGCGGGGGACGGGACCAACTGGTCTGTGGTCACCGGTTTTTCGCCGCGCTGCCGATGCGCAGCACCGGCTTGACGGCGGTTCCCCGCCGGGTGTCGTCGACGGCCTGGTTGATGTCGTCGAAGTCGTAGAAGCTGAGAAGACGGTCGAAGGGGAACTGTCCGGACCGGTACATCTCGATCAGCTGGGGAATGAAGAGCTGCGGGACCGCGTCGCCCTGGACCGCGCCTCGTACCGCGTTGCCGCCGGCGAGCTTCAGCAGTTCCAGTTCCGCCGTGGCGCCAGGCCTGGGTGAGCCGACCAGGACGAGGGTGCCGCGCCGGGCCAGTGCGCCGAGCGCCGAGGCGACGACGACGGGCTGGGCGGTCAGGTCGACGACGGCGTCGACGCCCCGCCCGTCGGTGAGGCGGCGGATCTCCTCGGTCAGATCCTGTTCGGCGCTGTTGACGGTGTGGGTGGCGCCCAACTCCAGTGCGGTCGCCAGGCGTTCATTGTTGATGTCCGCGCCGATGATCGTGCTCGCTCCCGTGGCCCTGGCGGCCATGACGGCGGCGAGGCCGACGGTGCCGGTGCCGATGACGGCGATGGACTGGCCGCGTTGCAGTCCGAGTGTGTTGAGCACGGTCCCGGAGCCGGTCTGCAGGCCGCAGCCGAGCGGGGCGAGGATCTCCAGGGGGATGTCCTTGGGCACCTTGACCGTGTTCTGCTCGGTGACCAGGGCGTAGGTGGCGAAGGACGACTGGCCGAAGAAGTGGGCCAGGACCGGTTCACCCGAATCGCCCTCCGCCCGGTGCAGACCGCGGGTGCCGTCGAGCCGCGCTCCGCCGAAGTTCGCCGCGAACGCCCGCTCGCAGTACGACGGTTGCGCGGACAGGCACTGACGGCAGTGGCCGCAGGCCTGGAAGGACAGCACCACATGGTCGCCGGGTGCGACGGAGGTCACGGACTCACCGACCCGTTCGACGACGCCCGCGCCCTCGTGGCCGAGGACATAGGGCAGCCCGACCGGGAAGGCCTGGTGCTGGATGTGCATGTCGGTCTGGCAGATGCCACTCGCCTCGATGCGTACGAGAATCTCGTCCGGACGCGGCTCGTCGATCTCCAGCTCCTGCAAGGTGAAGGGGCCGCCCTTCTCCTCGACTACCGCTGCCTTGACGCGCATGACGGGTTGTTCCTTCCGGTGCGATGGGGGGTGTTGGCGTCAGTTCGCAAGGGGCGGGGCGATGTGGACGTACGTCTTGGTCTCCTGGAACTCCGCGAGACCGCGCCCGCCGCGCAGCCGTCCGGTGCCGCTCTGCTTGTAACCGCCTTCCTCGAAGCGGTCGTTGACGACGGCCCAAGTGTTGGTCCAGACGGTTCCGGCCTTGATCTCGCGGGAGATCCGGCGGGCCCGGTCCACGTCCCGGGTGAACACGGCGGCGGCGAGCCCGAATTCGGTGGCGTTCGCCTTCCTCACGGCCTCGGTCTCGTCGTCGAAGACCTCGAAGGTCACGACCGGGCCGAACACCTCCCTCTGCACGATGTCCGTGCCGGTGTCCTCGACCTCCAGCATGGAGGGGCGGTAGAAGGCGCCCTCGGCGAGCGGCCCTTCGGTGACGGGGCCGCCGCGCACGAGGGTCTTCGCGTACGTGCCCGCCTCCGCCACCATCGCGTCGACCCGCGCGACGGCGGCACGGTCGATGAGCGGGCCCATCTGGCTGGCCGGGTCCTCACCGGGGCCGACCGCGACATCGGCGAGCTGCCTGCGCAGCCGCTCGCGCAGCTCGTCGGCGATCCCGCTCTGCACCAGGACGCGGGAGCCGGTCATGCAGAACTGGCCGCCGAACGTGGTGACGGCCGCCACCAGGAGGGGCACCGCCGCGTCCAGGTCGGCGTCGTCGAAGACGACCATCGGAGTCTTGCCGCCCAGCTCCAGGTTCAGCCGCTTCAGGGTCCTGGCGCCGTTCGCGGAGATCGTCCGGCCGGTCGTCGTACCGCCGGTGTAGCTGATGAGGTCGACGTCCGGGGACTCGACGAGCAGTTGGGCGCCGCCGTTGCCGGAGTCGGTGAAGAAGTTGACGACACCGCGCGGCAGCGAGGCCGTCTCCTCGACGATCCTCTGCACGAACGCGCCGGTGAGCGCGGTCTGCGCGGGCATCTTGACCGCGGCCGTGTTGCCGGCGGCCAGCGCCGGGGCCAGCGAGCGGATCAGCAGGGCCACCGGGGAGTTCCACGGCACGATGATCCCGGCCACGCCGATGGGCTCGGCCAGCGTCTGGAAGTACACGCCGGGCTTGACCTCGGAGGCGGATCCGGCGTCGCTGAGGGCCAGCCCCGAGTTGTGGCGCAGCGTGTTCGGCGCGCTGGAGACCTCCATGGTCGCCTCGCGCAGGAGCTTGCCGTTCTCGCGGGTCAGCAGGAGGGCCAGCTCTTCCGAGTGCTCCTCGAAGTGTTCGGCGAGCTCGAGCAGGGCGCGGGAGCGCAGGGCCCGATCGCGCGACCACGTCGTCGCCTCGAACGCCTCCCGCGCGGCGGTGATCGCCGCCTGCGCCTCGTCCCGGCCCCCCGCGTAGAAGTCGCCGAGCGCGCTGCCGTCGGCCGGGTTGTACGAGGTCGCCGTCCGGTCGGAGGCGACCCACTTGCCGTCGATCCAGTGGCGGGCGGGCCCGCGTCCGGCGCGGTCGGCCTCCTCGCCCGCCGCATCCGGGGATCGTGCGCTGTCCGTCATGTCTGCCATCTCCTTGCCTGGGCTGATCCACAAGCTATGAAGCGGGGGCAGGCCACGGCATCGGGGAACTCCGCAGTGATGGCGTGCGGAGGTGGGGTACGTACCGACGGCACACCACGCGGCCCGAGTCACACCGCTGGCCCCACATCCGAGAGGCGGCTGCAGGGGCCGAGCACGACGCCCCGAGCTGCGAGGTTGTCGTACGGTCAACGGTGTGAAACTGATCGGACGACTGGACGAGCAGGCCGCCGTCAACCGTGTGCTGGAGGATGTGCGCGCGGGACGCGGAGGGGCCCTGGTGCTACGCGGCCCCGCCGGGATCGGCAAGACGGCGCTGCTCGACCACGCGGCTTCCTCCGCCGAAGGCCTGCAGGTCCGCCGGGCCGCGGGCGTCGAGTCCGAGTCGGCCTTCGCCTACGCCGGCGTGCAGCAGCTCGCCGCGCCTTTCCTGGACGCGAAGAACCTCGCCACCCTGCCGCACCCCCAGCGCGAGGCCCTGGAATCCGTCTTCGGTCTGCGCCCAGCCGCTCCCACGGGCCGCATCCTGGTCGGCCTGGCCCTTCTCACCCTGCTGTCGAACGCCGCCGCCACTGTCCCCCTCGTCTGCGTCGTGGACGACGCGCAGTGGCTGGACCCGGAGTCCGCCGAGACCCTCGCCTTCCTCGCCCGCCGCGCCCGGCCCGAGGCGATCGCGCTGTTTTTCGCCGTACGCGGGCCCCGGGCCGGCGCACCCACGGCACCCTTCGACGGACTCGACGAGCTGCGCCTGGACGGGCTCGCCCCCGACGCGGCCCGCGCGCTCCTCGACGGTGCCGCACCCGGACCGGTCGACGCGTACGCCCGCCGCAGGATCGTCGCCGAGGCGGCCGGTAACCCCCTGGCCCTGCTGCAGATCACCGCCGAACTGTCCGCCGACCAGCTCGCCGGGCGCCGGCCGCTGCCGCAGGCACTGCCCCTCGGGGACCGGCTCGCACGGTCCCTGACCGGCGTGGTGCACGGCCTGCCCGAGGCCACCCGGCTCCTCCTGCTGACCGCCGCCGCCGATCCCACCGGTGACGAGGCACTGGTCCGCAGAGCGGGCACCGCCCTGGGAGCGGACCCCGATGCTCTCGGCGCCGCCGAGGAACGCGGCCTGATCACCCTCACCGGCCGGCTCGGCTTCCCGCATCCCCTGCTGCGCGCCGCCCTCCTCGCCGACGCGCCCGCGCAGGAACTGCGCCGCGTGCACCGCGCCCTCGCCGACGCCACCGACGGGGCCGCGGCCCCCGACCACCGGGCCTGGCACCGCGCCGCCGCCGAGCCCGGCCCCGACGAGGAGATCGCGGGCGAACTCGCCGACGCGGCGGTGCTTGCCCAGCGCCGAGGCGGGCTGTCCACCGCCGAGGCGTTCCTGCGCCGCGCCGCCGAGCTGAGCACCGAGCCGTGTCGCCGCGCCGAGCGCCTGTTCAGCGCCGCCCAAGCCGCTATGGCCGCCGGCGCCCTGGACTCCGGCGCCATGCTGCTGGAGCGGGCCGAGCAAGAGCTCTGCACCGACCCCCGTCAGGAGGGCCGCGCCCCGCTGCTGCGCGGCCTGCTCGCCCTGCTGCGCGGACGGGGAAGCGATGCGGCGCCCCTCCTGGGCGCGGCCGCCCGTGCCCTCGAACCCCGGCAGCCGGGCCGCGCGCAGTGGGCGCACCTGCTGGTGTTCCAGACGTACGTGCACGCCGGCCGCTACGCCCCTGCCCAGGCCCTCGCGGACGCCGCACGGGCGGCGAGCGCCTCCCCGAGGTCGGCTCGGCCGACCGTGCGGGAACTGCTCCTCGACGGGTTCGCCGCGCGGTTCACCGATTCCCCCGCGGCGGCGGCCCCCCTCCTGCGCCGGGCCATCGAGGAACTCCCGCCGGAGCAGACCGGACCCGAACTGGAGATGGCCCTGTACGCGGCGGTGGAGCTGTGGGACGACCGAGCGTCGGAGGTCCTGTCCGAGCAGCACCTGCGTCTGACCCGCACCCTCGGCGGTCTGGTCCTGATGCCGCTCGCGCTCAGCGCCCGCGGCGAGTCGGAACTTCTCGCGGGACATCTCGCCGAGGCTCAGGTGCTGTACGCGTCGGTGCGGGAGATCGCCCAGCTCACCGGCAACCCGGGCATCATCGGCACCGTGCCGCCGGGCGAGGTGATGGTCGCGGCACTCCGCGGCGACGAGAACAGGGCCCGTGATGTCGCGGAGTCGGTCGTCGCCCACGCCGTCGAACACCGCCTCGGCGGCCTGGCGGACGCTGCCGCGCACGGCCTCGCCATGCTGCACATCGCCGCCGGGCGCTACCCGGAAGCTCTGGGACATCTGCGCTTCGCCCTCGACGTCCCGCACTCCTTCGTCTCCACCGCCGCCCTGCCCGACCTCGTGGAGGCGGCCGCACGCGCGGCACAGCCTGACCTCGCCGAGAGCGCCGCACTCCGTCTGGCGGAGTCGACCCGGGCGAGCGGCACCCCTTTCGCTCTCGGTATCGATGCGAGGACCCGTGCCGTGCTCGCCGAAGCGGCGGGTGCCGAGGCCAGCGAGGTCGAGGAGGCGTACGCCGCCGCGGTCGGTCATCTGCGCGAGACGCGTGCCGTGGTCCACCTGGCCCGAGCACACCTGCTCTACGGCGAGTGGCTGCGGCGACAGCGCCGACGCCGTGAGGCACGTGAGCGGTTGCGGATCGCGCACAAGCTCTTCGACTCGATCGGTGCCAAGGGGTTCGCCCGACGGGCGAGCGCCGAACTCGAGGCGACGGGCGAGCACGTGCGCCGTGAACCCTCAGCGGCGGACACGCTGACCTCTCAGGAGGCTCGAGTCGCCCGGCTCGCTGCCGAGGGCGCCTCCAACCCCGAGATCGCCGACCAGCTGTACGTCAGCCGACGCACCGTCGAGGCCCACCTGACGAAGATCTACGCCAAACTCGGAGTCAGCTCCCGCACCCAGCTGGCCCGCCACATGCCGCTCGGCGGCTGACGGCGCACTCCCGCGGCCGCCCGCGGGGCAGAACCGCGCTGCCGTGCGGGGCGGGGGAAGCGTCGGCGTTGTCCACCGGATGAACTCCGCGATGTCCTGGGCAGCGGCCGGCAGCAGAGGAGCCGGCTTGCGCACGCTTCGACCGACTCCGAGAGAGTGCCGACGACGGGCGGGCAACGCTACGGCAGCATCCGGCTCCCCAAGTGGTGCAGGAGTTCGAGGGCGAGGGCGAGGGCCAGTCGGCGCTCGGTGACCCGGTAGCCCAGCAGGGTCTCGGCCCGGGCGACCCGTTGCAGCACGGTGTTGCGGTGGGTGTGCAGCCGCTCTGCCGCGTGGGGGGCGTGTCCGCCCTCGTCCAGGTAGACGCGCAGGGTGGTGCGCAGGTCGGCCAGCGCCCGGCCGGGGCCGCACAACGGGCCGAGGGTGGAGCCGATGAACTCGCTCATCTGTTCCTCGTCCCGGCTGGCCAGGGCGACGACCTCGACCTCGTGGTACGTGGTGAGCCGCTCCCCGTCCGGGTTGCCGGTGAGCAGGCGCTGGGCGGTGAGCGCCGCGGCGTGACTGCGGCGGAATCCGGTGACACCGTCGCGCGGCGGGCCGAGCACGGTGCGGACGTTCGGCGCGGCGTAACGCATGGCATCGCGCAGCGCGTCCCAGTCGGGGTCGCGGCGGGTGGCGATCCAGGCCCAGAGCGTGGAGGTGCCCGCGGGCAGGGTGAGGGGCCGGCGGACGCGGGCGGCGCCGGCGAGCAGGTCGGCGGCCTGTTCGAGCGCGCCCGGGACCCCGCCGGGCGGCTCGGACCACAGCACGGCGGCGGTGTGCCGGGCGGTGAGGTCGTACTCGAGCTGTCGGCCTGCTCGTTCGGCGTTGACGGGGGCGCCGTCGAGCAGGAGCCGGATCGTTTCGCCACGGCGGGCCAGGTCGCCGGAGAGCAGGTCCTGGCGTTCCTGTTCCATGCGGGCCATCGCGGAGTGGAGCGCGCCGTCCACGTACGCGAACATCACGGCCGAGGAGGCCTGGAGCAACTCGCCCAGGTCCTCGCGCTCCTTGACCGCTGCCATCGCCTCGTCCGTCCACCAGCGCCAGGCCGCGTTCTGGCCTCGACGGTAGGACTGGACGAGCACCTCCAGCTCGATGCCGCGGCGCACCAGGGTCCGGGCCAGGTCGACGGTCTCCAGCGGGGCGTCCCGGGAGACCGGCTCACCGGGGGAGCGCTGCATTGCGGTCAAGAAGCGCAGCACGTTTGCCCGGACACTGGCCCGGCTCTCCATGGCGAGTGTGGGGTCCTCGGCCAGGACTGGTGCCACTTCGAAGATCGCCGCGTCGATCGCGGCGACGCCCTCGTCGACCCGGCTGATGAGTTTCTGGGCAACGCACCTGATGAGGGCCGCGATGCGCGGGTCGGCGGTGTTCATGCCCGGCAGGTTAAGGGTGTGGGTGCCGCTGCACAACGGGTGTGACGAGAAGGGGGCACCGGCACATCGCCCCAGCGTATCGGCCGGGCCTACGTTGGCGCGCACAGCTTGCTGTTGCACACGGCGCCACAAGCCGCCGGGCCCCGCTGTTTCCCCCTCTTCGCACGTTCATCGAGCGCGTGCTCCTCGACCCGTACCAGTAGATCCCATCGCCGATTTGGGATCTCTCTCCTTTTCTCTGCTTTTGAAGGGTGTCCTTTGTGGGTGTCGAAATCTGTGTGGAAGGGCTGACCAAGTCCTTTGGCCCGCAGGTCATTTGGCAGGACGTCTCGCTGACGCTGCCCAGCGGTGAGATCTCGGTGATGCTCGGGCCGTCGGGGACGGGCAAGTCGGTGTTCCTCAAGACGCTGGTCGGCCTGCTCAGGCCTGACAACGGGTCCATACGGATCGCGGGCCGCGACATCACCCGGCTGCGCGAGCACGACCTGTACGAGGTACGGAAGTTGTTCGGCGTGCTGTTCCAGGACGGCGCGTTGTTCGGCTCCATGAACCTGTACGACAACATCGCCTTCCCGCTGCGGGAGCACACCCGCAAGCCCGAGAGCGAGATCCGGCGCATCGTGCTGGAGAAGATGGACATGGTCGGGCTTCTCGGGGCTGAGGAGAAGCTGCCCGGCGAGATCTCCGGCGGTATGCGCAAGCGGGCCGGGCTCGCGCGGGCCCTCGTCCTGGACCCGGAGATCGTGCTGTTCGACGAGCCGGACTCTGGTCTGGACCCAGTGCGTGTGGCGTATCTGAACCAGCTGATCGTGGATTTGAACGCGCAGATCGACGCGACCTTCCTGATCGTCACGCACGACATCGCCTCCGCCCGTCAAGTGCCGGACAACATCGGCCTGTTGTTCCGGCGCGAGCTGGTGATGTTCGGTCCTCGGGAGCAGTTGCTGACCAGCGACGAGCCGGTCGTGGGGCAGTTCCTGCACGGGCGGATGCAGGGACCGATCGGCATGGCGGAGGAGAAGGACGCCGCTCAGGTCGAGCAAGAGCTCGCGGAGTTGGAGAACGGCCTGCACCGCGGGCCGAAGGGCGGCAAGGGCGCCTCCGGGGCGGGGGTGACGCCGAGGCTGCTGCCCAGCCCCGGCATCTCCCGCTCGCCGCGCTGGCGGGAGATCGCCGAGCGCGAGGCGGAGTTCAGCGCGCTGGAAGCGGTTGAAGTATGAGCCTGTCGCCCACCGCTGGGCTCAAGCAGTCGGGGCGCCTGTTCGCGCTGGCCCTGGACGTCCTGCGCACGCTAGCCCGACGGCCCTTCCAGGTAAGGGAGTTCATTCAGCAGGCGTGGTTCATCGCCAGCGTCACGATTCTGCCGACGGCGCTGGTCTCGATCCCCTTCGGGGCGGTGATCGCGCTCCAGATCGGCAGCCTGACACGGCAGTTGGGCGCCCAGTCCTTCTCCGGTGCCGCATCGGTGCTGGCGGTGCTGCGGGAGGCGTCGCCGATCGTGACCGCGCTGCTGATCGCCGGGGCGGGCGGCTCGGCGATCTGCGCGGATCTGGGGGCGCGCCGGATCCGCGAGGAGATCGACGCGATGGAAGTCCTGGGCATCGATCCGATCCACCGGCTGGTCGTGCCCCGGGTGCTGGCGTCGATGGTGGTGGCGGTGCTGCTCAACGGCCTGGTGTCGGTAGTGGGGGTGGCCGGCGGCTACTTCTTCAACGTCGTGCTGCAGAACGGCACTCCGGGCGCGTATCTGGCCTCCTTCACCACCCTCGCGCAGCTCCCCGACCTGTGGGCGGCGGAGATCAAGGCTCTGGTCTTCGGGCTGATCGCCGCGATCGTGGCCTCCTACAAGGGGCTGACTGCGGGCGGCGGGCCGAAGGGCGTGGGGGACGCGGTGAACCAGTCGGTGGTCATCACCTTCATGCTGCTGTTCGTCACCAACTTCGTGATGACTGCGGTGTACTTCCAAGTCGTTCCGCAGAGGGGCTGACCCATGGCGCTTGTCGATCGTCTCGTGACGCGCCCGCTGCGCTCCCTGGAAGAGCTGGGCGGTCAACTCTGCTTCTACGGACGCTCGTTGGCTTGGACCGGCCGCACCTTGCGCCGCTACAAGCGGGAGGTCCTGCGGCTGCTGGCCGAGGTGAGCTTCGGGCGCGGTGCCCTGGCCGTCATCGGCGGCACCGTCGGTGTCATCGCCTTCATGACCTTCTTCACCGGCACCGAGGTCGGGCTCCAGGGCTACTCGGCCCTCAGCCAGCTCGGCATCACCAACTTCGTGGCGTTCATCTCGGCCTACTTCAACACCCGGGAGATCGCCCCGATCGTCTCCGGGATCGCGCTCGCGGCGACCGTGGGGGCCGGTTTCACCGCCCAGTTGGGCGCGATGCGGATCAGCGAGGAGGTGGACGCGCTGGAGGTGATGGCCGTCCCGTCCCTGCCGTTCCTGGTCACCACCCGGATGATCGCCGGGTTCGTCGCGGTGATCCCGCTGTACGTGGTCGGGCTGCTGTCGTCGTACCTCGCCTCCCGCACCATCACCACCGGCTTCTACGGCCAGTCTGCGGGCACGTACGACCACTACTTCCAGCAGTACCTGCCGCCGGTCGACGTCCTGTGGTCCTTCGGCAAGGTCATCGTCTTCGCCGTCGTGATCATCCTGGTGCACTGCTACTACGGCTACTACGCCAAGGGCGGTCCGGCCGGGGTCGGTGTCGCCGTCGGCCGCGCGGTGCGCACCTCCATCGTCGCCGTCAACGTGCTGGATTTCTTCCTTTCCCTGGCGATCTGGGGAGCCAACACCACAGTCAGGATTGCGGGATAGCCGAATGCCCATATCCACTCCCACATCCGTGATCCCACCGGCAGCCGGTCCGACGCCGGCGGGTGTAAGAAGGAAGCCAACACGCCCGGCAATAAGGCAGGTTGTGAAGCTGCGCCTGTACGGCGTGGTCTTCCTCGCCGTGCTCGGCCTGTTGCTGGCCCTGACCGTCGCGGTCTACCGGCAGGCGTTCACTCCGGCCGTGCGCATCAGGCTGCAGGCGAACTCCCTGGGCAACCAGTTGGAGCCGCCCGCCGACGTCAAGATGCGCGGCCTGATCGTCGGCCAGGTGCGCGAGGTGCACGCCGACGGCGGCAAGGCCACGCTCGACATCGCCCTGGACCCCGCGGACGTCTCGCGGATTCCCGCCGACGTCAACGCCCGGCTGCTGCCCAAGACCCTCTTCGGTGAGAGGTATGTCGACCTGGTCGAGCCCAAGAACCCCTCGGCCCGGCACATCCGCGCCGGAGACGTGATCGGCCAGGACCGTACCAAGGCCGGAATCGAACTCCAGCAGGTGATGAACGACCTGTTGCCGCTGCTGCGCACCGTCCGGCCCGGTGAACTGGGCGCAACCCTCTCGGCGTTGGCCGACGCCCTCGAAGGCCGCGGCGACCGGATCGGCGACAACCTCGTACGGCTGGACACGTACCTGCAAAGGCTCAACCCGCACATGCCTGCCCTGAAGTCCGACATCGCCCGGCTCGCGGACGTCGCCCAGGTGTACGGGGATGCCGCCCCCGACCTGCTGCGCACGCTGCGGAACACCGTCACCGTCAGCAGGACGCTCGTGGAGAAGAAGGCGCAGTTCGCCGCCCTGCTCACCGGGACCACCACGATGTCCGGCACGGCCCGGGAGGTGCTGGAGGAGAACGGCCGGCATCTGATCACCCTCGACCGGGTCTCGCGGCCCACCCTGGCCCTGCTCGCGCGTTACTCACCGGAATACCCCTGTCTGCTGAAGGGACTGGTGGACGAGGAGCGGCGGACCGAACCGGCGTTCCAGGGCGGGAGGTTCCACATCACCCTGGAGGCCGTCCTGCCCCGTCCCGGATACCGGCCCGGTGAGGAGCCGCGCTACGCCGAGCACCGCGGCCCCGGCTGCTACGGCCTGCCCCATCCGCCCGTCCCCGCACCGGGGATGAAGTTCGACGACGGTACGAAGGGCAGCGGCGCCGGCGTGGCTGTCGACGGCCCGCGCGTGTCGTCCACCTCTGCCGAGCAGAAGGTCGTGGGTGCACTGGCCGCTCCGGTCATGGGCGTCTCCGCCGACGAGGTGCCCCCGGTGACCACCCTGCTCCTCGGTCCGATGATCCGGGGCCTGGCGGTGAGCCAGGCATGAAGGCCCAGGGAATCACCGCCCCGCTGATCAAGTTCAGCGTCTTCGTGGCCGTCACGGTGACGGCGACCGCCCTCCTGGCCGCCACCATCGTGGGCGTCCGCTTCACCCCGACCGGCGAGTACAAGGCGGTCTTCAGCGACGTCACGGGCCTGGAGAAGGGCGACGACATCCGGGTGGCCGGCGTCCGCGTGGGCCAGGTCGAGGGCATCCGCATCAAGGACAGAACGCTCGCCGAGATCACCTTCACCGCCGCCCAGGACCGGCCGCTGTTCTCCGGCACCCGCGCCGTCATCCGCTACCGCAGCCTGGTCGGCCAGCGTTACGTCGCGCTGACCGAAGGACCGGGCGACGGCACCCGCCTCGCGCCGGGCAGCACCATTCCGCTGTCCCGCACGCAGCCCGCCCTGGACCTGAACGCCCTGCTGAACGGCTTCAAGCCGCTGTTCGCGGCGCTGAGCCCGAAGGAGGTCAACCAGCTCGCCTTCGAGATCATCCGGACGTTCCAGGGCGAGGGCGGCACGGTGGGCAGCCTGCTCGCGCACACCGCGTCGCTCACCTCGACCCTCGCCGACCGGGACCAGCTCGTCGGCTCCGTCATCGACAACCTGAACGGGGTGCTGAAGACCCTCGACCGGCGCAGCGCCCGCTTCTCCGACCTGCTCAGGCAGCTCCAGCGGCTGGTCTCCGGGCTGGCCGCGGATCGCACGGCGATCGGGCAGTCCCTGGGCGGCATCGACGACCTGGCGGCGGCCACCTCGGGCCTGCTCCAGGACGGACGCCCGGCACTGCGCGAGGACATCGCCGAGCTGTCGCGGGTCTCCGGGACGCTGCAGAAGAACCACAAGACCGTGGAGGGTGTGCTGAAGCGCCTGCCGAACAAACTCAACAAGCTGACCGGCACGGCCAGTTACGGCTCCTGGTTCAACTTCTACCTGTGCGACGTCGACGGCCATATCGCGCTGCCGAAGACGGCGGACGCGATGACCCCGGACCTGCACGTGGCCCAGGGGAGGTGCGACCGGTGACCCCTTTCCGCGAACGGAACCCGGTGATCATCGGGGCCATCTGCCTCGCCCTGCTCGGGTTGCTGGCCGTCGCCGCGTTCAACGTCCAGAACCTGCCGCTGATCGGCGACGGAGAGACCTACACCGCCGCGTTCTCCGAAGCCGGCGGGCTCAAGTCCGGCGACGAGGTCCGCATCGCCGGGGTCAAGGTCGGCAAGGTCGACGAGGTCGGCCTCGACGGCGACCACGTCAAGGTGACCTTCCGAATCAAGGACGGGGCGCACTTCGGCATCCGGACCGGCGCGGCGATCCGCGTCAAGACCATCCTGGGCTCGAAGTACCTGGCGATCCAGCCGGAGGGCCCGGGGCAGCTCGAGCCCGGGAGCGAGATCCCGCTGAAGCGGACCGTTGCCCCGTACGACGTGGTGCAGGCGTTCAGCGATCTGACCCGGACCACCGAGAAGGTCGACACCTGGCAACTGGCGAAGGCCCTGGACGCCGTCTCGACCACCTTCAAGGACTCGCCGGAAGAGGTGAAGACGTCCATCCGCGGGCTGTCCCGGATCTCCCGGACCGTGGCCACACGCGATGCGGCGCTGCGCGAACTGCTCGGCCACACGGGCAGGGTGACCAAGGTGCTCGCCGACCGGTCCGGCGAGTTCGTCACGCTGACGAAGGACGGCGGGGCCCTGTTCAAGGAGATCGAGCGCAGGCGCGAGGTGATCCACGCGCTGCTGCTGAACAGCTCCGCGCTCGCCGTCCAGCTCTCCGGCCTCGTCACCGACAACCGGAAGCAGATCGGGCCGGCCCTCCACCGCCTCAACGCGGTCGTGACGATGCTCGAACGGAACGAGAAGAGCCTGCAGCGCAGCGTGGCGCTCCTTGCCCCGTACGCGCGCGTCTTCACCAACACCCTCGGCAACGGCCGGTGGTTCGACGTGTACGTCCAGAACCTGGTCCCCGCCCCCGTGACCGCACGGGGCGGCGCGACCGCACAGATCCCCCCGGGAGGAGACCGATGAGCCGGGCACCCTGGAGGGTCTCGCTGAATGGGCGCAACGCCCGCCGCCTGGCGCTCGTCACGGCACTGCTTCTTGCCGCGGCCCTGGTCGTGACGTTCTGGCCGCAGCCGCGGAAGACGGAGGCAACCGCCTACTTCCCCCGCACCGTCGGCATCTATCCCGGTTCGGATGTGCGCGTGCTGGGCGTCAAGATCGGCGAGGTCAAGCGCATCACGCCGCAGGGCGACCGGGTCCGGGCCGAGCTGGAGTACGAGGCCGGGCGGAAGGTGCCCGCGGACGCCAAGGCCGCGATCATCAACTCCTCACTGGTCAGCGATCGTTACGTCCAGCTGTTCCCCGTGTACCGGAGCGGACCGGTGATGAAGGACGGCGCGGTCATCCCCGAGCGCCGTACGGCGGTCCCGGTCGAGCTGGACCGGATCTTCGACAGCCTCCACACCACCACCGAGGCACTCGGCCCGCGCGGCGCCAACAAGAACGGTTCCCTCTCCAGGCTGCTGGGGGTGAGCGCCGACAACCTGCACGGGCAGGGCGAGCGGATGCACCAGACGGTCGAGGATCTCTCGAAGGCGGTCACCACCGTCTCCGACGGGCGCCAGGACCTGTTCGCCACCGTGCGCAATCTCCAGGTGTTCACCGCCGCCCTGTCCTCGGACGACAACGACGTACGGTCCTTCGACGAGAACCTCGCCGAAGTGGCGGGTCAACTCTCTGGCGAGCGCAAGGACTTCGCGACCACCGTGCACAACCTGGCCGTCGCGCTCGGCGACGTATCTGCCTTCGTCCACGACAACAAGGGCTCACTCACCGCCGATGTGAAGGGGCTCAGCAAGGTCACCCGGGTGCTGGTCACGCAGCGCGCCGCCCTGGACGAACTGCTCGCAGTGGCCCCCACCGGGCTGTCGAACCTGCAGAACGCCTACAACCCGTCCTCCGGCACGCTCGACACCCGCATCAACGCCGAACAGCTCCATGACCCCGGCCTGTACCTGTGCTCCCTGCTGAGAACTGCCGGGCAGAAGGCAGATTGCTCGCGGCTCCAGAAGCTGTTCGACTCCCTGCCCGCGCTGCAGCCGGCTGCCGCCTCGACGGACAAGACGCTCGGCGGAATCCTGGGAGGCACGGTATGAGCACCCGCTCAGGAGCCTTCGCCAGGGCCCGAACCGCTGTGCTGTGGGCGGCCGCGGGGTCGGTGCTGCTCACGGCATGTGAGTTCAACGGCCTCCAGGACGTCCAGTTGCCCGGCGGAGCGGCCGCGGACGGCAACGCCTACCACGTCACCGTGGAGTTCCGGGACGTACTGGATCTCGTCTCGCAGTCGGCGGTGAAGGTCGACAACGTCACTGTCGGAGCGGTGGAGAACGTGCGGCTGGACGGCTGGCACGCGCGCGTACGGATGCGTATCTCCAACGACGTCAAGCTGCCCGCGAACGCGATCGCGGAGATCGGGCAGACCAGCATGCTCGGCGAGAAGTACGTCGCCCTGTCGGCCCCGCCGGACGCCCAGCCCGTCGGCCGGCTGCGTGACGGCGCGAAGATCCCCCTGTCGCGCAGTGGCCGCAACGCCGAGATCGAAGAGGTGCTGTCCGCCCTGTCCGCGCTGCTCAACGGAGGGGGAGTGGCCCAGCTCAAGACGATCAGCGTCGAGCTGAACAAGGCGCTGGGCGGCCGCGAGGACCGGGTGAAAGACCTGCTGAAGCAACTGGACACCTTCATCGGCGGGTTGGACGAACAGCGCGATGACATCGTCCGCGCCCTGACGGGCGTCGACAGGCTGGCGAAGAGGCTCCGGACGGAGAAGGACACGATCGGCCAGGCCGTCGACACCATTCCGCCGGCCCTGAAGGTCCTCGCCGACCAGCGCCGCAAACTGACGACGATGCTGGCCTCCCTCGACGCACTCGGCGCCACTGGAACCAAGGTGATCAATGCGTCGCGAAGCGACACGATCGCCAACCTCAGGAACCTGACCCCGATCCTCACCCGGCTCGACGAGGCGGGCGACGATCTGCCCAACGCCCTGGAACTGCTGACCACTTACCCCTTCCCGCGCAACGTCACGGACACGATCCACGGCGACTACGTCAATCTGCACGCGACCGCCGACCTCGATCTGGCCGGCCTCTACCGCAACCTCGGCGGCGGGCAGCAGAGCAAGCCCGGCGGCGCGTTGCCGGAGCCGCCGGGCATTCCGGGCGTGCCCGGCCTTCCCGAGGTACCGAAGCTTCCCAAGCTCCCCAAGGCGCCTGGCATGCCGGGCCTGGACCCGCCTGACGACTCCGGCGGCTCCGGCTCCTCCAAGGACGGCGGTGGGGGATTGCTGTGCCCGCCGCTGTGCACCGGGAGTTACGCCGCTTACCACGGCAGCGCGGGCGAGGCGGGTCCGACCGGCCCGTCGTACGGCAGCGGCGTCGATCCGACGCTGGTGGACCTCCTGCTGAAGGGGATGCGCCCGTGATCACCCGTACTGTCAAGGCGCAGTTGCTCGCCTTCGCCACCGTCACCGCCGTCGGTGTCTCCTACGTCGCCGCGGAGTACTCCGGCCTCGCCGACCGCATCCTCGGCAGCGGCTACACCGTACGGGCCGACTTCTCCGACTCCGGCGGCATCTTCACCGGCGCCGAAGTCGCTTACCGCGGTGTGCCCGTGGGCCGCGTCGGCCACCTGCGGCTGTCCCGGGGCGGCGGGGTGTCGGTGGACCTCGACGTCACGGACGGCACTCCGATACCCGCGGACACCCTCGCCGTGGTGGCCGACCGGTCGGCGGTCGGCGAGCAGTACGTCGACCTGCAACCGCGCCGCGCCAGCCGGCCGTTCCTGCACGACGGCAGCACCATTCCGCGCCGGGACACCCGGATCCCGCTGCCCACCACCGCTCTGATCAGCAGCGTCGACCGGTTGGTCGGCTCTGTGAACAAGGGCGATCTGAAGATCACGGTCGACGAGCTGGGCAAGGCCTTCGCAGGCACCGGCCCGCATCTGGGCCGGCTGGTGGACTCCGGAAACGCGCTGGTGGAGTCCGCGGACGGCGCCCTGCCCGAGACCGTCTCCCTGATCGAGAACTCCCGGACGGTCCTGAAGACGCAAGTCGACGAAGGCTCGTCGATCAAGGCGTTCTCCCATGACCTGTCCGATCTGACGAGGCAACTCAAGGACAGTGACGGGGATGTGCGGACGCTGCTGGACAACGGGCCAGCCGCCGCAGGCCAGTTGGACGGGCTGCTCAAGGCCAACCAGTCGGCACTGCCGGTACTGCTCGGCAATCTGGTCAGCGGAGGTCAGGTCACGGTGGCGCGGCTGCCCGGCGTGGAGCAGGCCCTGGTCACCTTTCCGTCGTTGGTCGCCAGCACCTACACCGTGCTGCCGGGAGACGGCACCGCGCACTTCGGGCTCGCGCTGAACGTCGACGACCCGCCGCCGTGCCGGAAGGGATACGGCACCACGCGGAAGCGGGACCCCCTGGACACCCAGGAGCGGCCGGCCAACACCCGCGCCCACTGCGCCGCGCCCCGCGGCAGCACGACCTCGGTCCGCGGCGCGCAGAACGCGCCAGGGGCGCCAGGGCGACCGTACGGGTCGGGGGCCGACCAAGCGGCGTACGACCCGGCGACCGGCACCGTAACCGGACCGGACGGGCAGATCGCGCAGATCGGCTCGACGGGCGGAGAACAGAACGTATTCGGAAAGGACTCATGGCAGTGGCTGCTCGTCGGACCGATGACCTGAACCGTCGAACCACCGGGGGTGCGGCGGGGCCGTTGCGCCGACGAGTGGCGGACGCGACGAACCGCGCGGCCCGAAGCCGGGCGTTCCTGATGGGACTGGCGATCGCACTCGCGCTGTTGGCGGCCACGTCCGGCTACCTCGGCGTGCAGGCCCATCAGCAGCGCGCCGAAGAGCAGCGCCGCCAGGACATCCTGGCCGCGGCCCGGCAGTCGGCGCTCAACTTCACCTCGCTCGACTACCGGCACTACGACCGGGACAGCCGCAACGTCCTCAAGGACGCCACCGGCAAGTTCAAGAAGGAATTCGCCGCCCAGACAGCGCAGTTGACCAAGCTCGTCACGACCAACAAGTCCGTCTCCGAGGGCCAGATCCTCGACGCGGGCATCATCCGCGCCGACGAGAACTCCGCCCGCGTCCTGGTCGCCGCCGACAGCAAGGTCGCCAACACCGCCGCGCCTGACGGACAGGCGCGCAACTACCGGCTGCAACTCGACCTCGTACGCAAGGGCGGGCGCTGGCTGACCTCCGACGTCGAGTTCGTCGGCTGACCGGGACACCCGCACCTCAAGGAGAACCACCGTGGCAACTCAGTCAGTTCGACGGAACGCCGGCAAGGGCGCGTCCCCACAGCGGTCCGCGGCCGCCCGCGCCGCGGCCAAGCGCGTCGCCCGAGCGCACCCGACGGAGCCCTCCGCCCCGCAACCGGCGGCCGTACCCGACGCCGGCGCCATCACCCCGACGACGCCGGACATCTCCGCGGACGCGGACGCCGACGTCGACGCGCAGGACACGGGGCGACGGCGCGCCCTGCTCTGCGCGGTCCTGGCAGTCCTGGTCGTCCTGGGCCTCGCGTCCAGCATCACCCTCGGCTCGCAGTACCGCGACGCCGAGCGCACCCGCCAGGCCCGTACGGCCGCGCTGGCCGCGGCCCGCACCGCAGCCCCGGCGATCCTGTCGTACGACTACCGGCGGCTGCACAAGGACTTCGCTGCCGCCCGCGGCCATCTGACAGGTCCCTTCGTCGCCCGCTACAGGAAGACGACCACGACGGTCGTCGCCCCGACCGCGGAGAAGTACAAGGGCGTGGTCAAGGCGACGGTGGCCGCGCCCCCGCGCGGCGGCACCCCGGCGGCCTCGGTGATCTCAGAATCGCCCGACAAGGTCGTGGTGCTGCTGTTCATGAACCAGGTCACCAACAGCACCCAGGTGTCCACGCCTCGCCTCGACCTCAACCGCGTCCGCATGACGATGGTCCCCGCCGACGGCACCTGGAAGGTCAGCGCGGTCGACGCTCTTTGACGCGGTCGCCGGCAGGGCGACCAGAAGGCCTCAACCGAGATCAGGAGGGTTATACATGGCGGGAATCTTCCGTCAGCGGATGTCCAGGGGTGCGATGAGTACGGCGGTCGCCGCGGCGGCGATGGCGGCGCTCACCGGCTCGACGGCTCCGGGCGCGTCCGCGTCCGCTGCGAAGGCAACTCCGCCGCCGGTCTCGACCGCGTCAGGCTCGACGCGTTACTACACCGATCTGCCTCCGCTTTCTCCTGTACCGGGCAGGCCCCACTCGTCCGCTGACGTAACGTCAACCGGGCCCAGGATGATTGGAGCACCTCTTCCGGCCACCGTCCTCGACGCGTACACGAAGGCCGAAGCCTCCCTCGCGCAGAGCGCTCCGGGCTGCAACCTGCCCTGGCAACTCCTCGCCGCCATCGGGCAGGTCGAGTCGGGTCAGGCCTGGGGAGGGCGGGTGAGCGCCGACGGCACGACGCGATCGCCCATCCTCGGCCCCCCGCTCAACGGCCATGGGTTCGCCGCCATCGCGGACACCGACGGTGGCCTCTACGACGGCGACAGCCGTTACGACCGTGCCGTCGGCCCGATGCAGTTCATCCCGTCGACCTGGGCGACCTGGGGTGCCGACGGCAACCGCGACGGCAGGGCGGATCCCGACAACGTCTACGACGCGACGCTCGCCGCCGGCCGCTACCTGTGCGCCGGCGGGCGCGATCTGTCCCGCCCGCAGGACGTGGACCAGGCGATCCTCGGCTACAACCACTCCGCGGAGTACCTGCGTATCGTCAAGGCGTGGTTCGCCTACTTCAGAACGGGCCACTACGAGGTGCCGGACAGCACCGAGTCGGGTCCCTACCCGTCGCCGGACTCCTCGCGAGGTTCCTCCGCCCCTTCCCCCTCGCCCAGTGAGTCGACCCGCCCGAAGCCCAGCAGGCCGTCGTCGCCCCGGCCGACGCCGTCCCCGACCCCGTCCGGAAGTGGGGGCGGAGGAGGCACCGGGCACAACGCACCTTCGCCAGGCACCGCTTCCAAGCCGCCCGGCGCCGACGGGAGCCCCATCCGTGTGCCCGGCCTGAAGACGGTCACCGACACCGTCGCAGGCCTCGTCACGGGGACTCCGGAGTCCTGCACGCTTCCAAAAGTCCCGTGCGCACGCTGACTTGGATGTCCGCGGAATGCCCCGGCGGGTGCCGCTGCACAACGGGCGTGGTCAGGAGAGGGCATCGGCCCATCGCCCGGTGCTGTCGGCCGGGCCTACGGTGGCGCCCATCGCCTGCTGCCGTACACGGCGCCACAAGCCGCCGGTCCCCCCACCGTTTCCTCTTTCGGAGAAGTCCATGCCGGATATCAGCATGCTCGACCGCGACTTGGCGGTTCTGCGGGCACACGCTCGTTCCTGGGTCACCACGCCGTTGTCGGCCAAGCGTGAGCTGCTCGAACGGTTGCGGGAGGCGGTCGCGGAGGTCGCCGCGGAGTGGGTGGCGGCGTCCTGTCGCGGCAAAGGCATCGATTGCGGCCGGCCGGCCGCGGGGGAGGAGTGGCTGAGCGGCCCGTACGCGTTGCTCGGCGCGGCAGACGCGCTGATCAGGCTGCTGTCGCTGTTGGAGGCAGGGCGCAATCCGTTCGACCGCGTGGTTACCCGGGCCCTGCCCGGCGGACAGCTCGCGGTGCGGATCTTTCCGTACTCCGTACGGGACTTGACCCTGCCGGGCTACAGCGGCGAGGTCTGGCTGCGGCCGGGTGTCACGCTCGACGAGGCGAAGGCCGGGATCGCGGCCAGGCTGCGCGACACCGAGCTGCCCGGGGAAGTCGGTCTGGTGCTCGGCGCCGGAAACATCAACTCCATCCCGGCGCTGGACGCGTTGTCGAAGCTGTACCAGGACAACGCGGTCGTCCTGATCAAACTGAACCCGGTCAACGCCTACTTGGAGCCGGTGCTCCGGCGCGTCTTCGCGGGCTTCATCGAGCACGGTTTCCTGCGCATCACCTCCGGTGACGCACAGACGGGCGCTCACCTGGTCGGCCACCCGGAGGTGGACACCGTCCACCTCACCGGCAGCCGCGCAAGCCACGACGCGATCGTGTTCGGTCCTGGCGAGGAGGGCGAGCGGCGCCGGGCGCAGCGCAAGCCGCTGATCGCCAAGCCGGTGACCAGCGAACTGGGCGGGGTGGGCCCGGCCATCGTCCTCCCGGGCCGGTGGAGTGAAGCCGCCCTGCGGCTGCAGGCGCGGCACATCGCCGCCCAGCGCCTCCACAACAGCGGATTCAACTGCATCGCCACCCAGATCGTCGTGCTGCCCGACGACTGGCCGCAGGCCGACCGGTTCCTGCACCACCTGCGCGAGGCTCTCCACGACGCACCCGTCCGCCCCGGCTACTACCCCGGCGCCGCCGATCGACAGCGCAACGCCGTCGACAGCCATACGCAGTCGGAACTGCTCGGCGGCGACCCGGCCGTGCCGCGCACCCTGTTGGCCGATCTGGACCCGGACGACCCGGACACCGCGGCCTTCCGCACCGAGTACTTCGGCCCGGTCCTGGGCGTGACGCGCCTGCCCGGCGGCACGCCCGCCGAATTCCTCGACCGGGCGGTCGACTTCTGCAACGACCACCTCGCGGGCGACCTCGGCGCCGGACTGATCGCCGATCCGCGGACGATGCGCGCCCTGGGACCGGCACTCGACGACGCCGTTGCCCGGCTGCGCTACGGCACGGTCGCGGTCAACTGCTGGGTCGGGCTGATCTACGCCCTGCCCCGGGCGACCTGGGGCGCCTTCCCCGGCCACGACATATACGACGCGGGCAGCGGCGTCGGCCTGGTGCACAACGCGCTGCTGCTCGACCCCGCGCACGTGGAGCGCACCGTCGGCCGCGGCCCGTTCCGCCCCTGGCCGACCCCGCCGTGGTTCGTCGACAACCGCAACGCCCACACGATCGGCCGGCACATGACCCGGTTCGCCGCCCAGCCCTCCCTCGCCAAGGCCTTGCCGGCGGCGCTGTCCGCTCTCTTCTCGTCCCTCGGAGCATGACGATGACCACCACCCAGACCAATCAGGAGTACGACTACGACGTGATCGTGGTCGGCTCCGGCTTCGGCGGATCCGTCGCCGCGCTGCGGCTGACCGAGAAGGGCTACCGGGTCGCCGTCCTGGAGGCCGGCCGCCGCTACACCGCCGCCGACCTGCCGAAGAACTCCTGGGACGCGCGCAGATTCATATGGGCGCCCAAGCTCGGCCTGTACGGCATCCAGCGCATCCACCTTCTGCGCAACGTGGTCATCCTGGCCGGCGCCGGGGTCGGCGGCGGCTCTCTGAACTATGCCAACACCCTCTACGTACCGCCGAAGGCGTTCTTCGACGACCGCCAGTGGGCCCATATCACCGACTGGGAAAAGGAGTTGGCGCCGTACTACGACCAGGCGCGGCGCATGCTCGGCGTGCGGCTCAACCCGACGGTCACCCCCGCCGACGAGCATCTGAAGTCCGCCGCCGAGAGGATGGGCGTCGGCCGCACCTTCCACCGCACGCCCGTCGGGGTGTTCTTCGGCGACGGCCAGGACGCGGACGGCAGCCTTCCCACCGAGCCCGGTGCCGAGGTCGCCGACCCCTACTTCGGCGGCGCCGGACCGGGTCGCCGGGCCTGCATCGAGTGCGGCGAGTGCATGACCGGCTGCCGCCACGGCGCCAAGAACATGCTCACCGAGAACTACCTCCACCTCGCCGAACGCGCCGGCGCCGAGATCCACGCGCTCACCACCGTCACCCGGATCACCGAGCATGACGGCGTCCACACCGTGCACACCCGCCGGACCGACCGCCGCCGCGGCAGCAGCCGCAGGCTCACCGCCCGGCACGTGGTGGTGGCCGCCGGCACCTACGGCACCCAGACCCTGCTGCACACCCTCAAGGCCCGTGGCGACCTGCCGCGCATCTCCGATCGCCTGGGGTACCTCACGCGCACCAACTCCGAATCCCTGGTGAGCGCCCAGACCACCGATCGCCGCTACGGCAGCCGGGCCGACTTCACCCGGGGCGTGGCCATCACCTCGTCCATCCATCCCGACGAGAACACCCACATCGAGCCGGTGCGCTACGGCAAGGGCTCCAACGCCATGGGGCTGCTGACCGTACTCCAGGTCCCGGGCGTCGGCCGCGGTCCGCGCTGGCTGCGTTTTCTGGCCGCCGCGGTCACCCGCCCCGGACTGCTGCTCCGCTCGTTGAACAAGCGCCGGTGGTCCGAGCGCACCATCATCGCCCTGGTCATGCAGACCCTGGACAACTCGATCACCGTGTCGCTGAAGGGCCCCGGCAAGCTGACCTCCCGTCAGGGCCACGGCGCGCCCAACCCGGCCTGGATCCCCGCCGCCGAGCAGGCCGCCCGGCTGCTCAGCGAGGAGATCAACGGCTTCCCGAGCGGCACCCTCGGGGAGATCCTCGACATCCCGATGACCGCCCACTTCATCGGCGGTTGCCCGATCGGCGACAGTCCCGGCACCGGCGTGATCGACCCGTACCACCGGCTGTACGGGCACCCGGGCATCAGCGTGGTCGACGGCTCGGCCATCTCCGCCAACCTCGGTGTCAACCCCTCCCTGACCATCACCGCTCAGGCCGAGCGGGCCATGGCCGCCTGGCCCAACAAGGGCGAGACCGACGGCCGCCCGGCCCAGGGCGAGTCGTACCGGCCTGTCGAGCCCGTACCGCCCGCGCGTGCCTCCGTACCGGACCACGCCTTCGCGGCGCTGCGCCTGCCGCTGCTGCCCCTGCCGACCGTCCGTCCCGACGCCCAGGCACACGGCGCCGCGAAGCAACCCGACGGAAGGTGAGAGGACGAGCCATGGACGACGTGCCGCCGCCGACTCGGTTGCGGCCCGCCGCGGAGTGACCGCGGAGGCAGCGAACGGCTGCGTGAAACGCCACCGCGACTTCTTCACGCTACCGACTCGATCTTCGCTTTACCTGTGCACTCTGCTCTGTTCATGTCGTTGACGGATTAATCACGGACTGTCTTACTAATGGGCGCTTCATCCGCAAATGTAAGTTCTGAAAACGAAGGTTGGTGTTCCATGGCAACGGATGCGGGACTCGTTCCTGAGGCGACATGGCGGGATCCGAAGCGGTATCTGTGGCTGCTGGGTCTGCTGGTGCCCCTCTTCCCCTTTGTCTCGTGGGGTCTGGTAGCGGCCACGGGGCTGGGCGTGTTCTGGTGGACCGGGCCGATAGTGCTGTACGGGATCATCCCGGTGGTGGATCTGGCGATCGGCAAGGACTTGGTCAACCCGCCCCAGAGCGCGCTGACTTGGCTGGAGCAGGACCGGTACTACCGCTGGTGCACGTTCATGTATCTGCCGCTGCAGTACGCCGGTCTGGTCACCGGGAGCTGGCTGTTCGCCGACGGCGGCCTGTCCGTGGTGGACAAGGTGGGGCTGGCCGTCACCCTCGGCGTGGTGGCCGGCATTGCCATCAACACCGCGCATGAACTCGGCCACAAGAAGGAGGAGTTGGAGCGCTGGCTGTCCAGGATCGCGCTGGCGCAGACCTGTTACGGCCACTTCTTCATCGAGCACAACCGTGGTCACCACGTGCGGGTCGCCACCCCCGAGGACCCTGCCAGTGCGCGCCTCGGCGAGGGCTTCTACCGGTTCCTGCCCCGTACGGTCCTCGGCAGCGCGCGGTCCGGTTGGGAGTTGGAGAAGGTTCGGCTGCGGCGCGGCGGCAAGCGGGTGTGGTCGCTGCGCAACGACGTGCTCAACGCCTGGGTGATGTCGCTGGTGCTGTTCGGCGCCCTGGTGGCCGCCTTCGGTCCGGGCATCCTGCCGTACCTGATTCTCCAGGCCGTTTTCGGCTTCTCGCTGCTGGAGGTCGTCAACTACATAGAGCACTACGGACTGTTGAGGCAGCGCACGGAGGGCGGTCGCTATGAGCGGTGCGCGCCGCGGCACAGCTGGAACAGCGACAACATCACCTCCAACGTGCTCCTCTACCACCTGCAGCGGCACAGCGACCACCACGCCAACCCCACCCGCCGCTACCAGGCCCTGCGCCACTTCGAGGAGGCCCCGGAGATGCCAACCGGCTACGCCGGCATGGTGATCCTCGCCTACGTGCCGCCCCTGTGGCGCCGCATCATGGACCGCCGTGTCCTCTCCCACTACCGCGGCGACGTCGCCTTGGCCAACATTCAGCCGGCCAAGCGCTCCGCGGTCCTGGCCCGGTACGGAGCCGCCGTATGAGCCGATACCAGTGCACGGTCTGCTCGTACGTCTTCGACGAGCGAATCGGCGAGCCCCGCGAGGGCTTCCCGGTGGGCACCGCCTGGAGCGAGGTTCCGGACGACTGGTGCTGCCCCGACTGCGGAGTGCGGGAGAAGGTCGACTTCGAGGAGGTTGCGGCATGAGGAAGTGGCAGTGCCTGGTCTGCGGTTTCCTCTATGACGAGGAGCTCGGCTGGCCGGATGAGGGGATCGAACCCGGAACCCGCTGGGAGGACATCCCGGACGACTGGTCCTGCCCGGACTGCGGGGCGGCCAAGGCCGACTTCGAGATGGTCGAGGTCAGCCGTGCCTGATTCCCAGCCCCGTACCATCGCGATCGTCGGTACAGGAGTGGCCGGAACCACCGCTGCACTCACCCTCCGCAAGGAGGGTTTCGACGGCAGGATCGTTCTGATCGGTGACGAACCCGAGGAGCCCTACCGGCGCCCGCCGCTGTCCAAGGACATGCTCCGGCGCGCCGTACGCCCGGAGTCCAGCCGACTCAAGCCCCCGTCCACCTGGGGAGAGTTGGACATCGATCTGCTCACCGGCACACGGGTCACGGGGGTGGAAGCCGCAGCCCTGCGACTGGCGGACGGCTCCCGACACCCCTACGACCGGCTGCTCTTGGCCACCGGCGGCCGCGCCCGCATCCTGCCTCAGGCGGCCGGCCTCGACCACGTGCACACGCTGCGCTCCCTGGGCGACGTGGCGGGCCTGCGTACAGACCTTCAGTCGGGCGGTCCGCTGCTCGTCGTCGGCGCGGGGCTGATCGGACTGGAAGTCGCTGCCACCGCACGGGCGTTGGGTTGCGAGGTGACGGTCCTGGAGAGCGCGTCCCAGCCGCTGGAGCGGGTGCTGCCCGCCCGGCTTCGGCAGGCCGTGACGGAGTTGCACCGGGCCCACGGCGTCCGCATCCACACCGGTGTGAGGCTGCAGAGCCTTGCCCGGCATCGGGACGCGGTCGTCGCGACCGACCGTGACGGCAACATCTGGGAGGCCCAGTCGGTGCTGGTCGCCGTGGGCATGGTCCCGGAGACCGGCCTTGCCGAGCAAGCCGGCCTCGAGACGGCGGACGGTATCGTCGTGGACGCGTACGGCACCACGAGCGCACCGCACATCTATGCGGCCGGCGACGTCGCCCGCCACCCCGACGGTCTCCTCGGGCAGCGGGTGCGGATCGAGCAGTGGAACCACGCTCAGGAGCATGGTGAGGCCGTCGCCCGGAACATGCTCACAGGCAATCGGCGGCCTTACGACGCCGTGCCTTGGGGCTGGACCAACCAGCACGGCGTCAACCTGCAGATCTGCGGCCACCCCGCGCAGGCCGACGAGCTGATCCTGCAAGGCGACCTCACCGATTTCGACTTCGCCGCCATGGCATACCAGGACGGCAGACTCGTCGGCGGTGTCGCCGCGGGCCGGCCTGCTGACTTCCGCGCACTGCGCAGACTCGTCGCCGAACAGGCTCGCCCCGACGGCGTGTTCGCGGCCGACACCGACTGAGGAGCCGCCCCTGGCCTTGCCATTCCGCTGGGGTTGAGCCCTCTGCCTAGAGGAGAACCATGGTCGTCATAGCAGCCATCTTCGTCCTTATGGAAATCCTCCTGGGGGCCATCACCCAGATGCCGCCCCCTGCCACCGTCGCCGCTGCGGCCGGCATCGGATGCTGGTTGATCCACTTCGTCGTACGCGAAAGCCGGTCGCGTCGCCGCGCTGTGCGACTCCGAGGAGAAGAACCATGCAATTCGTAGTATCCGAGCACCGGCCCACCAGCGTCGACGGTGCTGACGACGAGGCCGTCGCCTCCTTTGTCTTAGGCTTGCTCGGACTTCTCGTGCTGAACATCTTTCTCGGGCCTCTTGCCATCGTCCTGTCCTGCATCGCACTGCACCGGGGCACCACCCGCCGAGGACGTGCCCTGCTGGGCGTCGCTCTCGGCGCGGCAGATCTCTTGGTGCTCGCCGTCCTCGTGACCGCCAACGGCACGTTCGTCTGGAACTTCGGCCACTGAACCACGGCGAGGATGCCGCCCATCTCACAGATGATCAGGGGCGCAGGGCCCGGTGGCGTAGCGGACGGAAGCCGCGCTGGCGATCGGACCGCCGGACATGCCGAAGGGCGACTCGAACATCGAGATGGTCATCGGCCGCTGGCGGCGCCGACGATGGCCGTGGTCACCTCTGTGAGGCGGCGACGGCCATCGCTTCCTCCGCCTCCTGCCGGAGCTCGCCGGCTTCGCGCCGCCTCTGGGCGACGAGCACGGCCGCGGAGAGGGCGATGAGCGCAGCGGCGTAACCGATGGCGGTTATCGTCCTTGGGACGTTTTGATTGGCGCGTTCAATGGAGACGGTCTGTCAACCGAGTGCGACGAGCTCAAGCTGATTGTTGTCAGGGTCGCGGAATACCACGGTTGAGTATGCGAACGGCTCTTTCAGGTCTCTGATACCGGTGTGGTCAATGCCGAGTTCATCGAGCCAAGCGGTCCAGGCCTCCAGGTCTTCACGTGCATTCACCTTGAACGACACGTGATCCAATCCGGTACGAGATTCATCGAACTGCTCACCTTGATTGGCGGTGTTGTGGTGCAGTCCGATGACGAGCCCCGAGCGCGGCTCGGTCAGCAAAATTCCGTAGCCTGTGTCCTCCCGTTCGTAGTGGGGGAATGTGGTCGGCACGCGATCGGCTTGGAGCAAGCGCTGGTACCAGTCCAGACTGGCCTCCATGTCGGTGACGGTTAGTGACAGGTGATGTATGCCGGAGATTCCCGGTGTCAGTTCCTCGCCCATGCCGGCTCCCTTTCTCTCGATTTTCTCGTTCACCGCACGTTCAGTGGCCTGGAATGCCGAGCCGAAGAGGGCGCTCATCAACTACTGGTCGACGAGCGTCACGCGACGTGCCCAGTTCGCTGTTATGGGTCCGTATAAGCCGATGGGAGCATGGGCTCGGTTGTTACACAACTGGGCGACTACATACCTGCAGCCTGTGAATTTCGAGGGGCGACTTTTTCTCGTCGGCCGCGGACGGCGCCAGTCGGTGGTCTCGGCGACCTCCGCGCCGAGCACCTTCCGGACGAGCGCCTCGACCTCGTGATGCGCGGGGTCCAGTCAGGACAGGTAGGAGACGGCTTGCGACAGCACCCCGCTGTCGCGGACGCCGAGCATCGCCTCCAGTCCGGCCTCGACTTTTCCCCAGCTTGCAGGGCTGTCGCGCCTGCACGCTGGGGTCGTTGCCCACGACATCGCGGAGGGCCGACGGAAGGGGGCGGTGGCTGAGTTTCGACGAGCGCGTGTGCCCCGGGTGACCGGACGAGCCGCCGTCGTGTCAGCGAGCCGGCAGGTGGTAGCGCGGTCCCAACTGGGCGAGAGACCGCCGCGAGAAAACTGACGCCCCATCAGTCGGTATACAGATCTTGACTTCGGGATACAGTCCTCTTAGCGTCAGGTGAGCCAGACGGCACACAGCACTCCGGAGGGCGAAGCCTTGAGTGATGGTGGACAGCTCACCTACGAATCGATCGACGGCGTCGCAGTTCTGACGATCGATCGGCCGAACAAGAAGAACGCACTCAGCCGCGCGATGGCCGAGTCGCTCGCGCAGGCGTGGATCAAGTTCGACGAGGGGAACGACCGCGTCGCGCTCCTCAAGGGCGCGGGCGCCGACTTCACCGCGGGGATCGACGTCGGCGACGCGCCGGCGGAGCCCTCGTGGGCGCCGAATCTCGGTGTCGCGACCAGCAAGCCGATCATCGTCGCCATCGACGGCTGGTGCATCGGTGCCGGGATGATGCTCCTCCAGCAGGCCGATCTCGCGGTCGCCGCGCACACCGCCAAGTTCCGTTATCCCGAGGCCAAGTTCGGGCTGTCGCGCGGCATGGCGGCGGGTCTTGCGACCAAGGTGCCGCACAAGATCGCGATGGAGATCCTGCTGATCGGCCGGGTCCACACGCCGGAGGAGTTCGCGCGCGCCGGTCTCCTCAACGCCGTGGTCGACAGTGATCAGCTCGAATCGACCGCGATGGCCTGGGCGAGGGAGATCGCCTCGGCCGACCAGGACGTCGTGCGCTACCTGAAGCAGGGCGTCCTCGACACCGTGCCCCGCGGGCCCGGTGAGCACGCCGCGCACACGGTCTGGGAGATAGAGCAGCTCCCCGGCAACCGCCGGCTCAAGGCCGGGGGTCTTTCCGTGGACGACCTGAAGGGCGCGTCACGATGACGGCCGCGAGCCAGGAGCGGGACGGGCAGCGGCTTCCGCTGACCGGGCTGAAGATCGTCGATCTCTCGCACTTCCTCGCCGGGCCCTTCGCGACGATGATCCTCGGCGACCTCGGCGCAGACGTACTGAAGATCGAGCCGCCGGCGGGCGATCCCGTACGGAATCTGCCTCCTCACGAGATCGCCGGGAACAGCACCTTCTTCTTCAGCGTCAATCGCAACAAGAGGTCAAAGACCATCGACCTCAAGTCCCCGGCCGGCCGCGAGCAGTTCCTGGAGATCGTGGCCGAGGCGGACGTCGTGTGCCACAACTTCCGGCCGGGCGTGATGGAGCGTCTCGGGCTGGGCTACGAAGAGCTCCTGAAGCGCCGGAGCGATCTCGTGCTCTGCTCGCTGTACGGATTCGACTCCGAGGGTCCTTGGGCCGGTTATCCGGCCGTGGACAGCCTGCTTCAGGCGCTGAGCGGAGTCATGGACCTCACGGGTGAGCTGGACGGGCCGCCCTCCCGGGTCGGTTACCAGATCGGCGACACGGCGGGCGGCCTGTGGGCGGCCATCGCCATCCTCGCGGGGCTCCACGGCCGCAACACCGACGGCGAGGCGCGGCACGTCGAGGTCTCGCTGTTCGACGCGCAACTCAGTCTGCTCGTCTGGCAGGCGCAGGACTACCTCACCCACGACGTCGTCTACCAGCGCATGGGAACGCGGCACGCCACCTTCCCGCCCAGCCAGGCCTTCGAGTGCGCCGACGGCCGCTACGTCTACGCGACCCCCAGTGCCATCCCGCGCTGGTGGACCGGCTATTGTCGCGCGCTCGGCCGGCCCGAGATCGCCGACGACCCGCGCTTCCACGACCTCGCGGCACGCCAGCAGAACCGGGCCGAGCTCGAGCAGATCGTTGCGAGCGCCTTCAAGGAACGCCCGTCCGGTGAGTGGGTCGAGCGCTTCCGCGCGCAGGACGTCCCGGTCGCGCTCGTGCAGAACGTCGCCGAGGCCTTCGCCCTGCCCACGGTCGCCCGGCGGAACATGGTCGTACCCGTCGAGCTGAGCGACGGATCGACGGCCCGCATGGTCGGCAACCCGATCAAGACCGGCGTGCCCGAGCGCTTCACCGCACCGCCTGGGCTCGGTCAGCACAACGACGCGCCGAACTTCCTCCCCTCGCCGTCCCGACACCCGGAGCACACCGCATGAGCGAGCACATCCCCGAGGATCTCGTCCTGTACGAGCTGAACGACGGCGTCGCCACCATCACCCTCAACCGGCCCGAGGTGCGCAACGCGCAGAACGGCAAGCTGCTGTACGCGCTCGACCGCGCCTTCCAGCGCTTCGCGTTCGACGACGAGGCGAAGGTCGCGATCCTCGCAGGCAACGGCCCGCACTTCTCCTCCGGCCATGACCTCGGCCCGACAGGCGACCGTGAGACCACGTTCGACCGGGTGTCCCTGTGGTGGGACCACGTGGGCAAGGAAGGCGCCGAGAACAGGTTCGCCCGCGAGAGCGAGCTGTACGTGGGCCTGTGCCGCCGGTGGCGGGACCTCCCGAAGCCGACGATCGCGGCTGTTCAAGGCGCTTGCATCATGGGCGGTTTGATGCTCGCCTGGTCCTGTGACCTCATCGTCGCGAGCGAGGATGCCTACTTCGCCGATGTGGCGGTCGACTTCGGAATTCCGGGCGTGGAGCTGTTCGCCCATCCCTGGGAGCTCGGTTCCCGCAAGGCCAAGGAGTTCCTGTTCACGGCGGACCGGCTCTCGGCCGGCGACGCGCATGCGGCCGGAATGGTCAACCACGTCGTTCCGCGCGCGGAGTTGATGGAGTTCAGCACCGCGTTGGCCACCAGGATCGCGGGGCGTCCGCGCATCGGGCTGGCGCTCGCGAAGCAGGCGGTCAACCAGTGCGACGACCTGATGGGTTACCGCAGCGGTACCGACTCGGTCTTCGGCCTGCACCAGCTCGCGCATGCGCACAACGCCGAGGTCATCGGTCACATGAACGGGCCCGGCTCGACGGATCTCGTCAAGAAGGCCCTCGCCAGAGACGCGAAGTAGCCGCGATGACCACACCGACCACACCCCTGCTGAGCGTCGACCGGCTGACGGTCGGGTTCCGGCAGCAACGGCACTCCGCCGCACGGGTGGTGCACGACGTCTCCTTCGATGTCGCGGACGGCCGGCGTCCCGTCGTCGTCCAGTGGTTCCTCATGCTGTCGTTCGCCTTCCTCGCCGAGGCCGGCCTCAGCCTCCTGAGCCTGGGAATCCAGCCCCCGGACCCGAGCTGGGGACACATGCTTTCCCGCGCCTATCGTGTGAGTCCACGGCTGGCTGGCAGATCGTGGCGCCGGCGACGGCCATCGCCCTCACAGTGCTCTCCCTCAACCAGGTCGGTGATGCCGTGTGCCGGTGGTTCAACAGAGGAGTGACCGACTGATGGACATCATGAACACCGCGGCGGAGGGTGACAGCCTCGCCGAGCAGACCTACCGCAGGCTCCGCTCGTTGCTGGAGAAGGGCGAGTTCGCCACCGACAGCCCCTTGTCCGAGCAGTCGCTGGCACGCAGCCTGGGCGTCAGCCGCACACCGGTGCGGGAAGCGCTGGCCCGCCTCACGGTCGACGGTCTGGTCGCGGTCAAGCCCAACGGCACGCGGGTCGTCGCCGATCTGTGGCCCAACGTGGCGCACGGCTTCGCCATCCGCATCCGGCTGGAGCCGTGGGCGGCGGCGTTGTCCTCGCAGCGCATGACCGCGGACGACTTCGAGGACCTGAAGGCCATGCAGGAGAAGATGGAGAAGCTGCTCGACGCGAGCGGCATGGTCGGCGAGATCAGCGAGCTGAACCAGCTCTTCCACTGGCGGATCATCACCTTCTGCGGAAGCCCGCCCCTGATCGAGACCCTGGACCGGCTGCGTCCGTACAGCGTCGTTCCCCGCATCGTGGAGCAGTACGACGACGAGGTCCGCCGGGTGGCCATCCTCGAACACCGCAACATCATCGACGCGTTGTGGCGCCGGGACTCCACGGAGACGGAACACCTGACCCGCCTCCACCTCGAACGCGGCTTTGAAACCCTCAAGGCCGCGGTGGCGCGGTCCTCGGCGGGTTCGTCGCGTCGGAGCTGAATTCCCGACTGTCCTGTCCCCCATGAAAGGAGACCCATGGAGCGCGTCGTCGTCACAGGTGGCTGCGGGTTCGTGGGAAGTCACGTCACCAAAGCCCTGCTCCGACAAGGGCACCGGGTGGTCGTCCTGGACCGGGAGCCGGACAGCACCCTGATCGAGGCGCTGACCGGGGCGAAGGACAGATCGCGCCTTGAGGTGCACAACCTGGACGTGCGGGATCGCGACGCCGTGCCGAAGGCGATCGAGGGCGCGTCCGGCGTCGTACATCTGGCTTCACTGCTGACGCAGCGCTCCGACGGCGACCCGAAACTCGCGGTCGAGGTGAACTGCCTGGGGGCGGTCAACGTCTTCGATGCGGCACGCCGGGCCGGCATCGCCCGGGTGGTGTGGGCGAGCAGCACCGCGGTCTACGGATGGGGAACGCCGGGCACGAGTGTCGCCAACGACGCACCGCACACCGCGTCGGACATCTACGGGCGGACCAAGTCGCTGACGGAGGTGATCGGCGCGCAGTACAACCGGCAGTACGCGATGGAGACGGTCGGCCTGCGCTTCACCGTCGTCTACGGGTTCGGACGGGCGACCGCGATACCCCGGGGCTCGGCCGGCGGACCGGTGGTCGACCTGGTCGAGCGCCCGGTGGCCGGCCTGAAGGGCACGCGAGTCCGCCACGCCGACACGGTCGTGGACTGGCTGCACGTCGAGGACGCGGCCCGAGCGGTGTGCCTCGCACTGCGGTCGGACGGAATCGAGAGCCCCGCGCTGTCCGTCACCGGGCAACTCGCCACGCTGCGGGAGGCCGCGGAGCTCGTCAGGGAACTCGTGCCCGGGGTCGGCATCGACATCGAGCCGGGAGTCTCGCCCCGCCCCATGGTCATGGACCTCGACAAGTCCGCGGCACGACGCGAGATCGGCTACGAGCCCGCGTACGACCTGCGGGCGGGCGTCGCCCAGTACATCGACGCCTTGCGATCCGCCCGAGTCCCCGCAGAGGAGCAGCGCCGATGAAGCGCTTCGAAGACCGAGTGGTGATCGTGACCGGCGCGGGCAGCGGCATCGGGCGAGCCTGTGCGGAGCGCTTCGCGCGCGAGGGCGCACGCGTCGCGGTGGTCGACCGCGACACGGAGTCCGCGTCGGCCACGGTCGAGGCCATCACGGACGCCGGCGGGACGGCCGAGCCGTTCATCGCCGACGTCACGGACTCGGCGGCCGTCGGCAGGTGCGTCGACTCGATCGTGGCCTCACTCGGCGAGATCGACGTGCTCGTGAACAACGCGGGACTGCACGCGACGTCGTTGGTCCACAAGATCAGCGACAGCGAGTGGCAGCGTATGCTCGACGTGAACCTGTCGGGATCGTTCTACTTCGCCCGAGCGGCCCAGGCATCGATGGTGCGTCGGCGCTCCGGGCGCGTCGTCAACGTGACCTCGCAGGCGTCCATCGGAACCGAGCGCGGCTTCGTGCACTACGCCGCGGCGAAAGCAGGCGTCATGGGTCTCACGCGCTCGCTCGCGCTCGACCTCGGCCCGTTCGACATCACGGTCAATGCCGTGGGTCCGGGGCACGTCGAGACTCCGATGACCCATCATCTGGCGGACACGGCCGGCGTCGACTACGAGTCGATCCGCGCCGAGCAGATCCGTCGCAACGCCCTGCCGCGAGTGGCTCAGCCGGAGGATCTCGCAGGCGTCATCACCTTCCTGGCCTCCGACGACGCACGTCATATGACAGGCCAGGTGCTGTGGGTAACAGGGAGGCCCAATGGTGGGTAAGCAAGACGAGACTGCCCAGGCCGGGGCACCGGAGTCGAGGTCGCGTTTCACGATCGACCTCATTCCCGGGGACGGCATCGGCCTGGAGGTGGTACCGGCCGCCGTCGAAGCGGTCGACGCGGTGACACGTGAGTACGGCGTCAGCATCGACTGGCGTCATCGTGACTGGGGTTCGGAGTACTTCCGCAGGCACGGCGTGATGATGCCGGCGGACGGTCTCGACCGCATGTCCGACGGGGACGGGATCTTCCTGGGCGCGGTCGGCGACCCGGAGATCCCCGACGACGTGACCCTGTGGGGTCTGCTCATCCCCATACGCCGTGCGTTCATGCAGTACGTCAATCTCCGTCCCGTACGCGCGCTGCCCGGAGTCGACTCCCCCGTGCGCTCGGGCGAGTTGATCGACCTGGTGGTCGTGCGGGAGAACGTCGAGGGCGAGTACTCGCAGATCGGCGGCCGGATGTACCAGGGCTCGGAACAGGAGGCGGCCTTCCAGCAGGCCATCTTCACCAGGACCGGCGTCACCCGAGTCGCTGAGTACGCCGCGCGGCTGGCCGCGTCGAGGAACGCGAAGCTCACCTCGGCCACCAAGTCCAACGGCATCATCCACACGATGCCGTTCTGGGACGAGGTCGTCCAGGAGGTGGCCGACAAGGCAGGCGTGCCCGTCGAACACGTCCTGATCGACGCGCTGGCCGCGAAGCTGGTGGCGACGCCGGAGTCCTTCTCGGTGATCGTCGCGTCGAACCTGTTCGGCGATGTCCTCTCCGACCTGGCCGGCGCGATCGCGGGCTCCATCGGCGTCGCCCCCAGCGCCAACCTCAACCCCGAGCGCCGCTACCCCTCCATGTTCGAGCCGGTACACGGATCGGCCCCGGACATCGCCGGCCAAGGCGTCGCCAACCCCGTCGGCCAGATGTGGACAGCGGTCATGATGCTCGAACACCTGGGCCTCGGCCCCGCCGCGGCCCATCTCATGGGGGCGATCGAGAAGACACTCGAGCAGGGGCTGCGTACGCGGGATCTGGGAGGGTCGGCCGGGACGGCGGAGTTCACCCAGGCGGTCTGCCGGAACATCTGAGCCGGGTGAGCGCCTGAGTGTGCTTGCGCTCCGCGTCGTACAACACGACGGTGCGAGGCGGTCGAAAGCGGGTACGCGCCCGGTCCTCGCGGTGTGATCGAAGCCGCGAGGACCGGGCGCTTCCCACTGGCTGCCCGCGGAGGAGCCACCCTCACCCGCGGTCGTACGGGCCCTGCGGCGCGCCCACGACCGCGGGGCCGGCCACACGCCAGGCGGCACCGCCCGGCAGGCCGACGATTCCGGCCAAGGTCAGCCGAAGCGTCAGCCAGTCGGAGAGTCGGACCCCCGAGCGATGCCATGGTCAATCCTCACTGTCAGTCGGTGGTCAGCATGACGCGCAGCGACTCGCCCCGGTGCATCAGGTCGATGGCCTCGTGGATCTCGGTCAGCGGCAGCCGGTGGGTGACCAGGGACTCGATGTCGAGGCGTCGGGCACGCACCAGATTGATGATCCGCCCGTAAGTGCGCGTGACGTCGGCTCCCCCGTACACCGAGGGCAGTACGCGCTTCTCGCCGGCGAACAGTTCCATCAGACTGGCCGGGAACATCTCCTCGGGCCCGGCCACGCCGACGAGGCAGACGTTGCCGCCGGGGCGCGCCGCCTCGAAAGCGGAGCGGACGGCAGCCTGGCGGCCGACGGCCTCGATGACGTGGTCGAATCCCAGGCCTTCCGTGTGCCGGGCGGCGGCGTCGGCCAGCTCCTCCGGGGCGACGGCCTCGGTGGCGCCGAACTCGAGAGCCCACTTGCGGCGGGTGGCCACGGGGTCCACGGCGACGATCTGGGCGGCGCCGGCCGTCCTGGCGCCCAGGACGGCGCTGATGCCCACGCCCCCGCAGCCGATGACGGCCACGGTGTCGCCCGGCCGGACTCCGGCGGTGTTGACGGCCGCGCCGAAGCCCGTCGTGAGGCCGCAGCCGATCAGGGCGGCGGCCTCGTAGGAGATGTCCTGCGGAATCGGAGCCGCGAACCCCGCGTCGAGCACGATCTCTTCGGCGAAGGTGCCGGCGCCCACGAAGCGGTACAGATCGGTGCCGCCTGCGGTGAATCCCGTGACGTGCCTGGCGGCGGCGCCACTCGGACAGAGGTTGCTCTGCCCGCGCCGGCACAGTCCGCATGTTCCGCAGGAGGGACGCCAGTTGACCGTCACGCGGTCGCCGGGCCGGACGTGGGTGACACCCTCGCCGACCTCCAGGACCTCGCCGGCCCCTTCGTGCCCGAGCACCACCGGCACCGGGTGGGCCAGCTTGCCGGAGATCGCGGACAGGTCGGAGTGGCACAGACCGGTGGCCCGTATGGCGACCCGGACCTTTCCTGGGCCGAATCCCGTCGTCTCGACATCGCGACGGACCTCGACCTTGTCCTGGCCGGTGCCGGTGAGTACGGCGGCGAGCATGGTGACTCCTTACGAGAGCGAGTGAAAGCGAGAAAAGAGGAAAAGGGTGTTGCTGCGCGTCCCCCCTGCTCGGGAGGGACGCGCAGCGGTGTGCTCGGGCCCTGCGTCACAGGGCGATGTTCACGGCCTTGACCTGCGTGTAGAGATGGATGCCGTCGGTGCCCAGCTCGCGTCCCCAGCCGGACTGCTTGTAGCCGCCGAACGGCAGCGCGAAGTCACTGGCGTTGTACTGGTTGACCCAGATGGAACCTGCCTTGATCCGCCGTGCGAGGCGGTGAGCGGTGGAGATGTTCCGCGTCCACACGCCGGCCGCCAGGCCGTAGTCAGTGTCGTTGGCCACGTCGGCGATCGCGTCGATACCGTCGGCGGCCGAGAACGGCATCGCGACGACCACGGGGCCGAAGATCTCCTCGCGGACGACACTGAAGTCGGGGCGCACATCGACGAGGACGGTGGGTTCGAGGAAATAGCCTTGCTCTCCGCGCCGCCTGCCGCCGGTCAGCGCACGAGCCCCGTCGGCGAGGCCCTGCTCCAGGTAGCCCGTCACTCGGTCGAGCTGTTCCTGGGACACCAACGGGCCCATCTCGCTGGCCGGGTCGAGGCCCGGGGCGATCTTCACCTTGCTGACCCGTTCGGCGACGGCCCGCATGAACTCCTCGAAGATGGCGTCCTCGACGTACAGGCGTGTCCCCGCCACGCAGGCCTGGCCCTGGTTGCTGAGCCAGGCGTTGACCGAGCCCTCCACTGCCGTCTCGAAGTCCGCGTCGGCGAAGACGATGTTCGGGCTCTTGCCGCCCAGTTCGAGCGAGACCTTCTTCAGATTGCCCCTGGCCGCGTCGACGATCTTCTTGCCGACCTCGGTCGATCCGGTGAACGCCACCTTGTCCACGTGGTCGTGCGCGGCGAGCGCCGCCCCTGCGTCGCCGAAGCCGGTGACGATGTTGACCACGCCGGGCGGCATACCGGCCTCGCAGAAGACCTCGCCCAGCAACAGGGCGGTCAGCGGGGTCTGTTCTGCGGGCTTGAGGACGACGGTGTTGCCGGCCGCGAGGGCGGGGGCGAGCTTGAAGGCGGCCATCAGCAGCGGGAAGTTCCAGGGGATGATCTGGCCGCAGACGCCGATCGCCTCGCGCAGGGTGAAGGCGTGGAACTCGCCCTCGGTGACGCGCGGCATCGACACGTCCACCGTGCTGCCTTCCAGCTTGGTGGCCCAACCGGCGTAGTACCGGAACAGGTCGGCCGTCCGCGCGACGTCCGATCGCCGCGCGATGGACGCCGGCTTGCCGTTGTCGATGGACTCGAGCTGGGCGAAGACATCGGCCTTGGCCTCGATGAGGTCACCGACGCGCCACAGCAACTTCTCCCGCTGGTTGGGGCGCATCCGGCTCCACGGGCCGTGGTCGAAGGCCCGTCGGGCGGCGGCCACGGCACGGTCGATGTCGTGGTGCGTGCCGTGGGGTACCTCGCAGATCACATTGCCCGTCGCCGGGTCGATCGTGGTGAAGCCGCCCTGCTCGACGGGCTCGATCCAGTCGCCGTCGATCAGCAGCCGCTTCGGCTTGTTGATGAACTCCTGTACGGGGGCGAGGATTTGATTCTTGACGGCAGTCGTCATCGTTCTCTCATTCCTTGTCGCGGGGGGTCGCGGACGGCACGGCTCGCTGTGCCAGGGCCGCGCGGAAGTCGTCGAGGACCGAGATGTCCTCGATGGTCGACGGGACGGGTGCGGCTTCTCCGTCGACCAGTTGGCGCATGGTCTTGCGCAGGACCTTGCCGGAGCGTGTCTTCGGCAGGCCGTTCACCACGTCGACCCTGGACAGGGTCGCGATGGGGCCGACGTCCCGGCGCACGAGGGCGGACAGCTCCGTCGCCAGGTCCTGGTCGGAGCCGGCGTAGTCCGTCCTGGTGACGACGAACGCGTGCGGCACCTGGCCCTTGAGTTCGTGCCGGGCCCCGATCACTGCGGCCTCGGCGACCGCCGGGTGGGACGCCACCGCCGCCTCGATCTGCCCGGACGAGAGCCGATGGCCGGCGACGTTCATGACGTCGTCGGTCCGGCCCAGGATGTAGACATAGCCGTCCTCGTCGACGAACCCGCCGTCGCCGGTGAGGTAGTAGCCCTCGTACTGCGACAAGTACGAGGAGACGAAGCGCTGTTCGTCGTTCCACAGGCCGGTCAGGGTGCCCGGGGGCAGCGGCAGTCTCAGGCAGACGGCGCCCTCTTCGCGCACCGGCAGCGGGCGGCCGTCGTCGTCGAGGATGTGCACCTCGAACCCGGGCACGGGCAGTCCCGACGACGCCGGTCTGCCGGGCGGTCCGTCCAGCCCGCGCAGGCTCGCCGTCACGGGCCAGCCGGTCTCGGTCTGCCACCAGTGGTCCGTGACGGGGACCCCGACAACCTCGCCGGCCCAGTCGTACGTGGCCGGGTCGAGGCGTTCGCCCGCGAGGAACAGGTTCCTCAACGAGGACAGGTCGTACCGGGCACGGTGCTCGCCCTCGGGATCGAGTCGCTTGATCGCGCGGAGCGCGGTGGGCGCCGTGAAGAGGGTGTTCACCCCGTACTGCTCCACGAGGCGCCAGAAGGCTCCGGCGTCCGGGGTGCCCACGGGCTTGCCCTCGTACAGCACCGTGGTGGCGCCGGCCAGCAGCGGGCCGTACACGATGTAGGAGTGGCCCACCACCCAGCCGATGTCGCTGGCCGTGAACATGACGTCGTCCGGGCCGACGTCGTAGACGTGCATCATGGACCACGACAGGGCGACCGCGTGGCCGCCGTGGTCCCGGACCACGCCCTTGGGCCTTCCGGTCGTGCCCGAGGTGTAGAGGATGTAGAGCGGGTCGGTCGCGGCGAGCGCGACGCAGTCGGCCTCCGGTATTTCCTCGGAGGCCATCAGCGAGGCGTAGTCGAGGTCCCGCGCGCCCAAGTCGGCGACCGCCTGAGGACGTTGCACGATGACACAGGTGTCGGGCTGGTGGTCGCACGCGTCGAGGGCCTGGTCGAGCAGGGGTTTGTACTCGACCACGCGGCCGGGTTCCAGGCCGCAGGACGCCGCGACGACGACCTTCGGCCGGGCGTCGCTGATACGCGCGGCGAGTTCGGCCGCGGCGAAGCCGCCGAAGACGACCGAGTGCACCGCGCCGATGCGCGCGCACGCGAGCATCGCGACGAGGGCCTCGGGCACCATCGGCAGGTAGATCAGGACGCGGTCCCCGCGCTCGACGCCCAGCGACCGCAGGACACCGGCGAACTTGGCGACCAGGGTCGTCAATTCCGCATAGCTGTACTCGCGTTGGGCTCCGGTCATCGCCGAGTCGTGGATCAGCGCGGTCTTGTCCCCGCGTCCCGCGCGCACGTGCCGGTCCAGCGCGTTGAAGCACGTGTTGAGCACGCCGTCCGGGAACCATCGACGGTGCGTCGCGTCCAGGATCGTGGACGGTGGTTCGATCCAGTCCACGGCCCGGGCCGCGTCACGCCAGAACGCCTCGGGCTCCGCGATGCTGCGGTCGTAGGTCTGCTGGTGGGTCGGTGAAATCAAGGAAGCCTCTCTACGTTCTCACTTGCCGGCGGAGGCGGAAACAGGCACTGATGTAGGATGCATTTGTGTCCTTCAGTGTTCCGCCCACGCGTACCGAAGCCGTGCTCAGTCAACTGCGAGCCGAGATCATTTCCGGGGTCCTCGCGCCCGGCGAAGTCCTCAAGGACGGCGAAGTCGCCGCGCGTATGGGGGTGAGCATCACCCCGGTACGGGAGGCGATCGCTCAACTCGCCCACGAGGGACTCGTCGAGGTCTCCCCGAACCGCTGGCGCCGCGTGGCGCAGATGAACCTCGACGAGGCCGTGGCGACCCTGGACATGCAGTTCATCCTGTACGCGGGAGCGGTGGAACGCGCGCTGCCGAATCTCTCCGACGATGATCTCGTGCGCCTGCGGGAGCTCCTGGAGGACATGGGCACGGCGGTCAAGCGCAGTCGCCCCGCGGCCGCGGCCAGTGCCGTGGCCGAGATCTTCGGCATGGCGGTGGATCGGGCGGCCAACCCCGACCTCAAGGCCGTCTGGAAGATGGTCTTCGGCCGCGGGCGCCGCTTCATGGGGCTGAGCGGCTCGAGCAATTTGTGGGACCTGTGGGTCGCGGGCTTCACCACGGTGGTCGAGGCCATGGAGAGCCGCGACGTCGAGGCCGCCGTGCGCAGCGTCCGCGCCATGGCCGCGCAGGTCCACGAGCAGACCCTGAGCCCCGACGCCCATGGCTACGTCCTGGGCTCGCCGTCGCCGCCCGAGTGACCTCCTCGCCGGGCGCGCACCCAACTCACCGCGCAACGGACTGCCTTACTCGGGTGAACCCGGGGTAGCCGTCCGCGGCGATGTCCTCGCACAGCCGCCGGTAGGTGCCGACTCCGCCGACGTACGGCAGGAAGACCCGTGGCTTTCCAGGGATGTTGGCCCCCATGTACCACGAAGCGGCCGTGGGGAAGAGCGTCTTGTCCGCGATCTCCCGCAGGTGGTCCACCCATTCGTCCTGGGCTTCCCGCGTCGCCTCGATGACGACCGCTCCGTCGGTCCGCGAGGAGTCGATCAGGTTGGCGACCCACTCCACGTGCTGCTCGATCGAGGTCAGCATGTTCCCCAGGACGGACGGGCTGCCGGCGGTGGCGAGCGTGAACATGTTGGGGAAGCCGGCGCAGGCGAGTCCGAGGTAGCTGCGCGGACCGGCCGCCCAGGTCTCGCGGAGCCGTTCGCCGTCGCGTCCGCGGATGTCGATGCTGTTGATCGCTCCCGTCATGGCGTCGAAGCCGGTCGCGAAGACGATGGCGTCGAGCGTGTACTCGGCCTTCGCGGTGCGGATGCCCGTCTTCGTGATCTCCTGGATCGGCGCGGCCTTGACGTCGACCAGTTCCACGTCCTGCCGGTTGAAGGTCGCGTAGTATCCCGTGTCCACGCACGGCCTCTTCGTGGCGAACGGATACGTCGTCGGGGTGAGCAGCTCGGCGGTCTTCGGGTCCTCCACGATCTGACGGATCTTCTGCCGGACGAACTCGGCGGCCGTCTCGCTCGACTCATGGCTGGTCCTGAGGTCGGCGAACGCGTTGGCGAAGTTGAGGCCGCCCTCCTTCCAGAGCTTTTCGTACGTCTCGTGCCGCACGTCGTCGGGGATGTCGAACGCCTTGACCGTGGTGTCGACGCGTGGGACGCCGCCGTTGCTGTAGCGGGCGAGTTCCCGGCGGGCGTCATAGCCCGCGCGCACGTCGCGGATGTAGTCGTCGTCGAGCTCCCGGTTGTGTGCCGGAAGGCTGAAGTTCGGCGTCCGCTGGAAGACGACGGTGTGCGCGGCCTGTTGGGCGATGAGCGGTATGGACTGGATGCCCGACGATCCCGTACCGATGACGCCGACGCGCTGTCCCGCGAAGTCGACTTCCTGGTGCGGCCAGTTGCCCGTGTGGTGGACGCTGCCCGCGAAGGTGTCGAGCCTCGGGATGACCGGGACGTTGCCGACCGAAAGACAGCCGGTCGCCAGGATGAAGTAGTCGGCGCGGATCTCCTCGCCGGCGTCGCTCCTGATTTCCCATCGCCCGCCGGCCTCGTCGTAAGAGGCAGCGATGATCTTGGTGTTGAGCTGGATGTCACGCCGCAGGTCGAAGCGGTCGGCGACATGGTTGGCGTAACGGAGGATCTCGGGCTGGGTGGCGAACTTCTCCGACCAGCGCCACTCCTGCTCCAACTCAGGGGAGAACGAGTACGAGTAGTCGACGCTCTCGATGTCGCAACGGGCTCCCGGGTAGCGGTTCCAGTACCAGGTGCCGCCCACGTCACCGCCACGTTCGTAGGCGCGGACCGTCATTCCGAGTTCGCGCAGCCGGTAGAGCATGTACATACCGGCGAATCCAGAGCCGACGACCACGGCGTCGTACGAGCGCGGGCGAGCGTCGGAGCCCGCGTCGGAGGTGTCAGGCAAGGTCATGAATTGCTCCTGTCCAGCCGGTCCGTATCGAGGAGCCGGCGGATGGTACGAGAGAGATGACTGACGGCGGCGTCGCTGCCGGGCAGGACACCGACCAGGGGGAAGAAGCCGTGCATCTGGTCCGGGAAGTGCGCGGATTCGACCCGCACCCCCGCCCGGCGCAGCCGGTCCGCGTACGCCATCCCCTCATCGCGGAGAGGATCGAACTCGGCGGTGATGACGATGGCCGGCGCGAGCCCGCCGAGATCGTCGGCGCGCAGCGGAGCCGCCTCCGGCTCCGCGCGTGCGGCCGCGTCGGGCGCGTAGTGGTCCCAGAACCACAGCATGCTGTCGCGGTCGACCAAGAGCTGGTTGTCGGGCGCGAGGTAGGAGGGGCGCTCGGTGTCGGTGTCGGTCGCCGGGTAGACGAGGACCTGGAGCGCGAGGTCGGGGGTTTCGGCCGCCCGTGCGCGCTGGGCCATGACCGCGGCGAGATTGCCGCCCGCGCTGTCGCCCGCCACGCACAGCGGAATGTCCCGTCCTACGAGTTCCGTTGTCCGTTCCGCGGCCCACAGCAGGGCGCTCCACGCGTCGTCGACGGCGGTCGGATAGCGGTGTTCCGGGGCCAGGCGGTAGTCGACCAGCAGGACGGCCCAGCCGGTCCGCTCCGCCAGGACCCGGGCGAAGGCATCGGACTGCGTGATGCCGCCGATGACCCATCCTCCGCCGTGGTAGTAGACCATCAGGCCGTGGACGTCCCCTTCCGGGACGAGCAGCCGGACGTCGATGGCGCCGTCCTTCACCGCGACCTGGTGATCGCGGACTTGAGCCATCCGCGGTCCCGTTGCCCGGGACTCACCCATTCGCTCCGACCAGTCCCGTGCTTCATGGACCGTCATCCGGGAGAAGGGTTTCGTCCCCGCCTCCGCCAACTGCTGGAGCAGCGCTCTGCTTGCCGCATCGAGCACGGTCTCCTCCTCTCTTACGATGCAGAATGCATTCTCTGGGTCAATGTGCTGCTTGGCCGCTGACGCGGAAGTCGAGGTCCCGCGTCTCGGGCCCCCACAGCGCCCCGATGGTGACCAGCGCCCCGCCCAGGATCAGCAGCGGGATCGGGGCGAACCGAGCGGGCATCACGTCGGCCAGGCCCAGGAGATAGAAGCTGTAGAAGCTCGGGATGATCAAGGAGAAGCTGTACCCCATCGCGAAACCGGACGACCGGACGCTGGTTCCGAAACGTTCGTTGACATAGCAGGTGGCGACGCCGAACACGGAACTGATCACCAACTGTACGACGACCGACATGGCGGCGACTGCGAGGACGCCGTGAATCACTCCGTCCATGAAGACGTAGTAACTCGCGCTGCCCGCAACGACGATGACGCCACCCATCACGGCGAGGAAGGGACGCCGCCCCACCCGCTGGCTCGCCACTCCGGCCCCGATGAAGCCCGCGTACAGAAGGATGTTGGTGATGAGCAGGGTCCAGGTGAGGGTGGTCGCGTCGAGCTTGTGGTAGCTCTTCAGCATGTCCGGGACCACGGACGCGGTCATGGACGACGTGATCCAGAGCCCGGTCATGAGTATGAACACCTGCCAGAACGAAGCCCGTTCGCGCCCGAACACCACCTCGCGCAGCGGCGCCTTCGCCTTGCTGGACTTCTCCCACAGGTCCGACTCGGGCAGGTGCTTGCGGCGGTAGACCAGGAAGGCGGCACCACACGCGGCACCGAAGAAGAACGCGATCCGCCAACCCCACTGGACATACGACGAGTCGGTCCCGCCCGCCGGAGCGATCCGCAGGACGAGGAGTGTCAGCAAGGAGAGGAGGATGAACGCCGCGCAGTAGGCTCCGGCGAGGATGCCGCCCACCAGCCCGCGCTTTTCCTTGGAACAGTACTCGTAGGCCAGGGGCACCGCGGCGGTGTACTCCGCGCCCAGGAAGATGCCGTCGATGAAACGCAGGGCTATGAGCAGGGCCAGGCTCCATATGCCGATCGAGTCATAGCCCGGCAGCAGGCCTATGGCCAGGGTGCAGGCCGAGAACCCGGCCACGGAGATCATGGTGATCCGGCGCCGGCCCGCCCGGTCTGCCAACGAGCCGAAGACCAGAGCCCCCAGCGGCCGGCCGAGCAGTGTCGCCGCGAAGATGACGAAGTACAGGGTGGTACTCGTCGCGGGCGACAGCCCCGGAGGCTGGAAATAGATCGTCGCAGGCCCGAGGGCGATCACCGGCAGATAAAGGTCGATGAAGTCCACGAGCAGGCCCTGGTAGGCGCCCACGATCGCGCTTCGCCGTTTACGGGGATCGACGGTCCGTTCGTCAACCGCGGGGGCTGAGGGGGAAGTTGAAGTCACCTGACCGCTCCTAGGGAAGGTGCCGTACACGATGGCTGACTGCGCCTACGATCGCGCTTCGCTTCGAACAGGGCATGACAGTAGGCCCAGGTGGTAGCCGCGTCAATGAATAATGCAGGATGCATTTCTTCAACTCACGCGAGGCGCGGGCGGGCTCAGCGGGATGGCTCCGGCGTGGCGCAGGCGGGGGCCCGCCTTGCGGTGCGCGGTACGACGGATCAGCGGACGGCCGACTCCTCCAGGACCGCCAGGTGTCCGGTGCCGCTGAGCGACGACAGTTCGACGTCGGCGACGCAGCGCGCCCTGACGGTGTTGAGGATCAGCATCCTCTCGATGTGCACGCTGCCGGTGCCGCCCGCGAAGTCCGTCTGGGCGAGATCGGTGGCCGCCTCGTCCATGCGGACGCCGACATACGTTGCCTCGCGCGAATTGGGGAACTTGATGAAGACGTACCGCATCTCGGTGAGACGCCGCCGCGGGTCCTCCACCGAGGGGGGACGGGCCGCCGCCGACGACCTTCTACCCCGCGACGGAGAGACGTTCGATGGGTTGGCCCATGAGTGGCTCCTGCGTGATGTCGGTCGGGGTGTCTGCCGGGGTGGCTTCATGAGGGCGCCGGGGCGCGGCTCCGGGGCGGGGTCCCACCTGTGGCCAGTCCGTCACAGGGCCGGGGTTTGTGCGGTCCGCAGGCGTGATCCAGAAGGCTTTGCTCAGCTCAGCGCTGAACTGGGCGGTCGGCCGTCCCCGGACGGGACACCCACCCAGGTTCCCTGGACGCGGGATGGAGGGCGCGTATGGCAAGGGGGGCGGTGCAATCCGAGCGCCAAGGAGCCCCACCGCCGATGGCCGTCCCTCTCATAGACCTCTACCTGCGCAAGAGCAAGAACTTACGGGAGGACGACCACCGCCGAGAGCAGTCGGAGGCGGACGTCCCCGTCGCAGCTCGACCGAGATCGACTCGGAGTGCCGTCGTGGAGGGCGCAGTCTGATCGACACCGACCCGACCTCGGCCGGCTCCGAGCCGTACCAGAGGGTGAATGCCTCTGATCGGCTCCGAGCAGCCCCGGTCGAATCGGGGGCGAATCAGAGCGGTTTCCTCTGACTGCCTCGGATCGCCTCTGCGCATGCATGCATGCGGCTCCGCGTCGGATGGAGATCAGGAACGGCCCGGCGGGGACAGTGGACGGGAGATCCCCAGCCGGACGTCCCGGACGCCTTCGGAGAAGTGCACGACGGGCTCGCCGGGAGGGGTGGAAAGGCCCGCCGCGGCGGTCAGTGTCTCCTCCATCGTCTCGACAGCGGCGGCGGCCAGCGGCCATGGCTCGTGCTCCACGGGTGTCTCCCAGAGGACTCCCATGCTGTGCGTGTACGCCCGCCAGCGCGAGGTCAGCCACACGTCCCGCTCTGTCGGTTCGATCGGGCCGCCGGTGTGGACGTCCAGGCGGTAGGAGGCCCGGCCGGTCCTCCGCGAACCGGCGTACGCGACGGTGTCCCCCTCGGCCAGGACGCGCAGGGTCCCCGGATGGTACGGCGCCCCGATGGCACGGGCTGCCAGCATGAGCGGACAGGAGACCTCCAGGGACAGGAACCACAATCCGTCCTGTCCGTCCCGGCGCCGGACGTAAGTCCGCAGGTTGGTCTCCGCGAACGTCGGGAGCCCTGGCAACGTGCCGGACACTCCGGGAGGGCGAACGTCCGCCATGAGAAAGGGGGTGAGACATACCCAGGCGGCCCCGTCGTACTCGTCCACGACCAGTTCCCCGGGCAGCAGAGCCTGGACGGACTCCGGTCGACAGGGCCAGTTGACGAACGTCTGCGTCAGCCAACGGGCCCGCAGCATCGGCGCACGCACGCGCTGCTCCGCTTCGTACGACACCATGGACGGCGAGTCCCCGCCCGCGGCCCCCGGAAACGCAAGGGCCGGGATGAAGAGGCCGATGCCTGTGTATGCGCCGTCACCAGTCCTGCTTCCCGGTGTTCAGGACAGAGCGTGACGACGGAGTCCTGACAGCAGGACTCACTCCCGCTCAGTCTCTAGGAACGGTTCGGGTGTCGGCCGTCTCGGATCCAGGCGGAGTACCGGGCCGTCTCCGAGGCCTGGCGGGGCCCACGGGTGCGGCGGGTCACGTCATGTCCGAACCGCGCAGCAGAAGCTGGGCCACAGCGATCCCGGCCACCAGGATCGCCGCCCGGAACGGCCACCGGCTGCCGGCCTGATACGGCACAGCCGTACCCGTCACCGCGACCGACGCGGCCGCCGCCAGTGTCCAGTCCGTGACTCCGACCGCCCCGGACGGTCCTGCGGCGAGCACGCCCACAGCCGTCAGCATGACGAACGGGGCCAGCCACCGGCAGGCCCGGGGCCCCAGCCGGTGCGGCAGACCACGGACACCCGTCGCGAGGTCGTCCTCGATGTCGGGAAGGACGTTCACCAGGTGAGCTCCGAGGCCAAGAAGGGCCCCCGCGGTCACCGCCCACCAGGCGGGCCAGGACGGCGGGTACAGGCCGAGCGTGACGAAGGGGGGCAGGGAGCCGAAACCCACGGCGTAGGGCAGGGGGGACAGCGCCGTGTGCTTCAGCCGCAGGTTGTACGTCCAGCCGGCGGCCACGCCCGCCAGATGTGCGGCTCCCGCGGCGACCCCGCTCAGCAGCGACAGCGGTACGCACAAGCCCAAGGCCGTTCCGGCCGCGCAGGCCGCCGCCCAGCGCGGGATCTCGCCGGTTCCCACCGGCTTGTCGCCGCGCCCGCAGGTTAGGTCCCGCTGGGCGTCGGCCGCGTCGTTGCACCATCCGATCGAGAGCTGACCGGACAGCACTGCCACGGCCACCGTCACCGTCCCGGTCACTCCCCGGCCCGCTACCGCGGCGAGGCACGTCACGAACACGGTCACGGCGACCGTCGGCTCCGGATGACACGAGCGCAGCAACGCCGGGACTCGGTGTGTCGTGCGCGGCAGAGCCCCAGACGGGTGGACGGACACGTACGCAAGGTAATCGAGTGTCCCAGGCGAGGAAGGCATGAATGACATGCGTGTCCCCGTGATCGTCGAGCATGCCCCTTCCCCGCCCACCACCCTGCACCGCAGAGCCGCGCCCGCCGCCACAGCGACCACCGTCGCGGCTGTCCGTACCAGGCTGCCGCCGCACCGTTACGCCCAGGAGGACCTCACCGAGCCGATCGGCGATCTGTGCCTAGCCCCGGGTGCGGACCGCGCCCTGTTGCGCCGCATCCACGCGTCCGCCGGGGTGCGTACACGTCATCTCGCCCTGCCGATCGAGCGGTACGCCCTTCTTGGCGACTTCGGGGACAGCAACGACGCGTGGATGACGGCGGGCCTGGAACTGGGCGAGGAAGCCCTCACCGGAGCACTGCGCGAGGCGGGACTCGGACCGGCTGATGTCGACCTGCTGGTCTGCGCCTCCATCACCGGTGTCGCCGCTCCTTCGCTCGACGCCAGGCTGGCCGGGCGCATGGGAATGCGGCCCGACGTAAAGAGACTTCCCGTGTTCGGCCTCGGCTGTGTCGCGGGCACCGCCGGCATCGCCCGGGTGCACGACTACCTTCGCGGGCACCCCGACGACACCGCCGTGCTGCTCACCGTCGAACTGTGCTCGCTGACGCTCCAGCAGGGTGACGCCTCCCGGGCCAACCTCGTTGCCGGTGCCCTGTTCGGCGACGGCGCGGCGGCGCTCGTCGCACGGGGCAGTGGCTGCGCCCGAGGGGACACGGCCGGGCCCTTCGTCGTCGCCACGCGTAGCTGCCTGTACCCGGACACCGGACAGCTCCTGGGCTGGGACATCGGCGCAGGCGGATTTCGTGTCCTGATCGATGCCGGTGTCCCCGGCTTCGTCAGGGACCACTTCGGCCGGAACGTACGTGCCTTCCTGACCGAACACGGCCTGACCACCGACGACATCGGGACCTGGGTGTGTCACCCGGGAGGTCCCAGGGTTCTCTCCGCGGTGGACGACGCCCTCGGTCTGCCCGGCGATGCCCTGGAACCCTCACGGCGCTCACTCGAGACGGTGGGGAACATCTCGTCCGTGTCCGTGCTGCACATCCTGCAGAGCATCCGGGAGTCCCGTCGGCCCGAGACCGGCACGTGGGGGCTGATGCTGGCCATGGGCCCGGGATTCTGCTCCGAACTCGTCCTGTTGCGCTGGTGAGGGCCTCATGCCGTGGTACGCGCTTCTCGTTCTCGCCGTCGCCGCCGAACGCGGGGCCGAACTCGTCGTCGCCCGGCGCAACGCGGCGTGGACCCTCTCCCGCGCCGGTGTGGAGCACGGCCGTGACCATTACCCCGTCATGGTCGCCCTGCACACGGGCCTGCTCGCGTGCTGCCTGCTCGAACCCGTGCTCGCCGGCCGGCCGTTCCTGCCGGTTCTGGGGTGGCCCATGCTGGCGCTCGCCGTCCTGGCCCAGGCCCTGCGCTGGTGGTGCGTGACCGCACTCGGACCGTACTGGAACACCCGGGTCATCGTCGTTCCCGGAGCGCGGCTGGTCGGCGCCGGACCCTACCGTTTCCTGCGCCACCCCAACTACCTCGCCGTCGTCGTGGAGGTCGCCGCCCTGCCCTTGGTGCACTCCGCATGGCTGACCGCCACGGTGTTCACCGTGGCCAACGCGGTGCTGCTCACCGTCCGGGTGCGCTGCGAGAACGCGGCCCTCACCCAAGCAGCACCCGCGTGAGCGGCGGCCACGACCTGCTGATCGCCGGCGGTGGGCCCGCCGGCCTCGCCACTGCCCTGCACGCCGCGCGCGCCGGTCTCGACACCGTCATCGCCGAGCCGCGCCAGGCGCCGGTCGACAAGGCGTGCGGGGAGGGTCTGATGCCCGGCGTCGTCCGCTCTCTCGCCGCGCTCGGCCTGGAGGTCCCCGGTCACCCGATCGCCGGCATCCGCTATGTACAGGACCACCGCCAGGTCCAGGCCGTCTTCCGCCACGGCCCCGGCACCGGTGCGCGCCGCACCGACCTGCACGGCATCCTGCACCGGGCCGTGCTGGCGGCCGGGGTGCCCGTACTGCCCCTGCGGGTGGAGGAGGTACGGCAGGACGTCACCGGCGTGACAATCCCCGGGACGGGGCTGCGTGCCCGCTGGCTGGCCGCCGCGGACGGACTGCACTCACCCGTGCGTCGCTGCCTGGGCCTGGAGGTGAAGACCCGAGGCGTACCTCGTTACGGGCTGCGCCGGCACTACGCGGTGCCCCCGTGGTCACCGTATGTGGAGGTGCACTGGGGAACGCACACAGAGGCGTACGTCACCCCCCTCGGGCCCCGACTCGTCGGCATCGCCATGCTGACGACCCGGCGAGCCCCCTTCGCCACTCATCTCGAGAACTTCCCCGAGCTGGCCGACCGCCTCCCCCCGCAGGCGGCCGTCACCGCGGTGCGGGGCGCCGGACCGCTGCGTCAGAGAGTCCGCACCCGGGCCCACGGGAGGGTACTGCTCGTCGGCGACGCGGCCGGCTACATCGACGCGCTGACCGGTGAGGGCCTCTCCCTCGCCCTCACCGGCGCCGAAGCCCTGGTCACCAACCTGTGTCGTGGCACGCCCAGCCGGTACGAAACCGACTGGGCGAACGCGACCCGCCGGCATCGGCTCCTGACCGAACTGCTGGTAAGAGCGCGACAGCAGCCCGTGCTCGCCCCGCACATCATGCCCACCGCAGCACGCCTGCCACGCCTGTTCAGGGCAGCCGTCAACGCGTTGGCCTGAACTCCGACCGTGCTCCGATCCACCAGGAGTACGGGCAGACGGCCATGGACCGACGGGATCCGGCCTCCTTCGCCGGTTCTCCCCGGCATTCGGCTGCAGACCGGCGGCGGCGCCCGCTCAACCCGGCCCCTGAGCCAGGAGATTGCTGCGACCGTTCCTAGAGACTGAGCGGGAGTGAGTCCTGCTGCCAGGACTCGTGCTCGGTCGTGTGCCCCGAACGGTTTTGGGCACGCTGGTCTCCCGCGTTCGCTCCGCGTCCGGTCCCAGCGGATCGTGTCCGTGG
>NZ_JBEYYC010000026.1:0-129733 GCF_040645355.1 Streptomyces sp. NPDC046805 | reverse complement strand
CCGGCCGACGGGGTTGCCGTGGGCGTCGAGGCGCCAGGCGGCGAGGTGGTCGGCGTTGGTGTCGACACCGACCAGTCCCCTCGCGCGGGCGGTTGTCAAGGGAATGATCGTGGCTGGCGGAATCGTCCAGGAGGCGGTGAGGTACCAGCGGCCACGAGCCGTGTCTTCGTGGATGCGGTAGGCCACGGCCCGGTTCGCCTCCACACGGTCGCGCCACTGCTCGCCCCGGTGCGCGAACCCCACCCGGACACTCAGCACGTACCGGCCGTGCGGGGCGTTCGCCAGATGGGCGAGCGGCGCGGGGAGTCTGATGCTCACCTCCCCGTCCGGGGTCACGCGGAGGGTCTCGTTGCCGTACCGCTTCCCCGACTCCCCGTCAGCCTGCAGGAACCTGCGCCCGGCCTGCCACCGCTCACGCCACTGCGACTCGGTGAGGGCGGCGGCGTCGAGGTGGAGGCGGGTGGTCAACAGGCGCTTCCCGCCCCGCACCACATGCACCACACCGGCCTGCCAGGCGGCACGCACCGCCTCAAGGCGGTCTTCCAGGGCGTGCAGGCGGCGGGACTTGGCGAACCACTCCTGCCGGGAGCGGTAGCCGCCCGGCGCCTGCTTGCTGCCCTTCTCCCCGATCGGGAGGGAGAGCCGGTGCGCGAGCGTGCGCACCCCCGCCTCCAGGGCCTGGATGTGGGCGAGCTGCGCGCGTCGGGCCAGAGCCCACTGATCGTGCGTGGCCTTCGTGATCGAACCGGCCCACCGGGACGACGACTGGGCGCTCAGGACGCGCTTGCGCTCCGCCCACGCATCGCCGTCATGGTCCAGCCCGGCCGCACAGCGCGTCTTCAGATCCCGGGAGGCAAGCGCCCCCAGATGGTCACCGACCAGCCGCAGCACCTTCTCATCCCCCGGGCTCAGGCGTTTGAGCCGGTCACGGACCGCCACACCGGCGGGGCCGGGCACCACGAACGGCGCCGACATCTCCCGCAGCCCGCCCATCCCGATCACCCTCCCCTCCCGGCCCGAAGCAACCCGCCACCACACCCAACGACCACCACCCGACAAACGTCACCCATTCGACAGACAAACTCCAGTTCCCCACTGCGCGGGGTGCACACCCCAGCCACGTGCACTCACTCATGCACACCAGAACACCCTTGTGTGCCGTCACGCATCAACAGCTCACAACCCTCACTCCGTACGGTCCCGTCCTCGGCCTTGACGATGTAATCGGCACGAAGGTCCGGGCGCTGGCAGACCGTGCGGCGGCCCGGGATTTCGTTGATGTCCAGGCCGCTGCCCGCGATCACACGATCGCGGATCTGGAGATGCTGGGGACGCGGCACGGCCGGGGCGAGTTCCGTCTGGATGATCTCCGTGACCGTCTCGGGAGCGCTCAGTGGATCGACGATGCGGAATTCGAGGTGTACGGCCTGTCTGCGGACCAGATCTCAGAACTGCGGCAGTGGGCCCAGGAATGGGTCAGCGACCTCGAGCAGCGGCTGAGCACAGGCATGGGCGACGACCTCGACGCCTGACTGGATCCTGTGACCATGAGTCACTTCCATTCTGACGAGCCGGAAGGGTGGACGGTCACTGGTGGTCCACATGCCTGCACGCGCAGCAGGCGGGCCCCGGGGAGTGCGCATAGGCGACGCGGAGCTCGAAAGGCTCGGCGGCTGGCCGCCCGCCGCGGCCGCCGACCTGCTCGAGTGCGCCATGTTCAACACGGACTGGAACTCGTCCGGCTGACCGAAGCGGCGGGGAGGTCGACGGCCGGCACCCGGCAGAGTTTCCTTCAAGGCACACGTCAGGGGCACCGACGGGGTACCCCGCTCCGCACACGGAGCGGGGCCTGCTGGATGCCTCGCTAGTGCTGTGACCGCATAGGTTCGCCGGGTCGGTGGTCGTGGCGGTTGGATGTGCGGTGACGTCCGATCCGACTGCAGGAGGCGCGGTGGCCGAGCCCCTCCTTGTGCGCAGGTTGACCGACCAGGAGGGGCAGAAGCTGCAGCAGATCGCGCGCCGCGGCAGCATGAGTTCGGTGCGTTACCGGCGCGCGATGATGCTGCTGGCCTCGGCCGGCGGAAACCGGGTGCCGGTGATCGCCCAGTTGGTCCAGGCCGACGGGGACACCGTCCGGGACGTCATCCACCGGTTCAACGAGATCGGCCTGGCCTGCCTGGACCCTAAGTGGGCGGGAGGCCGTCCCCGCCAACTCAGCCCTGACGACGAGGACTTCGTCATCCAGACGGCCGCCACCCGCCCCACCAAGCTCGGCCAGCCCTTCACTCGCCGGTCACTGCGCAAGCTCACCGCCTACCTGCGCAAAGTCCACGGCCGGATCATCCGCATCGGCCGCGAAGCATTACGCTGCCTGCTCGCCCGCCGCGGCATCACCTTCCAGCGCACCAAGACGTGGAAGGAATCCCCGGACCCCGAGCGTGACGCCAAACTTGATCGCATCGAGCACGTCTTGGACCGCTTCCCGGACCGAGTCTTCGCCTTCGACGAGTTCGGCCCGCTCGGCATCCGGCCCACCGCGGGCTCGGGCTGGGCCGAACAAGGACGCCCCGCCCGGTCGCCCGCCACCTACCACCGCACCCACGGAGTCCGATACTTCCACGGGTGCTACTCGGTCGGCGACGACCGCCTGTGGGGTGTCAACCACCGCAAGAAGGGCGCCGCGAACACACTGGCCGCGTTGAAGTCGATCCGCGCTGCCCGGCCCGACGGCGCACCCATCTACGTGATCATGGACAACCTGTCCGCCCACAAAGGCGCCGACATCCGCCGTTGGGCGAAGAAAAGCAAGGTCGAGCTGTGCTTCACCCCGACCTACGCCTCATGGGCAAACCCGATCGAGGCGCACTTCGGACCGCTGCGGCAGTTCACCATCGCCAACTCCGACTACCCCAACCACATGGTGCAGACCCGGGCCCTGCACGCCTACCTGCGCTGGCGCAACGCCAACACCCGCCACCCGGGCGTCCTGGCCGCCGAACGCAAGGAACGCGCCCGCATCCGCGGTGAGAAAGGCGTCCGGTGGGGCGGCCGACCACTCGCCTCGGCTGCATGAGCACGCCGCACAGCCCCGCGGCCGCACAACGTCAGGGACGGAGTGCGACCAGGAGGTCAACCACGTAGGTCTCTTCCACCTCATCGCGAGGAAAGATCTCGACCAGCCGCTCACGCTCGTCCACGAAAAACGCCTGGCGGTCAGCCTCTTCAAGGACGAGGAATGCCGACCGGCTGCCAATGTTGGCGAGATGCATGTCCAAGGAGACAGAGCGGCTCCAGCGCACTTGACGGCGCGCAACCCGTAGCCCCGTCAGCCCCGCCAGCCGGACGGCGTCGTTGTCCGAAGGGCGCACGGCAGACCTTGGCTTCACCCCGCAGTGGTGCGCAATGCGCCCGTGCTGCTCGCTAATCCACGGCACGTCGAAGGCCGTGGTGTTCCACCAGATCGCCAGCGCACCGCCCGCACGCAAGACACGCAGTGCCTCCGGGACGGACCGGCCAGGGTCGGTCCACTGCCAGGACTGGGCATACGTGATGAGGTCGCAGGAAGCCTCGGCCAGCGGCAGAGCGTTACCGTCACCTCTCACGATCGGCACCCCCGGAAGCGCCTGGTGGAACTCACCAGCCATGGCTTCACCCGGCTCGACAGCGATCACGTCAGCACCCCGTTCCCGCAGCAGCACGCTGGCGATTCCGGTACCCGCGCCGACATCGGCGACCCGGGCACCCGCAAGGCGACAGCCTGCGAACTCCTCGATGCAGTCGAAGAGCGCGGCGGGGTAAGAAGGCCGACTCGCCGCGTACTGAGCTGCGGCTACGTCGAAAGACTGGGCGCGAGAACTGGCGGTCATACCCTCATCATCGCCCCCGCACCAAGCACTCGACCATCACCAACCCGGCGGACCTATGCGGTCACAGCACTAGAGAATCGGGTACGGCCGGTCCTGAGCGGACATCCCCCGCGTCCGCCGCGGCCGGTACCGTCGCCATCCCTCTCCTGTCCGTGCGAGGCGACCCTGAAGGCGGCGACATCGGCGCCTACTGCGCGGCACTTCCGCGACGCCGGTCGGCGAGGCTGGCCGGCTGACAAGGATGGGTGACTGCGTAGGCCTCAATCGTCCGCCCGGTCCCGTAGAGCTCTGCGTGCCCTGTGCCAGGCAGAGAAGAGGTCGGGCAACTGCTCGAGAATGCCCCGGGCTGTAATCACTAGGACCGTCAGGACGCCTGACGCGGCGCTGACGTGTGTGCGTCAGGAACGGGCGGTTGCGCGCTTGTGGCCGACGCCGAGGCGGTGGGCGGTGCGGGTCATCAGCCGGGACATGCGGGAGGGCAGGGCGTCGGGGTCGGGCACGGTGATCGGCCGTACTCGACCGTTGTGGATTGCGGTGATCCTCCAGCCCTGGTCGGTGCGGACCACGACGATGCTCTGCCGTGACTGGCGGCGCTTGGGTAGGTGGGAACGCCAGGGCATGAGGACCGATGCGGTGCCATGGATGATCGCGACGTCCGGGGCGATGTGCCGGATCGACTCCAGCTCTCCGACCAGGGCTGAACCGGCCAGCACGCCGTGGAAGAGCCGGTCATGGTTGTCCCGGTGCTGGGCCCGGCCGACGGCGCGGGTTCCGTCATAGGAGACGTAGTCGGAGTCCTCGGTGAAACAGGCGCCGAATGCATGGGCGTTGCCTGCAGTCCAGGTCTGCATGAACTGCTCGAAGAGTTCGCGGATCTGACGGTCGTCGCTGTCGGGCTGGGTGCGCACGGGTACCTCCACAGGTAGCATCACTTCGACCAACGAAACTTACGATAACTGGAAGATTCGAATGTCGAAAGATGCCTCGGTGGATGACATCGGGATGCAGCTGCGGCTGCTCCAGCAAAGCTTCGACGCCTTCGACGAAGCCGTCGCCACCCGTCTCGGGCTCAACCGCACCGACCTGCGCTGCCTGGACGTGGTACTGGGCAGCGGGCCCTTGTCGGCCGGCGGGATCAGCACTGCCGTCAAGCTCAGCCCCGCGGCGACGACCACGGCCATCGACCGCCTCGAGCGCGCCGGCTACGTCACCCGCACCCGCGACGACGAGAACCGTCGCCGGGTGCTCGTCACCGCCACCGAAGCGGCCCGCACCGTCGAAAGAGAGATCTTCCGACCCGTCGGCCGAGCCGGAGCCCAGGCCCTGAGCCGCTACGACGAGGACCAGCTGGCCATCATCCTGGATTTCCTCCGGACGGCCCGCCAGGTCCAACAAGCCCAGACGACTCGTCTCACTACGACCACGGCGCCGCTGGATTGACCACGGACCGGCCCCGAACGCACTCGAGATCCTCACCGCCTGGCGCCCCGACCTCCCCATCGACCACCCCCCTGCGCACCACATGCCCTTCGCCTCCCGCGCACCCCACTCCACGTCCCCAGCGGACGGCCTCGCGTGACAGCCACCGCAGACTCGAGCCTGTGTCGGCACCGCGCCTTCCGTCTCTACTGGACGGGCCAGGCCAGTAACGTCCTGGTCGTGCGTTACGCCTTGTTGCGGACATCGCCAACGCGTAGACGTGCGAGCACCACCGGGTCGATCTTGCCGGGAACCAGGCGCTCTTCCAGGTTTTCCACCCCGGCCCATATGTCCAGCGAGGCGTAACCGTGTGCGGTGACCAGGCTCTGGACCTCCTCCTGCAACTCACCCGACAGGTCCAGCAGGGTGTCCGGGTCGGGTGTGCCGAAGAACAGCTCGTGAACGTCCAGCAGGCGCCTCAACTCCCCGACCGGGTCAGGATGGTCGTCCACCCGCAGGTCGCAGGCCACATCGCTGCCGCCGCCATACCCAGCGCCCGGAGATACCACATACAGGGCCGCACTCTGGCGGCCCCGGCGGTCACCGCCCGCGGCGTCGCCCGCCGCCAGCACCGCGACCAGCCGCCGATCGATCGCCAACTCTGGCGAGGACAGCCAGGCCGACTCCATAGCCTCGATCACCTCCGGGCCGGTGAGGATGTTGCCCTGAATCGCATAGCCGTCCCCCACCGTCCCACCGGCCCAGTCCAGACACTCTTCGCCTGTGTATGTCGCTCCGAGGCCTTCGGGGCCGACGACCCCCAGCTGACGGTGCGCGCGCTGCCGATCCGTGGCCACGAGTCCTGCCACCACGTCTGCGGACTGCAGGCCCGTTCGCAGCAGTGCAAGTCCCTGGGGGCGATAGCGGAGGTTGGCATCCGCCTGGGTGGCCACCGCCCCGGCCCCGGCCTCCGCCGCCGGCACCATGGCGCCGACCGCGAGAAACTTGCTCGCCACTGCTATACCGAACGCCGGACCGGACCGGGCCACGATCGAGAATGTCATGAGAGAGGACAGTAGAACGACCCGAGCACCAGCACCAGGATTCAGGGCGAACGCCGACGCTGACGGAGGACCTTGTCGGTGGCCTACCACTCCGGACCTGCCCGAACCTCCCGACACCTACGCACACCAGGCCATCTGACGTGCAGTTTTGTTGGGTTTCACACGGCTGAGCCTGGAGATCGACAGCGCCAAGTTCTTCCCGCTCGCCAGGAAGCTGTACGAGAAGTTCGGCTTCATCCACTGCCGTTCGCGGACTACCGGCCCGACCCGAACAGTGCATTCATGACAAGAGAGCTCTGAAGACTCCCGATCCACCAGCGGGCCTGGGCGCAGCCCGAAAGGAGCCGCATGAGCGACACCGCACGGCCACCCGTCCTCTACGAGACCCGGGACCGCAAGGCGTATCTGACACTGAACAGGCCCGACCGGCTGAACGCGATCAACGACGATCTGGCGCGCGCCATCCCACGGGCCGTGGAGCGGGCCGCCGAGGACCCCGACGTGCACGTGATCATCGTGCAGGGGGCGGGGCGGGCGTTCTGTTCGGGGTACGACCTGAAGGAGTACGCCGAGGACGGGACCGGTACTCAGGACGCGGTGTGGGATCCGGTCAAGGACTACCGGATGATGAAGCGCAACACCGACGACTACTTCTCGCTGTGGCGGTCGCTCAAGCCGACGATCGCGAAGGTGCACGGGGTCGCGGTGGCGGGCGGAAGCGACATCGCGCTCTCCTGCGACCAGGTGATCATGGCCGACGACGCCCGTATCGGCTATATGCCCGCCCGGGTCTGGGGCTGCCCGACCACAGCGATGTGGGTGTACCGACTGGGCGCCGAGCGGGCCAAGCGGATGCTGTTCACCGGAGACACGATCGACGGCCGGCAGGCCGCCGAGTGGGGCCTCGTACTGGAGTCGGTCCCCGCCGCGGAACTCGACGCCGCCGTGGAGAAGCTGGCCGACCGGATCGCCGGAGTGCCCGTCAACCAGCTGGTCATGCAGAAGCTGATGATCAATCAGGCCTACGACAACATGGGCCTCCAGGGCACCCAGATCCTGGCCACCCTCTTCGACGGCATCACCCGGCACAGCCCGGAGGGCCGCTGGTTCCAGGACTTCGCCGCCACCCACGGCTTCCACGAGGCCGTGAAGTGGCGCGACTCCGGACGCTGGATCCCCGAAGGCGGCGGTCCGGTCCCGTCGCCCGGCGACCTCACCCCGGCCGACGACATCGACCCGCCCAGCACCGTTCCCTCCCCCGGCGAGAAGAAGGACTGATCGCGATGACGGAGTTACTCCCCCTCACCCACTCCCTCTGGCCCGCCGACACGTCCCTGCCCGTCCTCGAGCTGACCCCCGGCGACGCCCTGCGCGAGGCGTCCGCCGCCGTGCCCGACCGCATCGCGTTGGCCGAGACCGCTCCGCCCGGTGCCTCACTGACGGGGTGCGACAGGACCGACCGCACCTGGACCTACGCCCGGTTGCTGGACGACGCCGAGCGCGCCGCGACCTGGCTGGCGCAGCGGTTCGAACCCGGCGCTCACGTCGCTGTCTGGGCACCCAACGTTCCCGAGTGGATCGTGCTGCAGTACGGCGCGGCGCTCGCCGGTCTGGTGCTGGTGACCGCCAACCCCGCGCTGCGCGACACGGAACTCGAGTACGTCCTCGCCCAGTCCCGCTCGGTGGCCGTCTTCCATGTCGACTCCTTCCGCGGCACCGACATGGCGGCGACCGTCGGCCGGATCCGCCCCAGGCTGCCCCTGCTACGTGAAGCCGTCAGCTTCACCGGCTGGAGCGACCTGATCCGCGCCGGCAAACCCGGCCCGCTGCCCGAGGTGGGCCCAGGGGATCCGGCGCAGATCCAGTACACCTCCGGGACCACCGGCTTCCCGAAGGGCGCGCTGCTGCACCATCGGGGCCTCGTCACCAACGCGCACTTCTTCGCCGCCCGCGCGGACCTCCCCGACGCCGTGGCGTGGGTGACCGCCATACCGCTCTTCCATACCTCGGGCAGCGGCCTGTGCGTCCTCGGCACGGCGCTGCGGCAGGGCACCCTGGTACTCCCGCAGTTCTTCGAACCCGAACTGCACCTGCGGGCCCTCCAGAACTGGCGCGCCGGTGTCTTCGGCGGTGTCCCGTCCATGTACACCGCGCTGCTCGCCCACCCGGACTTCGACTCGTACGACCTGACCAGCTGCCGGGTGGTGATGTCCGGCGGCGACATCGTGCCTCCGATGCTGGTGGAGGAAGCCGAACGTCGTTTCGGCGCCCGCTTCTCCACCGTGTACGGCCAGACCGAGCTCAGCCCGGTCGTCGCCCAGACCAGTCCCGGGGACCTCTTCGAGGACAAGGCGAACACCACGGGGCGGCCACTCCCCGGGGCCGAGGTGAAGATAGCCGACCCGGCCGGCGGGGACGTGCTGCCCGTGGGTGAGCCGGGCGAAGTCTGCGTCCGCGGCTACCAGTTGATGCTGGAGTACTACGACCTCCCGGAAGCCACCGCCGAGACCGTCGACAGCGACGGCTGGCTGCACACCGGTGATCTGGCCGTGATGGACGACCGCGGGTTCCTGCGCATCACGGGGCGGATCAAGGACATGATCATCCGAGGCGGGGAGAACATCTACCCGCGTGAGATCGAAGCCGCCCTCGCGTGCCATCCCGGCGTCGCCACGGCGGTGGTCGTCGCGATCCCCGATCCCGACTGGGGTGAGCAGGTGGTCGCCGTCGTCAGGCCTGTCACCGAGGCAAACCCGCCGACGTCCGCCGACCTCCACGCACACACCCGGGGGCTGCTCGCGCCGCACAAGACGCCGCGCCGCTGGTATCTCGCCGACACCATCCCCGTCAACGCCATGGGGAAGACCCAGAAGTTCGTGCTCCGCACCATGGTGAAGAAAGGAGAACTCCCCGAACTCCCATGACACATGACGTTCTTCCCTAATCCCCATCGGCCTCCCGTCACACCCGACGGCGCGGCCGACCGCCTTTCAGTACCTTCAGACCCGCCACCGGATCACCTCGCGGCAGATCGCCCTCGACTCCTGCGTGCTCATCACGAACGGCAACGGCTACACCGCGTGGCGCCACCCTCGGCGCGCTCGCCGCGACCGTGAGGCCAGGCTCCCCCTGCACGCCGAGGGCCGACCGGCTTTGGGATTTGGTAAATCACTGAGTCAAGCCGCTCATCCGCGGCATACCCGCCGTCCGGTCCCGCCCGGGAACCCCGGCGGCGCCGACCCGTCAAACTCCGCGCGCACAAGGCGTAAAGATTGACAACATCGACCCGCGAAGGCACCTGTGCGGTTGTCAGGTGGTTTGGGGACGAGCGCGGTGTCGGGTCGGAAGTGCGGGCACTCGCCGACGCCGCCGGCCAGGTCGTGGACGCGGGCTGCCGGAGCGGAACTCGCGTGGACAAACCTCCGGGTGTGTGACCCGCTCGATCGCGCCGTGCGGTCGATGCGCTTTCCCGGCGGGTCGGACGGGCGGATCAGCGCAGTCCGGCGAAGAGATCGTTCTCGGGTATGGCCGCGCCGGTGGCGTCCTGGACACGTACGAAGGTCTCCATGCCCATCAACTCGCCGAACCTCTCCTTGCCCATCTTGAGGAAAAAGATGTTCTCCCCCTGACTGGCGTGGGCGGCCAACGCGTCGAACTTCTGACCGCTGAACCCGGTCGTGTCCACCCACGTGGTGATCTCATCGTCGGGGAGGCCGATCTCGGCCATCGCGGCGGCCTCGGCAGGATCCGGCTCCGGCATGTCCTCATGAAACTCGCGCATGACCTCGCCGAACCGCTGCATCATCGAGCGGGGCATCGTGGTCCAGTACACCTTCGGTGCCAGCTCGGTCATCTCCAGCGCCGCCATCGTGATGCGGTGGGCCTGGATGTGGTCGGGGTGGCCGTAGAAGCCGTTCTCGTCGTAGGTGACGACCACATCAGGTCGGTAATGCCGCATGAGTTCCGCGAGTCGGGCCGCGCCTTCCTGTACGGGGGTCTGCCAGAAGGATCCCGGGGCGTCGTTGCTCGGCCAGCTCATCATCCCGGAGTCGGCATAGTCCAGCGTCTCAAGATCGCTGACCTTCAGGACGTCACAGCTCGCTTCGAGTTCTTGACGGCGCATCAAGGCAACCGCCGCCGGATCGTGCCCGGGATCGCCCGGCTTGACACCTCCCGGTCCGTCACCGCAACCGCCGTCGGTACACGTCACGAGAACCGTGCGGATGCCTTCCGCCGCGTACCGCGCGAGGACCCCTCCGGTTCCGGTGGCCTCGTCGTCGGGGTGGGCGTGTACTGCCATGAGCGTCAAGGGCCGGTCAGTCATGAAACAGTCCTCCTGCAGAAATACGTCTTGGTCCGAGTGCGCGGCGGGCGCACCGCGATCTTGGGGCCCGGATCCTGGTGGGGCGGACGACCTTGTGGTCTCCGTGTCCCCCGCCCGTGCGGCGCCGGTCCCTCGGTCGATGCAACCGTTTCGGCCGTACCGCCTGTTCCCGGCGCGACCCCTTAGCCTTCCAGGCGTCGGCGTTCAACGCGAACGAGGTACAGGCGCGACCTGCTGTCCTGTCGTACTGCGACTGTCAGAAGTGGCGGTAGAAGGAGTTGGGGACGAGCACGTAGTAGCCGTGCCCGGCCAGTTCGCGGGCCATCTCCCGCAGCACGGGCCGGATACCGAAGCCGTCCGCGTACATCAGCACCCCTGGGTGCCGCCCGCTGTGGTCGGGGAAGGCGGCGAAGGCGTCGGCCTGGCCGTCCGTGGTGGGAATCCGCAGCGTCTTGGTGGGCATGAATGCTCCTGTCGTGGTTGATGTGCAGATCCTGTGATCAACACGACGGAGGCGGAGCCCGCGTAGCAGCACAAGAGCCTCGATCAAACAGCGGGCCCGAACCGGCCCGTACGGCGCTCAGAAGAGCCCCGGGTCACCGATCCGTGTGTGGCGCAAGGCCGTCCCGGCATTCATAGCCGCACAGCGTAGCCCCCCGGTCTCGACGCCTCCCGGCTGCCCACAGGCGTGCGCGCCGAGAGCATGCTTCCCGGCGCCGTCGATGTCCGCCTCGGCAGCCGTGCGACCCAGCGAAAAGTGCGCACCACGCTCCGGGGCGCCCGCCAGTTCCTCACCGCACCAGTGTGACGCCGGCCCCGGTGAGTCGGAGAGCCGGGCTGTGCGAGATGCCGTGCCGATGCCGGTCACAAAAGTGGTGCCAGGACCTGTCTCGTACACAAAGCCCGGCCACAGGTCTCTTGCGGGAGGTCTCTTGCGGGCGGGGTAGACGGCAACGGGGGTTCGTGGCCTGCCGGTCACCGATTGGGCCTGGGTGCTCCCGGCCGGCGAAACAAGCTTCAGCAGCAAGGAGGGTTCGGCAGCGGTCGCCGAGGAGAGTGTTGGGAGCGCCGTCTACCTGCGCGGGCTGCAACCTCAACGACCAGACCACCCTGAAGATCAACCGTAACGGCTGCCCGTACACGCGGATGGATCCGGCCCCACCTCCGTACACCTCGGCGACAGGGCACGGTCTGCGAAAGGCGCGCTTTCCGGGCTGCGGTGCACCCTCGGGGCGAATGCGTCGGCGCGCCGACCCCGGTGAGGGGTGGGCGCGCCGATGGGTGCGGTGCGGGTGCCACGGGCTCCCGGTCACCTCATTGCTGCGGGGTGGTCAGTGACGGCCGCTGTGGTGGTAGCCCCGGTAGCCCCCGTAGCCCCAGGAGCGGTCGTCGATGATGCGGCCGTGATCGTTGCGCAGGGTCACGGTGTCGGAGCGGTTGTTCCACATGTATGCGCGGCGGTCCTGGTAGAGATCGGTACGCGTGTCGTGGCCCATGCCAGCGTGGATGCGGACCGTGGCGCGCCCGCCGAGACGGTAGTGATGGAAGGTGTAGGTGCGGCCGTCCTCGTCGGACAGCGTCCAGCCATCGAGGTTCACGCTGTGGCGACGGTTGTTGGTGATGTCCACCCACTCTTTGTTCAGGGAGTGGTTGGAGCGGTTGTCGCGGCCCAGGAAGTTGTAGTGCACGCGGCTGATCTCTACGTGCGGCTGGGGCCAGCGGTGGTCGGCGGCGGACGCCGGCACGGCGATCGCCGCGGTGACCGCCGCGGTGGTCAGGGCGGCGGCGGTCAGGCGGCGGGCAGTCGCAGATGCGGTCACAGGTTCCCCCTGCAGGGTGCGGGCACAACCGTCAGCCAACAGGAGGCTGCCGGGGTGTGCGAGGTGCGGGTGGCGGCCGGCTGGCCGCGCATCCACACAGTGCCCACCTTTTGCGGAACACGCGGGCAAGGCGTGAACTGTGTTACATCTTGCCCATATTTCTGTGACTCTTGCCTGCATCATTCATCTATCTACTGAATGCACCAGGTTGACGTCCTGCCTGGACCGGACCCCTTGCCGGCATTGGCCCCTGACGACGACTCGCCGCACCACACCACCTGGGCAGCCGTCAGCCCGTCACCCGAAATTGAGTAACGGTCACGCCGGTTGACCCTCGCACTCGAAACGTGAAGACCCCCGCCCCTGCGTCAGGGAGCGGGGGTCTGCTGGACCGCCGGGCAGGCCTTGCAGACCTCTCCGGCCACCGTCAGCGGCACCACTTGTCCCACCGGTAAGGAATGAGCCCTGAGGTTCCCGGACGGTCTGACCGTCCGGGAACCTCAGGGCTCTCTTCAAAACGGAGCTGTCCGGGTGATATGCCGCCTGAGCTGGGGATCTCCCGTGCCGGAGTGCGCCCGGTCAGAGGCTTGCCGAGTCACCAGGGGATAACGGCGAGGGCTTCCACCTCCAGCATGAGCTCCGGCCGGTACAGAGCGGCCACCTGTACTGCGGTACTGGCCGGCGGGCGCACGGTGTCGATGTGCGCGTCGCGCGCGGCCCGTACCTCCGGCAGTATGGCGACGTCGGTGACGTAGAAGGTGAACTTGGCAACCTCGGCGAACGTCGCGCCGCCTGCCGCCAGGCAGCGCCGCAGGTTCTCGAAGACCTGACGGGCCTGGGCGGCGGCGTCGCCCTCCCCGACCACACGCCCCTGTTCGTCCAGTGCGACCTGCCCGGAGATGACGACCAGTCGACCTTCACCCACCACCACGTGGCTGTAGCCGTTCCCTGGGGCGACCCCATCGGGCGGAATGTGAGTGAGCATGGTCTCTTCAGACCCATCTGACACAGGTGTCCTCCTCGAACCGCAGTTGATCAGGCAACGGTATATGCCAGCAACTCCTTTTACCCTGTGGCATGTTGAGTCGTAGGCACTGTGCGCGTCGCGTCTCGGCCACCTACATCGGCGAAAGGTCCAGTGAGAGGTGATCTTCGAGGGAGGTCGCCTTTCACTCGGGCATCGCCGCAGCTCAGAGATTGGGGCGAGCGACATCACGCGACGGGCTTCGCCGGGGCGCCCGGACATGTGGCCGGGGATGCCGTTGCACCGCACGGGCCGGTGACGGGCGACCTCGCCGGAGAACATGCGGGCGCCGGCGGCGACCTCGGTGGCGCCGAGGGTGACGACCACGCCGTCGGGCTGTGGCCATCACTCCCTACGGGCGTACGCGGATGACTGTCTTCCCCTTGCGTCGCGTGGTCGGGTTAAGGGCACCAACGGCATCATCCAGGCTCGCGATGTCACCGATGTTTGTCCGCAGCCGTCCGTCCCGCACCCGCTGCACGATCTCCCCCAGTTCGCCACGATCGGCCTCGACAACGAAGTCCACCGCCAGGCCGTCAGCGGGTCGCGCCTCGACCGGGCCGACGACCGACACCAGCGTTCCTCCCGCCTTGATCAGGGCAGCGGACTGCTTCTGAACGTCGCCACCGATGACATCGAAGACCAGATCGACGCCGCCGACGTCCTTCAGCGCGTCCTTCTCGAGGTCGACGAACTCATGCGCGCCGAAGTCGAGTGCCTTCTCACGGTCGGCGGCGCGTCCGGTGCCGATGACGTAAGCGCCGGCCTCACGCGCGAGCTGGGTCACCATCGTCCCGACCGCCCCGGCCGCGCCATGGGCGAGGACGGTCTGCCCGGACTGAAGGCGGCCGTGCTGGAACAGTCCCTGCCACGCGGTCAGACCTGAGATGGGCAGGGACGCGCCTACCGTGAAGTCGACGTCGCCGGGCAGCGGTGCGAGGTTGCGTGCTTCGATCGCCACGTACTCCGCCAGGGTGCCGTCGCGGTGCCAGTCGGCGAGGCCGAACACCCGCTGCCCGACCGACAGCCCCGTCGTGCCGTAGCCGAAGGCGGTGACCACTCCGGCCAGCTCGTGGCCGGGGATCGACGGCGTCTTGTCACGGCCGGCGCGATCGGTCCAGGTCGACGGCCACTCCATCTCAGTCGGGACGAAGCCCGATGCATGAATCTGAACGATGACGTCGTTGATCGCTGCGGCCGGCTCAGGCCGCTCCGTCAGCGTCATCCCGGCCGTTCCCGCGGCCGGGTCGGTTACCACAATGGCCTTCATTGAGATGGCCCTCTTCCTCGTATGCGTGGTGGGTTTGGTTTCCGGGCGGGTGTTCAGACAAAGGTGAACAGCTGGTCGGCGTCGAATCGCGAGACCGGGTTGGCGTACTGCTTCTCGGGGTCGGGGTAGCCGAGGGCCAGCAGCACCGTCGTACTGTGTCCGCTCTCGCGGATCTTGAACGCCTTGTCGACGCTGGTCGGGTCGAACCCCTCCAGCGGCGTGGCCTCGACGCCGAGCTCAGCCGCCGCCATCATGGTCAGGCCCACCGCCAGATAGGTCTGCTTCTCCATCCAGTGGTTCAGGTCCTTGTATCCATAGTTGCGCAGGTTGAGGAAGTCCCGGGTCATCGATTCCCACAGCTCCTGCTTCGGCAGGTCAGGGAACCGGCCGTCGGCCCTCTCCTTCGTGAAGACCGCCTCGATGTGGCTGTCAGGCACATCTGCCCGGGTGGTGAGGATGATGGTGTGCGACGCGTTGAGGATCTTCTCGCCGTTGTCCTGGAACCGTTCGCCCAGGTTGGCCGCCAACCGCTCCTTTCCTTCGTCCGTGGCAAGGACGTAGAAGTGGTTGGGCTGTATGTTCACCGACGAGGGCGTCGACCGCAGGAATCTCAGCAGCTGCTGAAGTGTTTCCTCCGGGATGGTCTTGCTGGGGTCGAAATACCTGGTGAGGTGCTTGTTCATGAGCTTGTCGAGATTCATGTCAATCTGCTTTCTTGCTGCGATCGGTAGGTGCGGAGCGACGGTTCGCCAGGGGTGGGCTAGTTCTTGCCGCGGGCCAGCAGTTCGCTCACGCGCTCGAAGCTGATTCCTGTCGTTGCGGAGGCGAGGTCACCCGTGACGAGAGCCTTGGTGGCCTGTTCGAGAGCCCCCATCGCGTGGGTGTAGAGCGCCGGACCCACGCTGATGCGCTTGACCCCGGCCTTCTGTAGTTCAGCTACGGTCAGCACCTTGTCCGCCGGCGAGATGAGGACGTTGACCGGCGTCGGCGCGACGGCGGTGACGATCGCGGTCAGGGCATCGAGGTCGGGTGGGAAAGGGGCGTAGAGCACATCCGCGCCGACCTCGGCGAAGGCCGTCAGACGCCGGATGGTGTCGTCGAGATCGGGCCGCCCCTGGATGAAGTTGTCGCTGCGGCCGGTGACGACGATGCGCCCCTTGGCCGCGCTGACGGCACTGCGCATACGGTCGACCGCATCGTCGAAGTCGCGGATCGGCTGACCGGGATGGCCCGAGGTGTCTTCGATCCCGATACCGGCCAGGCCAGACTCCACCGCGGCTTCCACGGTCGCAGCGACGTCTTCAGGCGTGTCGCCGTAACCGTCTTCGAAGTCTCCGTTGACGGGCAGCCCGGTGAGTCGGCCGAGCAGCCGCGCATGCTCGAGGTGCTCGCCACGGGTGACTTCGTGACGCCCGTCGGACCGGCCGAGCGTGGCAGCGAGCGCCGCTGACGATGTCGCGATCGCCTCGAAGCCGGCATCGGCCAGCATCAGCGCCGAGAGGCCGTCCCATGCATTCGGCATGACAAGGCCACCGTCGCGGGTGTGCAGCGCCATGAATCGCTCATAGAGTTCGGATCCCGGCATGTCGAACCTTTCCTGAATGATCTTTGAGTCGGTGAGGGGTTTGCCGGCTGGGTGCGCGGGCCGCGTCGAGGGTTCCGGCGATCAACCGGTGGGTGGGGTGTTGTCGGCGCCGGCGTGGAACTTCTTGAAGTCGGCCCAGCCCCAACAGACGAGATGCCGCGCGCGGAGCCCGTCGACGATGTCCCTGGACTCGACGAGGCGGGTCTGTTCGCCCATCGGTGTCTGGCGCGGGTACTCCCAGGTCAACTGATGCCCGGCGGCGAGGTAGGTCCCGGTACGCCACCCAGTTCTCGAAGACTCCTTCGCGGCGACGGGCGGCGAGGAAGGCACGGATCGACTCGCGGCCCTGGACCACGGCAGAACCCATGTCTCCCGACGAAAGCACGGCGGTGGGTGTTTCGATGACGCCGCCTGCCGCGCAGATGTCGGCGATCTTGTCCGCGCCCTGGGCCAGCACGACTTCGTGCCAGGAGCGGAACACACGCTCGGTCGCGCTCTCGCGTGCCGCGCGGGACACCGTCGGCTCCGAGTACGAGCTCACGGGCTCACTGGGCCACGGTCGTATCGACCGAGCCGACGGCGGGGATGTCGATGTCGGTCTGATTGACGTTGTTGATGAAGTTGGTGAGCAGGAATTGCACTGCCAACGTGACGATCGCCAGGATCTCCGCGTCGGTGTACCCGGCGCCTCGGACACCCGCGAGCTCGGCGTCGCTGACCTGCCCGCGGCTGTCGACCACTCGTTGGGCGAAGCGAGCGGCCGCGGCGCGTTTGGGGTCGACCGAGCTCCCGGCGCGGCCGAGCTCGATGTCGTCGCCCGACATGCCGCCGAATTCGGTCGCGACGTAGGTGTGGATCGCCAGGCAGTAACTGCAGCCGTTGGCTTGCGACACGGCCAGCGCGATGCTGTGCCGGGTCTTCGCATCCAGAACCCGGCTCATGGTGCCTTGCAGGGTCGTGACGACCTCGAGAACGGTCGGGTTCGACGCGATGGTCTTGAACATGTCCGGGACGAAGCCGAGCTGCGCACCCACGTTGTCGAGTATCCGCTGCGCGCCGGCAGGTACATCCTCTGGAGCGGGAGCGTTCAGTCGTGACACAGCGAATCGACCTCCGGTCGAAGTGTGAGTAGTCGTCGAGCTCAAGTCGGGCTCGTAGTGCTTCGGAGCTCCGCCGCAAGCCTTACCTGCGCTGGCCGCAACCTGGCCGGTGGCGTCGATTGCGCCGGGTGCCTGGTGACCTGCATTGCGAGGGGTGACTTCGTCGGCGCCGAGTTCCGGATCTCGTCGCCACCCCGGACGCCGCACAAGAGGGACTATACAGACCAGAAACTGCCATGCAAACCCTCCCCTGGGCAGACCCAGTCCGCCGCGCTGGACACAAGCGGGTGAATGTTGCACCGGATCAGTAAATCTGCAGCTCAGAGCCGCATCAAGGCTACGTCGTGAGTCATTCGGCCGACCAAACCGAGCGACCTCAAGCCGTCTCGAGCCAGGCCAGTTCGAGCACGATGATTGATTGTGAATGGACGATTTGGTCCAATCTTAGGGTGAGGCTGGGCTGAAACGAACGCAAGATCTCTCGGATCTGCCTGCGCCTCCACCTCGCGTCCGTCTACGAGGGGGTTTTCGCTGATATGGCCGCCGCAACACAGTTCATCGACGCCAGAGTGTCGCGCCACATCGGCACCTACTCCGATGCGGTCGCGATCCCGGCCGGCGCCACGCAGGTCGCCCGCGCACGGCCGTCGCCCGCGCACGGCCGTCGCCCGCGCTCGTTGGACCGGTCGGCGGGGACGCCGTGCGCCGTTTCAGCGCGTTGGGCACCGACCCGGTCGCGGTGTGGGAGCCACGTCCTGTCCGGCACCCCGGGATTGCGGCCGGACGGAACGCGGCCGGAAGATTTCGCCGAGGAGGCCCGGCAAGCCTCGGACAACGTGTGCCAGACGCTGCGGTGCGCGGGGGCCGAACTGAACGACATCGTTCAGGTCCGGTCCCGGCTCACAGACCTCGACGACATCGACGCTTACGTGAAGCTTCGCAAGGACGTCATCTCTCACCGACCGGCCTATATGTTCGTAGTGGTGCCACAACTGATCCGGCCCAGTCTCTGCCTGGAGATCGAGTTCGCCGCGGTTGTGGCGCACTCCGCGGCCGAGCAGCACGAGTGAGCAACATGCCCGAGGGGGCACCATGTCCGGAACCAGCGGTACACGCCGAACGCCGCGCGGCCTGGAGACCCGTTCGCGGATCGTTGATTCGGCAGCCAAACTGTTCTATGTCAAGGGCGTCAACGCCACCACCCTCGATGACGTCCGGCTGGCCAGCAGCACCAGTAAGTCCCAGTTGTACAACCACTTCGAGGACAAACTCGCGCTGATCCACGCCGTGATCGACGTGCAGTCAAAGTTAGTCCTCGCCCGCGAGGAACAGCGCCTGCGCGGCGTGAAGACCCTCACCGGTCTGCGCCGCTGGCGTGACACCCTGGTACAGGCCAACTCACTGCAGGACGGCCCGTACGGGCGCGTGCTGGGCGCGATGTCGATTGAGCTGTCCGACAACGATGAGCAGTCCCGCCAAGCGCTCAACGCATCATTCGATGCCTGGCGGCGGATGCTCGTCGAAACGCTGACCCGGCTCCGCGTTCTCGGCGTACTCGCCGAGGACGCGGACGCACAACGCTTGGGTGCTGGTCTGCTGGCTGCGCTGCAGGGTGGTTACGTGCTCGCACAGAACGCTCGCAGCTCCGAGCCGATGGCCGTCGCGCTGGACATGACCCTGGACCACATCGAATCCTTCGCTCGCAGCTGAGCCCACGTTCGCAGCTCCACGAGCGCGTTCGTTCCACGACCTACTTCTCAGGCGGCCGCTGCCTCTTGAGGCCAGTTCGGCATGCCTTCTCGACCCAAGAACACGGCGGACCATGCACACCGACTTCGGCACCTGCTATCAGGCGGTCACAGACAAGGACCGACGCTACGACGGCCAGTTCGTCACCTCGGTTCACACCACTGGCATCTATTGCCGGCCTTCCTGCCCGGCCCGGCTGCCACATGCCGAGAACGTGTCCTTCTGAACCGCCCCGCCCCCCAAAAAACGACACCGCGGGCACCAAGCAGTTCACGCGGGGACAGCGCAATCAGCACCTGGAGGGGCACCTCGACGGCCGCTCGGCCGTGTCGCGCGCTCTGTCCTGGAGCTTGTCGCCGCTGATGGGCATGACGAAGGTCAGGCGCGGCGGCCGTAGGTATGCGGATCCACGGGCTGCTCGGACTTGGGAAGGCCGCCGACCACGAGACGGTAAGAGTCGATCACGAGCTCCTTCACCAGCTTCTCGTCGATGGTGCCCTCGCCTTCCACCGTGATCCAGTGCCTCTTGTTCATGTGATAGCCGGGGGTAATGTCTGCGTGCTGCTCACGCAGGGCCGCGGCGTCGTCCGGATCAGCTTTCAGGATCACGACGGGGCGCCCCGGCATGTCGGTCATGAGCATGAAGACCTTGCCGCGCACCTTGTAGAGCGCCCAGTCAGGGCCGAAACGATGCTCCAGGTCGGCGCCGGGCAGTTCCACAGTGCAGTCGCCCGCGATCTTCTGCAGCTCCTGTCCATCCAAGGTGATCAACTCCTCTATCGATCCGAGTGCCCTGACCGCCCGGCCAAGGCCCGCTGACGGTGTCGGCTACGTATACGCCATCGGCTTCCACGGCCAGAACAGCTACGTGAAGATCGGCTCCACGACATCACCGGGAACCCGTCCCGGCGTTCGGTCGGGTTGAAGGCGCCGACGGCATCGGCGGGGGTCGGGGCGCTGCCGATGCTCGTCCGCGCCGACCATCTCCGGACTCGCTGGACGACTCGAAGCACGTTTGAAAGACGGACGGCTACGTCCAGTCGTGCTCGAGCGCGGCGATCTGCCTCTCGTCGTCCGGCCCACCCGCGGGACCGTGCTGGTGGTCTGGCCCAGCTACGGGTTCGTGCTGTGGGTGGGCGCCCGAGCCCGGATGAACCTTGTCGATGAGATCGAGGTATTGCGGGTGGCGGGCAATGAACTCACCCACAACCGGGCAGATGATGGTGATCTTCTTTCCGCTCTCGCGGATCTCGTTCAGCACGCGAGCGATGAGCTCCGTGGCTACCCGATTGCGGCGGTAGGCGGGGTCGACCCAGGTCGTCAACAGTACGACGCGGCCGCCGACGTACCGGTACGGGAGTTCTGCGATCGCTTCGGGGCCGAGGGACGCGATCCAGCGACCGCGCTCCGCGTCGTTGACGATATCGAGCTCCCAGGCGGACTCGGCCCCACGGAGACCGGGCTCGTCCAGAGCAGCGATGAGGGCCGCGTTGTTCTGTTCACGAGAGGCCGCCTCGGCCTCGATGTTGGTCGTCACTGTCGAACACTTTCTGTCGGCGGAGCCCAGCGGGTTGATTCAGGACTGGTGCGACCCTGTGGTCGCCCCCGGGTGCTCTGGGTCGATGAGGTCCGCATACTCGGGGCTGTGGTCGATGAAGGTGCGCACGATCGGACACATGATGGTGACCGTCTTTCCTTGCGTGCGCACGTCGTCGAGGACGCGTCGGATCAGCTCGGTGGCGATGCCCTGTCTGCGGTACTCGGGGAACACTGAGGTGCCCAGCAGCACGAGTCGGTCGTCGCCGGCGACGTTGTAGGGCAGGCCGGCGATCTCGGTGTCGCCGACGATGGCCTCGTAGATGCCGGTTTTCTCGTCGTTGACGACGTAGAAGTCGAACCCAGGGGCGTGAGAATCATCGATCACCTCGTCGATGAGGACGGCCTGGTCCTGACTGAGGGTGCCTTTCCCGTCGGGGTATCGGGCCTCGTCGGGGTGCTCGATGGCATAGCGGGTCTGTTCGGTTGGCTCGGTCATGGGGGTGTTCCTTCGTTGCTTGCTGGTCCGGGGGTACACCGTGTGCTTACGGGCGAACGCGGATGATCGTCTTCCCCTTGACCCGCTCGGTCGGATTGAAGGCGGCAACGGCCTCGTCGAGGTCCGCGACCTGGGCGATGTTCGTCTGCAACCGACCATCCCGGACCCGCTGGACGACCTCACCCAACTGCGTGCGATCGGCCTCGACGACGAAATCGACCGCCAGGCCTTCCGTCGGCTGCACCTCGGGCGGGCCGGCGATCGTCACGAGCATCCCTCCGGCTCGGACCAGGCCTGCTGACTGCTTGCCGATGTCACCGCCGATCACGTCGAAGACCAGATCGACTCCGCCGATGTCTTCCAGAGCCTCGTTGTCGAGGTCGACGAATTCCTTCGCGCCGAAGTCGAGTGCGGTCTGCCGGTCGGCAGCGCGTCCGGTGCCGATGACGTAGGCACCGGACTCACGGGCGAGCTGCGTCACCATCGAGCCGACGCCACCGGCCGCGCCATGCACGAGGACGCTCTGCCCCGCCTCGAAGCGGCCGTGCACGAACAGCCCCTGCCACGCGGTCAGACCCGAGATCGGCAGGCTCGCGCCCACGGTGAAGTCGACATCCCCCGGCAGCGGCGCGAGGTTACGCGCTTCGACGGCCACGTACTCCGCCAGGGTGCCGTCGCGGGTCCACTCCGCGAGCCCGAACACCCGCTGTCCCACCGACAGGCCCCTCGTGCCATAGCCAAGCGCGCTGACCACCCCTGCAACCTCGTGCCCAGGGATCGACGGCCTCCGGTCACGGCCGAGCCGATCGGTCCAGGTCCCGGGCCACGTCAGCTCACCGGGGGTGAATCCCGACGCGTGAACCTCAACGAGAACGTCGTTCCCCGCAGGCTCCGGCTGCGGACGCTCTTCCAGCATCATCCCGGCCGTTCCCGCGGCCTGGTCCGTCACCGCAATCGCCTTCATGCGACACCTCCCTCTATCCAGTCTTTGCCTGCGCGGCATGCACGGTCCGATCGCAACTGGACGATCACGTCCACATTAGTACGGAGTCATATCGCCCGGCAGACCGGACCGGCGGGCTCGATCACCGTTAGAGCCTTGGCCGACCACAGCCCCGATGCATCTGCGCGCGACGCCGGCCCCGCCCCGTCCATGACGGGAAAGGCCTGTGCAGGCTTGGGTTTCTTGCTTCTCATTCGTGTCCTGCAACCGCTGCTCGCTGTAGCGTGCTCCACCCTGTGGTCCGATGGGTGCGCCGCTGCTTGGGGCGAATGAACAGGACGATCAGGTCCACATTAGGATGGCAGAGCACCGTTCGACAAGCATCAGCGGATGATCCCGTGTTGCGGCGCTGGTCGGCAGGGTTCGACAGTGCGACCGGCGCGAAGCCCTGGGTCTGACGTCGTCAGCGTTGCACCTGCCCGCGCCTCGACTCACCACCCGATTGGAGCCTGTCGTGTCTAGGGCTGAGGGACCTGCGGTAAGCCACGGCGACCGCATCAAGGCAGCCGACATCGCGGAAGCGGTGACGAGAGCACCATTCACCTACACCGACGGGGCGACACAGGTGTTCACTCACGACGGGCACACCACCTACGTCGAGAATTGGAGCCAATCGTCCCTCGATGGCGCGGTCATCATCGTGGCCGAAGTCGAGGCAACGTGCAGGCCCTCGTCCACTCGCCGGTTACGCTCCGGCGGAAGGTGAGAGTCTCGGCGAGCTGCGGGACAGATTCCAGGACTCGGACCTGGACGAAGCCCCGGGTCTACACGCGCCCTTTCGCGCGAGGGCGCCGAGGACGGCACCGATGTCTCGGTCGGCGTCGCCCGGTTCCCGGCGATCTTCGCCGTCGACGTCGCGCGTGACCTCGACGAGATGCTCGCCGCGTCCCAGCGCCCGCCGGCAGCCCAGGCATTTGCCGAGGCCGCACCCACAGCGGCGTGGAAGACCAAGCCCGCCCGGGGTCTGGTCGCCGCGTCGGATCACACCATCGACCCCGATGTCGCGTGCTTCGGTTACCAGCGTGCTGGGACGCCCACGATCGAGGTCGACTCCTCGCACCTGGTCATACTCGCCCACCCCAAGCGCGCGGCCCACCGCCGTCAAGCCGTGGCTGACCGAGCCCCCCACCCGCCACGTACAGCCCGCCGTACCGGCTGGGCTGCCACTTTCCGGCCGAACAGGAGCCAGACATGTCCAGCCAACCCCCACTGCACCAGAAGAGACGGCTGATCCAGGAGTTCGGAACAGTCAAGCAGTTCCCGATCGCGCTGTCCTACGACGCCCGTCTGTACTCCTGCCAGCGCCTCAACCAGCTGCTGGTAGACACCCAGTTCCTGTACGCGCTCTACAAGAAGCATCACCGGCTCATGCGCGACGCCATGTACTACCCCCTCCATCTGCTGCTGGACGAGCACGCCGAGCAGCAACGCGCCCTGATCGACGACATCGCCGAGCGAGTGCATTACCTGGGCGGCGTCGCCGTGGGCGACCCCCGGCACGCCGCCGAGCTCACGTCCATCCCGCGCCCCCCGGACGGCGTCGAAGAGATACCCGCGATGCTGTCCCGTCTCCTGGAGGCCCACGAGATCATCCTCACCGACGCCCATGACGCGGCCGCCCGCACTGCCGAACTCGGGGACGACTGCGGCCAGAACCTGCTCTTCTCCCAGCTGATCCGTACCGGCGAGCGCCAGGTCTGGTCCCTGTCGGAGCACTTGGTCGTGACCCCGCTCGTGCAGAGCTGAGCGGCAGGGCAGAGCCATGAAGCCGCTCCGTACCCCGATGCCCTGCCCGGCGACGCCGAGGCCTACCGCAAGTACGCACCCAGCGGTACCTACCAGGGCTTCGCCGGATGCCTCGCCAACGGTGTCCCGGTCGCCCAAGCCAGGTCGCCGGCCTCAAGCCAGCGGCCCTTCGCGGTGAGCGCCGGCTCGCAGCCCTCGGGCACCCGCGCTTGGAAGTCGCTGCCGTCCTGGGCGGTCGTCGGCACCCAGGACCACGTGATCCCCGCGCCCGAGCAGCTCTTCATCACACGGCGGGCACGGTCCCACATCGCCAAGGCCCCCGAGGGCCACCTATCCCTCATCACGCGTGCCGACAGCGTCGCCGACGCGATCATCGCGGCCTCCCAGGCCGCCCACTGAGGCCCGGGAGGCCCCGTGTCCACACACCACATGCTCCAGGGCGATGGCTCCGCCGCGGAATCCGGAACGACGGAACTCGAACTGAACGGCCACATCGTCATGAGCGATGACATCTGTGTCAGGCTCCCGCTGCGGTTCATCTACCGCATGAGCGACCCGTATGTCGTGACCCTCGAATTCCCCAGCGAGTCCCCCGATCGCCCCCCTGTCGTCTGGGAGCTCTCCCGCGAGCTGCTGTGGGAAGGCATTCAGCGCCCGGCTGGCCCAGGCAACGTCCGGATCTGGCCACCCCGCTCCCGCCTTGGCGGCGGACAACTGAGCATCCTGCTCAAGGGGGCCGGAGATTCGGCGCTGCTGGAGATTCCGTTCCCGACGATGAGCACCTGGCTCGTCTCGGAGAGTCTCACGCTCGTTCCCCTGGGTACCGAGAGTCGTCTGATCGACTGGGACGCCGTACTGCAACGACTGCGCAGCGGCTGGTGAATCCACACCGCCAAGGAAGGCCCACCGTACTCTCCCGCATTCCGCCGGTCGTCGACTCGACTCCGGCATGCGCGCAGGCGCTCAAGACCGTCACGGCTCTGGCCCGACTGACGAGGAGCGCCGTCCACATGGCGCACCTCGTACCCAGTGTGGCCGTGAGTGGCGCGATCCTTCCCCGCGATGCGGACCACGACGGCCGGGAGGCACGCGTCGAATCCCTGAAGACACTGCTCGACTCCGGAATCAAGGCTGACGGGGAGGTGCCCCGTACTGCAACGCACAGCTGCGGGCGGCCCGACGCGCCGAAGAGCGTCTGGCCCAGGAGTGCGCGTCCTCGTCAACGTCTAGAAGATCACTGAAAATCTTGGTGCAGGGCGCCTGGCTGTCGGCCGGCCGCCCTGACTTATGTGGTGGCCGGGGTGAGTGCCCAAGTGTCGCCTGTGCGGGAAAGTCCGAGGCTGATGAGGCGGCGGGGGTTGAGGGCTGCGGCGCGGTGGTGGAGCCAGGTGTCGTTCTTGATCACGCCTCGACAGGGCACTCTGCGACTGCCGTGGGCAACGTCAGGCGATGGCCCGCTCGACCGGGGCGCCATCGGCGGTACTCGTCCTGCCAGTCGGGGTAGGTGGCGGCCCGGCGCGCGGCGGTCAGCAGGGCATGTTGGGGATGGACGGTGAGGGTCCGTCCGGTCTTGGAGGTGGTGCAACGCTCGCGCAGTGGGCAGGTGCGGCACAGCGCCTTGAACCGGGCCTGACAGTTGCCGCCCGTCTGGGAGCGGCCCAGGGCGACGGTATGGCCGACCGGGCAGGTGGCCGTGGCGACGGTGATGTCGACGGTGAAATCGTCGATGGTGAACTCGCCGGGAATGGTCCGTCGCAGCGGGGCGGTTTGATCACGAGCGTGTGGCTGTCGGTCTGCAGACGCTTCCGCAGGTCGCCGATGCCATAGGCGCCATCGCCGAGGATGGTTGACTCCCGCTCCTCATCGGCCAGAGGGTCTGCGGCGACGGCGACCTCACCGATTGCCTGCCCCGCTGCCACCGGTGAGCGCAACAGCGGTGAACAGCCCGGTCTCGGGCTCGAGGCACACATGCCGCTTGAAGCCCTCCTGGTGGCTGGTGCGGTTCTTGTGGATGTGCCGGGCGTCGGGATCAGCAGTGGACACCACCCCCTCCTTCGCGGTGCGTTTCGCGATCCGCCACTGTCCGTCACGGCCATCGGAGTCGTCGGCCGGCTCCACGTCCTGGCCCGCGACCAGGGCCAGCAGCCCCGCCGCGCTGAACTCGATCCCTGCCGCCCGGCCCGACGGCGCCCCGATCTACGGGAGCCTGGACAACCTGTCCGCCAACAGGCCACCGACATCCGCCGCTTCGGCAAGAAAGCACAAGATCGATCTGTGCTTCATCCTGACCTATGCCTCGTGGGTGAACCCGATCGAGGCCTACTGCGGACGACTGCGACAGCTCACCAACGCCAACGCCAACTCCAACTATGCGAACCACACCGTGCAGACCCGGCTCCACACGCCTACCTGCGCCGGCGCGACACCAACGCCCACCACCGCGACGTCCTGCCCGCGGAACGCGAGGAACGTGCCGCATCCGCGGCGGGAAGGGCATCTACTGGGGCGGGCGCCCCCCTCAATGCGGCGAACTGATGCGACCTCAGCCTTGGTCGTGGGTGTGGAGGGGCTTGCCGGCCAGGGCCAGGTAGGCCTCGCCCAGGGCCTCGTTCTGCGTCGGGTATGCGTGGATGAGCTGGGCTACCTCGGACGGCAGTGCCCCCCAGTTGTAGACCAGCTGGGCCTCGCCAACCTGCTCGCCCATGCGGTCGCCGACCATGTGGACGCCGACCACGGCACCGTCCTTGACCTGGACGAGCTTGACCTCGCCCGAGGCCTTGAGGATCACGCTCTTGCCGTTGCCCGCCAGGCTGTACTTGAGGGCGACGACCTTCTCCGCGCCGTAGATCTCCTTGGCCTTGGCCTCGGTCAGACCCACGGAGGCGACCTCCGGGTGGCAGTACGTCACCCGCGGGACACCGTCGTAGTCGATCGGGACGGCCTTCAGGCCGGCCAGCCGCTCCGCCACCAGGACGCCCTCGGCGAAGCCGACGTGCGCGAGCTGGAGGGTCGGGACCAGGTCGCCGATAGCCGAGATGGTCGGGACGTTCGTCCGCATGTACTCGTCGACCAGGACGTAGCCCCGGTGGTCCATAGCGACACCCTGCTCCTCGTAGCCGAGACCCTGGGAGACCGGACCGCGGCCGACGGCGACGAGGAGGACCTCGGCCTCGAACTCCTTGCCGTCGGCGAGGGTGACCTTGACACCGTCCTGCGTGTACTCGGCCTTCTCGAAGAACGTGCCGAGATTGAACTCGATGCCGCGCTTGCGGAACGCGCCCTCGAGAAGCTTGGAGGAGTTCTCGTCCTCGACCGGGACGAGGTGCTTGAGGCCCTCGATGACCGTGACGTCCGAGCCGAAGGACTTCCACGCGGAGGCGAACTCGACGCCGATGACACCGCCGCCCAGGACGATCGCGGACTTCGGCACGCGGTCCAGGACGAGGGCGTGGTCGGAGGAGATGATGCGGTCGCCGTCGATCACCAGGCCCGGCAGCGACTTCGGCACGGAGCCGGTCGCCAGCAGCACGTGACGACCCTGGATCCGTCGGCCGTTCACGTCGACGGAGGTCGGGGAGGACAGTCGGCCCTCACCCTCGATGTAAGTGATGTCTCGTGCCTTGACCAGGCCCGTCAGCCCCTTGCACAGACTGTCGACCGTCTCGTCCTTGTAGCGCTGCACCGCGGGCATGTCGATGCTTTCAAACGTGGCCATCACGCCGACGAGCCGTGCGTCGCGGGCCCGGTCGGCGATCTCGGCAGCGTGCAGCAGGGCCTTGGTGGGGATACAGCCGTTGTGCAGACAGGTGCCGCCCAGCTTGTGCCTCTCGATCATCGCGGTGCGCAGTCCCAGCTGCGCCCCGCGCAGAGCGGCGGCGTATCCACCGCTGCCGCCGCCCAGGACAACGAGGTCGAAGTCCTCGGAAACGTCGGTCATGCTGTTCCTTCCGGTCGTCGTCTTGGTTCTTGGACAGCAGGTCGCAGCCGTCGTTCGGAGGTCGCCTCGGCGAAGCGGACGAGTCGCTGCCGCATGTTCGGGTACGGCGTTCGCCGCCAGCCGGATCGGGCTGTCGCGGTTGCCGGCGGTGACCCGGACGGCGGCATCGACGGCGACGCAGCAGGGCGGAGCACCCGTGCTCACGCACCGGACTCCGAGCTAGGTGAGCCCGCCGACGTTCCGTGCCGTTGGGGATGAACCCACGCGAGCTCTCCTCCGTCCTGTCCGTCCTGTGGCCTTGGGGAATAGTGGCACCCGCCGTTTCATGAAAGACCCGCTGGCATCGACTCTGCGTCTACTCCGCATCGTGGTCCGCCAGATGTTCCGGCTCCGGGGACGGGTGGGATGCGGCAGCGGGTCGTGATCCGACGCTGCTGCCCTGTCAGGACTGTCTACGCCGGGTAGATGCCGAGGGCGCACCCGTCGCGCGCCCTTCAGGTATTCAGGAGTACTGGAAACCACACGCGGGAAGGCCTGGGCCGGCGAACTTGCGCGCAGGGGGAGGTTCGCGGGCGAGCCGATCGCGTGGGACCGCCCCTGCCCGAACCTGAGAGCGCGGCCGTCCGTGCCGCACGGAGCACGCACCGGGCGATGCCGGCCCCCTCGCTCCGCCACGACACGCATGGAGCAGCTATGCACCTCCGCGATGCTGCGGCCTACAGCCAGCTGGCCGCCGCGGACCCCGTCCTTGCGCAGCCGATCGAGCGGGTCGGCCGGTCCAACCCGTTCACCTGGAAAGGGACCGTCGGCGCAATGGGGCCCGGGGTGCGGGAGGAGAGACGATGAGGCAGCGGTCGGACGCTGCTGGGAGAGGCGTTGGAGTGGAGCAGGAGCGGAGCATCCGCTGGGAAAGGACAGTCGTCGAAGGGCGCGGCCCGCGGAAGCGCGCCCGCCTGGGCGCGGGGCGGCCCACGCCCGACCGACTGCCGCCGGCCCCTGAGCCGTCCGACGGCGGGCCAGTCCGATGAGCCTGCCTCCCAGCCCCGTCGAGCTCTGGGGCCGGACGGAACGCGGACAGAGCGCCCGCTCGCCGCTGTATGCCTTCCTCCACACCGAGACGGGCAGCGCCGTCGTCCTCCTGGCGGCTACTCTCACCGCACTGATATGGGCGAACACGGCGCCGTCGGGCTACACCTCGTTCTGGAGCACGCGGATCTCGGTGCAGGCCGCCTCCCACATCGCGTCGCTTTCGCTCCGCGATCTGGTCAACAGCGGCCTCATGGCACTGTTCTTCTTCGTGGTCGGGCTGGAGGCCCGGCGCGAGTTCGACATGGGCGAGCTGCGGGAGCGCAGGCGTCTCACCCTGCCCCTCGCCGCCGGCGTCAGCGGCATGCTCACCCCCATCGGCGTCTATCTGGCATTCAACGCCGGTCACCCGTCGGTGCACGGGTGGGGGGCGGCAATGTCGACGGACACCGCCTTTGCCCTGGGCATGTTGGCCACCCTCGGCCGGCGCATGCCAGCCGGGCTGCGGGTCTTCATCCTGACGATCGCGGTCACCGACGACCTCCTCGCGCTGGCCGTCATCGTCGGCGCCTACAGCGGCCGCATCGAGGCGGTACCGCTCCTCACGGCCCTGGCTGTCTTCGCCGTCGTGTTCCTCGTGCGCGTCCTCGGCGTGCGCCGGGCTGCCGTCTACGGGCTCCTCGCCACCGTCGCCTGGGTCGCCCTGGCACAGTCGGGGGTGGACCCCGTCATCATCGGGCTCGCCATGGGCCTGCTCACCTACGCCGCCCCGGCCTCGCGGAGCGACCTTGAGCGTGCGAGCGGGCTGTTCCAGCTCTTCCGTGAGCAGCCGACCTCAGAGTTGGCACGCTCCGCGCGCGAGGGCCTCGCCTCCGCCGTTTCCCCCAACGAGCGAATGCAGCGGCTGTTCCACCCGTGGACGAGTTACGCGATCGTGCCGCTCTTCGCCCTGGCCAACGCCGGGATCCCGGTCGACGCCGACCTCCTTCGCCGGGCCGCCACCTCTCCGGTCACGTTGGGCATCTTCTTCGGATACGTGCTCGGCAAGCCTCTTGGCATCCTGGGCGCGTCTGCGGCGACGGCCTGGCTGAGCCGGGGCCGCCTGCGCCCTTCGGCGGGCTGGGGTGCCGTAGCCGCAGGAGGGACGCTCTCGGGCGTCGGATTCACCGTCTCGCTGCTCATCGCGGCGCGCGCCTTCCATGGCGCTCAGCTCGATTTGGCGAAGGCAGGCGTGCTGGGCGCCGTCGTCGTCTCGTTCACACTCGCATGGGCGGTCAACGGGGCAATCGGGCTCCTCCCGCAGAAGGCACGGCTCAGGGCCCGCATTGGGACGGCGGAGCGCATCGTGGACCTGGCGGTCGACGTCGACCCCGCCCGTGACCACGTGCGGGGGCACTGCCGGGCGACGGTGACGGTGCTCGAGTACGGCGACTACGAATGCACGTATTGCGGCCAGGCCGAGCCCGTCATCCGCGAGTTGCTGGGAGGATACGACGACGTGCGCTACGTCTGGCGTCACCTCCCCCTCGTGGACGTCCACGTGCACGCCCAGATCGCGGCCGAAGCGGCCGAAGCAGCCGCAGCGCAGGGTCGCTACTGGCAGATGCACGATCTGCTCCTTGCCCACCAGGGCTCCCTGCAGCCGGACGACCTGAGCCGCTACGCAGCCCAGATCGGACTGGACGCCGGGCGCTTCGAGCACGACCTGCGCGCCCGGGCGGGGGCAGCGCGCGTGGCCGAGGATGTGGAGTCTGCGGACCTCAGCGGCGTGGCAGGGACGCCCACGTTCTTCGTCAACGGGCTCCGACACCACGGCGCCTATGACATCGCCAGCCTGTCCGCCGCCGTGCGCGACGCCCGTGAGCGGGCCCACGCGGGCGGCCGCCATGCAGGCGTCGATGCGAGGTAGACAGCCCGTCCACACGGGGGTGGTCAGGGCTTGCAGAGAATCAACGTGTTGCTTCCCGCTCCGGGGCTGGTTGACGCGGTATCCGCATCCCGGACGAGGCCCGCAGCCAACTCGCTGTGACGTTCGCGGTGTTGTTCCCGCATCTGGACGAGTGGCAGCGGCGGCCGCTCATGGGGGCCGAGGCCCAGGCGCTGGGGCATGGCGGTATCCGGGCCGTCGCACGGGCGGCTGCGGTGAGTGAGACGACAGTCCGCAAGGGCGCGTTCGAGCTAGAGCCGGAGAGGAGCGCTGGGCTGGCTGCGGCGGCCGGGAGGGGGGCCGCAAACGAGTCGCGGACCTCGATCCGGGGCTGCGGCCCGCGCTGCTGGCATGGGTCGAACCGGACGATCACCGCCCTCGACCCGGCCCAGCAGGTCGGCGGCATGCAACTCGGGCAGCAGCGGCTCATGCAGGCGCAGCCGGCTGCGGCGGGAGGGCGACGAGGAGCGGGTGAGATCGCGAGGTAAGACGGCGCCGTGCATCGACGCGAACCACACGGACGATGACGCAAGAATGGAAAGGCACGGCTCGATGCAAGACGTGGCACCAGTGATCAACCAGGCTCGCCAGGGCAGAACGCTCCGGCTGGCCTTCTCATCTGCGGTGGTCTCCCTGGTGGCCTCGTTCGCCGCGTTGGTCACGCCGATCCCTCTGTTCAACACCTATCGGGCTGAGCATGGGTTCACCAACGCCGATATCGCGCTGGCCGTCGTCGCCAATTCCGTCGGCACTATCGCCGCATTGTTGGTGCTGGGACGACTGTCCAATCATCTGGGCCGGCGGCTCACCGCGATCGCCAGCCTCGGCCTGCTTCTGCTGGGTTGTCTGCTGCTGCTGAACGTGCACGGCATCGGCATTCTGCTGGCCGGTCGGCTCCTGATGGGCGTCGGTACGGGGTTGGCCAGCAGCAGCCTCACCTCCTACATCGTCGACGCCGCGCCCAGCAGGCCGACCTGGTTGGCCTCTGTCGCGTCCAGCCAGGGACCCATGCTCGGCCTCTCCCTCGGCGCTATCGTCTCTGGCGCCCTGGTCCAGTTCGGCCCTTGGCCACGCCACCTCATCTACCTGGTTGCCGTCGGTCTCCTCGTACTGTCCGCCGCACTCATCGTCATCAGCCCGGAGACCGCGAAGCCGACGCCTGGCGCTTGGCGATCACTAATACCCCGGGTCCGCGTACCGGCCCGGGTCAGGCATCTGCTCCCTGTCGCGGCCGCGGTGTTCGTGGCCACCTGGACGACCGGGGCTTTCTACCAGGCCTTCATGCCCGCGCTCGTCGAAGATCAACTCCACACCCACAGCTCGCTCACCCTCGGACTGGTATTCGCCGCCTACATGGCCCCCAGCGTTCTCGGCGCTCCCATCGGCGGCCGGTTCACATCCGCGGCGGCCCAACGCATCGGCATGACCATCTTCCTGGCCGGATGGATCGGCATCATCGCAGCGATCGACGTAGGCACACTGGCGTTGTTCATCGCCGCAACGATCGTCGCAGGCGCCGGTCAAGGCATCGCCATCAGTGCCGCCACCCGCGGCCTGCTCTACGGCAGCACCCTGGCCGACCGGGCACCGATCTTCAGCGCGATCTACCTCCTCTGCTACGTGGGAGCTGCCCTCCTCAGCTTCATCTCCGGGCAACTCTCCAACGCCTTCTCGCTACCGCAGATCGCCCTCGGATACGGCGGACTCGCCCTCGTCGCCACCGTGATCAGTGTCCTCGCTGCACGCAACCCGCATACGGACCCGACCAGCCAACAGGGTGAGTAATCATGACGAACCTCACGGTCAGAGCATTGCCGACGTGCCGCCCCATACGCGCACCCTCGAGGTTCCGCCCGGCCAGGTCCGCACTGGGGCGATGTCGGTCATGGAAGCACTGGCCTCATCGAGTGGCGACGTGGACGTGACGCCATGCCGCCGCGCTTCCTCACCGAGTTCTCGGGAGCCGCTCCGTCGGACTGAGGCCTGGCGTGCGAGAGAGGATCAGCAGCTGCGCCAGGAGTGCTCCAGCCACCAGATCGACGCCGGTACCGAACACCAGGGCCTGTCCGCGCTGAAGATCCAGCTGGACCTCTGCATGGGCCCGCTCCGGCAGGGCCGACACGACTCGACGCCCGCCAGAACCCCGGCTCGGCCCAGGTGCGGCCTGCGGCCCATTACCTGCCCTGACCCGAACCAGCCCGTCTCACCTTCCCTGCTCACCACCCCGGCTCCGGCCGAGAATCGGACGATCCCCGTGTTCCAGCGCATCCTGGTTGCCATCGACGCCAGTTCCAACCGCCACCAGGCCCTCGGCCTGGCCAAGGACATGGCCTCCGTGACGGGAGGGCGTGTGCAGATCCTGCACGTCCTCGCCTCCACCGTCGCCTTCGACACCCTGGTCCGCCTCGAGGACAGCCCCGAGGCGCACGCCATCCTCAACGAGGCCGTCGCGACTTTCCACCGTGCCGGCATCGACGCCGACGGAGAGCTTGTCTCCGGCCTGACGGAGCAGATACCCGACGCCATCTCCACCGCCGCCGAGCAGTTCAAGGCCGACCTCCTCGTCCTCAGCCCCCACCACCGCGGTTGGCTGGCCGCCTTCTTCGACCGGCGCGTCAGCGATGCTGTCGCCCACACCAGCCGGATCGCCGTGCTCCTTGCGCCTGAGGCGCCGACGGACGAGCTGAACTGAACCGGAGCCCGACGTGAACACCCAACCCACTCTTGCCCTCGACAACGGCATCGGCGTTCCCCAACTCGGCTTCGGCGCCTACCCCAGGCACCGATGCGCACTGCGGCAGCTGTCAGCGTTGCCCCGAACAGCGGTCACCGCGACATCGACACCGCCGGAACCCACTGACGTAGGGAATGCCCGCGGTCCATGTCCGCTGCCCCGACGATCCGCGGCCAGACCAGGAATGCCAATCTCCTTGCTGGCAGGCCTGGCCGTGTCGGCTCGAGCCGCTGGCCCGACCTCCGGCGTCGGTATACCGGCCCGTGCATCCTGCGGGTGACCGTCGGCGTGGGCCCAGCATGGCGGCTGTGCCCACGCCGATGGGCACGACTCCCGAGAGAGTTCGGCCCTCCTGAAAGCAGCCAGATGTTCCAGCCACCGGACGAGTCGCTCCACTGGCAGCCCGGCTTCCCCGTCGACGCGAGACGGACGCTGGCCGCTCTGCGCCGCGGCCACCACGATCCCACCCACCGCGTCACGCCCGACCGGGCCCTCTGGCGCACCGCGCTCACCTCCACAGGGCCGGTCACCTATCGCATCCGGCAACAGCGGCTCGACGACCTGTCCATCGACGCCTGGGGCCCCGGGGCCCGGGAGCTGGTGGACGCCATCCCGACCGAACTCGGCGCTGGGGATCACCCCGAGCTGTTCCGGCCCGACCACCCCTTTCTCCAGCGCGCGCTGCGCCGGATGCCCGGCCTGCGCGTGCCATGCACCGGGCGGCTTTTCGAAGCGCTCGTCCCGGCGATCATCGAGCAGCGCGTCGTCGGTCTGGACGCCCAGGCCGCCTTCACCCGCCTCGTGCGGGCATACGGCACCGAACCGCCCGGCCCCGCCCCGCAGGGCATGCGCGTGCCACCGACCCCGAAGGCGTGGTCGTCGGTCCCCAGTTGGGGGTGACGCCAGGCCGGCATCGACTTGCACCGCTCCCGCACCGTGATCCAGGCCGCCCACCACGCCGCTCGCATCGACCGGACCGCGGGTGACCCCGGGCGTGCCTACGCGCTCCTGGCCAAGCTACCGGGCATCGGGCCTTGGACCGCCGCCCAGGTCGGCCACCGCGCCCTCGGCGACGCCGACGCTCTCCCCTTCGGGGACTACCACCTCGGCCGGATGACGGGTGCCGCCCTGCTCGGCCGTCGCTTGGACGACAGCGAGATCGAGGCGCTCTACGAGCCTTTCCGCCCACACCGCTACCGGGTCCTCCGCCTGATCGAACTCACTCCCCGCTCGGCCCCCCGCCGCGCGCCGCGGGCACCTCGTGCACGACCCCTGCACTGAACGTCCGACAGGCCCGAAGAGATCCCGGCTCCGGCAGCTCACCAGCTGATACTCGCCGCGGCCGTCCCACCAACGTGTGTCCGCGCCGCATGCAATGACAGCGCGACGCGACGATGAAGAACGCGCCTTGGTCAACTGCGGGCAGCAGGTCGGAGGCGGATGGTCGTCTCGACATGCCGGAGCACCGCGTCCCTGCTGTAGAGCAGCGGAAACGCCTTACCTCGAGCCCACGGCACGAACAGGTCGGCGTAATGAGGCGAACGTGGGTCGCCCGATTGACCGGGAGAGTTCATGGCCAGGCTGCCGTCCCAGTTGCCGACGTCCACAACCATGCGGAACGTGGAGCCACCCGTCTGCCGGAAGTTCCGGTCGTATGCAGTGAGGCCCACCGTGTCGCCGCTACCCGATCTGGGCAGTGGTCCGACGCGCTTCCACTGGTCGGGAACCCCAGATGTCGGGTCGAGTGCGAGGTTGATGAACGTCGAGTGGTGCAACCGGCCCCACGTCCACGAGCTCCGGTCTTGTCCAAGGAGCTCTTCCAGCTCCTTGGCAGCATCTGTCAGAGAGCCACTCACCACCTTGGTGAGCTCCTTCGCGACCTGGGCATCGTGCCAGTCGATCGCACGAAGCATCCGAAGCTCGGCACGCAGGTCGCCGCCGAACGTCTCGTCACGCAGCAAGACCTTGATCGCACCGTCCAGACGCTCGCCCTCGAAGCCGACTCGACGTAGGTGGGACTCCGCGAGCGCCTTACGGAAGTGCCGGCGGAACCAGACCTCGAATACCGCAGCCTCCTGCGAGTCGACATCCTCGACGCCGTCCCAACGCCGGAGAGCTTCGAACAGGCTTCCTTCGCCCACTTGCGCAATGTCGATGGGAGCGAGCAGGTCGAGCGCCTGGCGTGCGTGCACGTTCAGAGCATCGCTCTGCATGTCGACGCTCTCCGCGACGCCAACCTCGGAGCTCTTGTCCAGCCAATCCGCAAGCCGCTCGTACCGGCCACGACTCGGCCAGTCGTACGTCACCGGGGGTCCGTCCTTCTGGAAGGCCTCGGGAAGGTTCATCTCGTTGGCGCTCGCGAACCAGCCCGACTCCGGATTCCGCACCCGGGGCAGGTCGCCGGCCCGGGCGTAGCCGTCCCATTCGTATCGGCCATCACCGGGCACAGGCAGACTGCCGTCCCAGTTAGGTCGCTTGGGAATCGCTGCGCTTGCCTGCCAGGCGATCTCCCCGTTCGGGGCCGCGACGATCTGGTTGACCGCGGGCGCGCCCCAGTGCTCGAGCGCAGCAAGGAACTCGTCGATGTTCTCGGCGCCGAGGTACGCAAGACTTCCGAGGTACGGCACCATTCCCGGCTCGAGCCACGCGGCGCGGACCGCTACGGAGAACCGTCGCTCCGGATCTGTGTAGATGACCGGACCGTGTCGCGTGAAGGTGAGCCGGACCTCCGCCGGATCCGAGTCGCGGACCCCGATCGACTCTGAAACGACCTTGAACCGTTCCCATCGGTCGCCGTACCTGTAACGCCCCGGATCGGATGGATCGAGCTCGTATACGTAGAGATCCTCCATGTCGGCCGGCCAGATCGTCAGACCGAACGCGACCCTGCCGTTGTGACCAAGCGAAATGCCCGGCAGATTTGGCTCGCCAGCCCCGATTACGCTCAATCCAGGCGCCTCGAGGTGCGCGATATAGCGCAACGAAGGCAGCGTCAGAGCTCGGTGCGGATCGTTCGCAAGAATCGGCCGGCCTGTCTCGGTCTTGGTGGCGGCAACAATCCAGTTGTTGCTGCCGTCCACCGGTCGCTCGGCAGCATTCGGCGTCTCCTGGCCGGGATAGGTGACAGGCGAGAAGGCAAGGCGGTAGAGACTCAGGACCTCGTCCTCGATTTCGGACAATTCAAGCCCGTCCGGGAGTACCAACGGGTCCGCCGGCTCCCGAGGCTGCCGCAACTCCTCGACATCTGGCCCGAAGTCACGCAACGTGCGCGCACGCGCCACCTCGTGCTCAGCGTTGAACAAGACCCCATTGGTGCGCACGAGCAAGACGTCCTCGGCATGCCACAGCTCCGGATAGAACCCGTAGTGCGCGAACTCCGGAGGAAGCGCAGGCTCGTTGGCCAGGACCCACGAAATGTAGGCGTTGACGCCGACAACGAAGTCTGTGATGACCTCACGCGCGCCTTCACCATACGCCACCCACTCAGCATCGATGTCGCCCCGGAAGAGGAACAGCCGGCTGGCGCGGTCCTGTTCGAGATAGGCCGAACCGAGGACTTCCGAGATTCGGCCCTGCCCGCGACGACGCAACATCTCCATCTGGAAGAGACGTTCTCTCGCGGCGTTGAATCCCTGCGCGATAAAGGCATCACTTGCCGTTTCCGCGTAGATGTGCGGCACTCCCCAGGTGTCAATGATGATCTCGACGTCGTTGGCGAGACCACTCAATCGGTAGTCGATAGGCGCTCCTGGCGCGTTCGTCATACCTATCCCCTCTTCGAGAGCCGAACCATGGCGGCGACGCCGACGGCGCCGACGATCACGCCCTGCGCGATGAGCTGCCAGTTCTGGCTGACGTACAGGCTGGAGAAGATACGTCCGTCAGCGTGGCGAGAATGAGCATGCCCACTGCCAACGCGGGTGCGTCCTGACCCCACACGTCCTCCACCAGCGTGCAGCCCCCTGGTCAGCACCGCCCGGGCCGGCGTCGTCGCCGCTGCATCAGCCCGCAGCGCTGAGATGTCCGCTGGCTATCAGCTGAGCTCGCAGTTTCTTACGGGCGTCGAACATCGTCTTGTAGAGCGCGTTACGGTTCGTCTCCAGCTCACTGGCGAGCGTTTCCAGGGGGACCCCGTTGACAACGGCGGTGAAGACCTGCCGCTGGCGGGCGCTCAGTGCTGTCTCGACTGCGCCGCGCGCGGCTTCGACCAGTTCTCGCGTCTGCCAGTGGCTGACGGGGTCGATACCGGAACGGTCGGGCACTTGCGCCCATTCATCCACGTCGAACCGGGTATTTGAAACACGCCAGAAATGGCGGCCCAGCTTGCTGGACACTTCAAATACAACAAAGCGGAACGCCCATGTGGTGAACTTGGCGTCGCCTCGAAATTCCTGGATTTTGTGCGTGATCCTCATCAGTGCGTCGGCGGCCGCCTGGTGGGCGAGATCGTTCAGCTCGGGCCCGGCGATTCGGTAACGAGGACCTCGGCGGAACACTTCGTCCATGGCAAACCGCACCAGCAGTTCGTGCAGCCGCGTGCAGGCCTGCTCGTACTGCGGCCCACGGCCGCCCTCGATCGCGTCCACCCAGGCGGCGGACTCCGGGTCGAGTTGCCCTCGGCCCTCGGCGGGCCCTGCTGCCGGGGCGCCGCCGCTGGCTCCGGCATGTCCATCCGGAGCCGCGCGGCACGTTTTTCCAATATCCGCACAGTGCATGGTTCTCAATCCCCAGATCATCTTGTGCGGACAAGCCAAGCACGAGTCCATCTACAGGACGTCTACGCGAAGTCGCTGCCTTTTCTTTCGCTGTGCGCGCACCCCTGGATTTCACGAAGGGGTTTCCGGCGTATTTCGACATGCGACTCGCGCGCCACGTGGGGCGCGCTTTCCCGTACTGTCGCGACTGGCTGGTGAGCAGGCCGGCCGCGCAGGCCTGCGACCCTCCACGCCAGTGGCGGGCGGTCACGCTGTACGCAGCCCGGGCGTGTACTGCGGCAGCCCAGATACGCCAGCTGCAGCCGGCGTGCGGTGTCGGCTCGCTTCATCCAGTCCAGGGCGTGGCACCCAGCCCCGCTCCTGCCTGCGGGGCTGGCGACTGGTCTGGGTACAGCGACGGGTCCGACCGGCCCCAACTCCTGCTGAGACCGCTTGACATGTCTGACCTGGCAGCCGCTGCCGGCCGTAGTGCGGGGAACGGCGTACACCGTCCCGGCGACGGTGGGCCTTCCGTGGATACGCCTGCCCAGGGCGGTCCGACATACAGCCTGCCGGACCGGCTGCGGAGGGACTGAAAATCCACCCTGTCTCAGCGCCCCTCTGCTCCGGACAGTTCGCACTCACCCCTGCACCTGGCTCGGCCGGGGGCTGGCGGTCGCTCAGGAGTCCTCTTGGGTGTCAGGCACCACATGGACAGCCGCCTCCTCGGCGGAGGCGGCACCGTTGTCGGTGCCCACGTCTCGCGCCCAGTAGTCGTCGCCGTCGTGTCCTCCGGCGAGAACATCCGTGTCCCAGCCGAGGAGGCGTCCCGCGCGCTCGTCGCCGACCTGGTCGTCGATGAGCTCTCCGTCCGTGCCGATCGTGTCGCCCAGCCCGTCACCCTCGTCCGATGCAATGACCTCCGGCGCCTCGCGCCTGAGCCGATGGGCGAGGTCCTCGTGGGAGGCGCCCTCCCTCGCAGTGATGCCCCAGTCGTAGACGGCGAGGGGTGTATTGGCGGGTGAGTAACCCCGGTCCAGGACATCCTCTCCCAGCTCGTCCTCGTCGTACTCCTCCTCCGAGCTCAGGGGGTTGGAGGCGGCCAGGTCTTCGTAGGGCGGGAAATTGTCTGGTGCAGTCATTACGGCCTCCATGCCGTCGGAGCCCCGCGACATCTGGGTGCTGGCGCCTCGGTGACGGCGCGGCGGGAGAAGGCCATTCAAGCGGCCCGGTGTCGACGAGGCGTCTATCCGGCATAGTCGCCCGGCCGGCCATCGGCCCCGGCCGAGGGTCTCTCGTTTGGATCATGTGAGAAGGGCGAGTCACCGAAAGCGGAACGAACCAGTTCGCCCCGAGCTCCGTCGTATTCACGAATTGATCGGGAGACGCGCCCGGGGTCCGAACTCCCCATGGGTTACGCGGCCCCCGGTGTGACGGAGCGCGCACGCTCCAGAAGGAGCCCACTGATGCGAATCAGAATTTCACGCCGACGCGACGCCGACATGTCGACGCGGTCGCGGCGGCGGCCGTTGTACTCGGGCATGGTCATGGTCGTGGCCGCGCTGACGACCGCCTGTTCAGCGCAGGGCGGTGGCGGGGCGGCCGAAGGGTCATGCGCGATCGCTGCCATGTACGAGGGTCGCACCTACACGCAGGTGGCCAACGTCGACTTCACCGTAGGCAAAGCACTCGGCCCCGCCGAGTTCCCACCCTGCGATGACACACCGGGCCACAACGACGATGCCGCAGGGCCCCAACCGACCACGGCCTATGCCGTCAACGGCTTGAATCCACGTATCGCCATCGCGATGCGGTACACCCCGGACGAGGTCATGCTCCTCGCCGTCCAACCCGGTGGCAGCCTGCCTCCGGAGGTCAAGGCCCTGACACGAGGCGATTGGATCACCGGGCGGACCAGAGAAAGATGCCCGCGTGTGGAGTCCGGCCAGGTAGATCGTCGCGGTCTTCTCATATCGGATCGCGATCCCTCGCCACTGTTTCAAGCGGTTGATGCAGCGTTCGGCCGTGTTCCGCTGTTGTATGTCTCGCGGTCGAACGCCGGTTGCCCGCGGCCGCGGCTTCCGCGACGAAGCCGGTGATTTCGTTGATCAGCTGGAACTGGGATCACTGCGCGGATCCCTCGCTTGCGGAGTTGGTCGCGGATCGCGCGTGAGGAGTACGCCTTGTCAGTCTGCCCCGACCGCCGGCCTGGCCCGCCTGCTCGCGCTCGCCGCAGCGTGTCACGGCAGGCGCGGCGGCGGGCGGGTGCCCCCCGCTTCAGGGCCCGGTCACCTCAGGAACTCCAGCAGGTCCTGTTCCAGGACCGACCTGGGCCAGGCCCCGATGACCGTCTTGACGACCTTGGCGTCCCGGTAGACGTTGAGCGTGGGGATGGACCTGACGTCGTACTCGGCAGCCGTGCGGGGGCTCTCGTCGACGTTCAGCTGGACGATCGTGATCTTGTCACTGTGCTCGGCGGCGAGCGCCTCAAGGACCGGTGCTACAAGGCGGCAGGGCGCGCACCACTCGGCCCAGAAATCGACGAGCACAGGCTTGCCGCTCTTGAGCACCTCATCCGCGAAGGTCTCGTCGGTCACACTTCTCAGATTGCCTGCCATAGGGGCTCCTTCACACGCGTGCGGCATTGATCGATGCCTTTTGGCTGCCCCGCCCGGGGCAGGTGACAGGTCGCGTTCCCGGGCGGGGCGTGAACGGGGTGCGTCTACTAGTTGCGGCCTGCCATGACCCCGCCGTCGACGTTGAGGATGGCGCCCGTGGTCCAGCTCGAGGCCGACGAGAGGAGGAAGACGATCGCGGAGGCCAGGTCTTGCGGGGTGCCGACCCGGCCGAGCGGGTGCAGGCCGCTCAACTGCTCCATCGCGCCGTCCAACTGGTCTGCGGGAAAGACCTTCTCGAACAGGGGCGTCCTGGTGACGGCCGGAGCCACAGCGTTCACACGGATGCCCTCGCCGGCGAGCTCCATGGCCAGGTTGTGCGTGAGGGCGTGCAGGCCCGCCTTGGCCATCGAGTAGGCCGACGACGGTGTCACGGCGAGGGCCTGGTGCGCCCACATGCTGCCCACGTTCACGATGGCGCCGCCCTGCCCCCCGGCGACCATGCCCCGAACGATGGTCTGAGTCAGGAAGTAGGTTGCCCTGTTGAGGTCGTGATAGGCGTCGTAGTGCGCGACCTCGTGGTCGAGGAAGGCCTTGGGCGTGAAGAACCCTGCCGAGTTGACGAGGAGGGTGGCGTCGGGGTGGTCCTCCGCCAGCTGCTTCTGCGCCTCGACGACCTGATCCCAGTCCGCCAGGTCGGCCTCGATCGACCATGCCCTGCCGGAGCGCGACAGGCTTTCCACGGCGTCGTCGAGTTTCTGACCCGCGCGGCCGACGATCACCGCGCTGCCGCCCTCCGCGATCACGTCTTCGGCAGCCTTGAGGCCCATGCCGCTGGCGCCGCCGATCACGACGAGTTTCTTGCCTTCGAAATCCATGGCCACGCGAATCCCTCTCCATTACGCGGTAAACACTTCTTGCCTGTTTCGCATTCGAGCCTGCCATTGCGCTGTCTACGGCAGCTCTACAAGGCCTCTACGGTGGAAATCGCAGTGACCCCGTGGTCCGACAAGCGGAAACCGCATGGATCTGTCCTGCCTGCCGTCTGTGCCCTCTGCGCACAGCGGCGCGCGAAAACGGCCCAAGCGAGAGCCGCGAGATAGTCGCGGTACGGTCTACTGCCATCAAGGCAGTATCGGCGCTGAGCTCGGGACGCTGCCGTCCGCACGCTGCCCGCCGGGGAACCCGTCAATTCTGTCCGTCAGCTCGGTGGTTAATGGGAAGTCAGGTGATCACGGACGTGTCCAGTTCTCCAGACCCGCGGCATCGCGTGAAAGTCGAGGGCTCTCGCATCCAGACGGCCAGGCTCGTCATGCGGCCCTGGTCACCGGACGACGCTGCGGCGGCCCTGGCCGTGTACGGCGATGCCGACGTGGCCCGCTGGCTGGCCCCCGCGATGGCAACGGTGACCGACACGAACGCAATGGAGGGGATCCTCCACCAGTGGATCAGCGAGTGCTCAGCGCTGGAGCCCCCGGCAGGACGCTGGGCCATCGAGCTGGCGGAGACTGGCGAGCTCATCGGCGGTGCCGCGATCCTGCCGCTGCCCCCGGACGGCGTCGACCTGGAGATCGGCTGGCAGCTCGCGCGCCCCTTCTGGGGCCGGGGTCTGGCGACCGAGGCCGGTCACGCCGCAGCGCACTACGCGTTCACGAGAGGGGTGGACGAGGTCTTCGCCGTGGTGCGGCCGAACAACACGCGCGGCATTGCGACGGCCCAGCGCGTGGGCATGGAGTGGGTGGGCGAGACGGACAAGTACTACGGCCTCACCCTGCAGGTTTACCGCCTCCGGGAGGGGGACCTTGACGTCGCGCCTCTCACCGAGCGCGGCTCAGAAGCGAACGACGCGTAGCCGGCTCGGCGGACTCTCCGGCCGCCGTCGTGCCCCAGCCGGTCGGTTCCGGCACGACGGCGGCCGGGTCGCACTCCGCCTCCCGCAGTACGTTCACGCCCCATGGCTGTACACGCGCTACCACGGCGTCCTCTACCGCACCTGCCTTGATGGGCACCCGGCATCACATGGATGCCGGCCCCTGCTCGCCCTACCAACGGGCCGGCTTGCCCTGGTCGACGAACCCCTGCCCCGCCTGCTCCACCGCGTACGCGGCCACAAGCCGGTTCCAGCTGTACCGACCCGGGCCGATCTCCGAGACGAGGTGCGCTCGGGTGAGGCGCGACAAGACCTGGCGGACCCGGCACTCGGGGCGTCCGGCCAGGTCCGCGACCTGCGAGGCCGCGAACATGGGGTCTGGGCAGGCGCTCAGGTCGCGGAAGAGCGCGGCTGTTTCCGTGTCGAGGAGGCGGTACGAGCGGGTGATGGACTCGCGGACGTCGAGCGCCTGGTCCTCGTCGCTCGCGAAGGCATCCAGGGTGCTGCGCTCCGGCGCCTCGTACTCGTCGGCCAGGCTCGCCAGGCGCAGCTGCGGTCGATAGGCCGCGCGGGCGGCGACGTTGGCCAGGGCCAAGGGGAGCTGCCCGGCCAGCCGGATGATGCGGTCGACGGCCTCTGGTTCAGCTGCTGTCCTAGCTGCGCCGAGTCGGCGCGCGAGGAGGCTGCGAGCGTCCGTCCGGCTCAGGGGCATGAGTGTCAGGGGAAGTGCCTGATAGTCAGCGACGAGCGCGTGCAGTTGCATGCGGCTGGTGACGAGGGCCATGGAGCCGCGGCCTCCGGGGAGGAGATGCCTTAGCTGGTCCGTGTTCCATGCGTTGTCGAGGACGACGAGCACTCGGCGGTTGGCCAGCAAGCCGCGGAACATGAGCCCCCGCGCCTGCGCGGTCTCGGGCATCTCCTCGAGGCGGACCCCCAAGGACTGCAGGAAGTCCTCAAGCACGTGCGCGGGGTCCCGCGGCTCCGCCTCCGGTCCGGCTCCCTGCAGGTCTGCAAAGAGCTGGCCGTCCGGGAAGCGGTCAGCCAGACGGTGGGCGACGGTGGTGGCGAAAGCTGTCTTGCCGACGCCGGCCAGTCCGCCGACCGTGCAGATGGCCACAGAGGAAGATGCCTCTGCATCGGCGACCAAGCGCTCGACCTGCTCCTGCTCTCTCTCGCGGCCGACGAGGCTCGGCAGGGCGGCTGGGAGCTGAGCCGGGGCGTGAGGCGGGGGCGTCTGTGGCGCGCTCTTCGAGCGGTCGGCGCTTTGCGGGAGCTGGAATCGCCCGGAGAGGATGCGCTCGTGGACTTGCTGCAGTTCCGGCGACGGGTTGACGCCGAGGCGTTGACGCAGCAGGTGACTGGTCGCGTGGTAGATCGTCAGGGCCTCGGACTGCCGCCCAGCACCGTAGAGCGCAGTCATGAGGAGGCCGCATATGCGCTCTCGAAGCGGGTGCTCGACAAGCAGGGCGGACAGTTCTGCGGCGGCCTCGGTGTAGCGCCCTCTCTCCACTTCGCAGGCGAGCTGCCCCTCCGCGCAGGCGAGACGCAGCTCGCTGAGGACGCTGCGCTGCTGGCCCGCGAACGGCCCCGGGACCCCGGCGAGGGCCACTCCCTTCCACATCTCGAGGCCCTCCGTCAGCAGGCTCGCCGCGGACGCCAGGTCGCCGGTGCTGCGGGCCTCCCTCGCCCTCGCCGTCGTCTCCTTGAACCTGTTCAGGTCCAGAGCGTCCGGTTGGATGTGCAGCAGGTAGCCCCCGTCGACCAGGCTCACGGAGCTGTCACTCTGCTCTCCCAGTGCCTGCCTGAGCCTGTAGACGTACGTGCGCACGGAGCCTACGGCCGACGGTGGGGCGTCGTCGCCCCACACGTCCTCCACCAGTTTCGAGAGGCTTACAGGCTTGCCCGCCCTGAGCAACAGCGCAGCGAGCACGGCACACTGCCTCGGCTGACCGGCTCCAGCCTCGACCCCCTGTCTGTGTAGCCGGACTGGGCCGAGTACTGAGAACTGGACGCCTGCATGCATGGTGCCTACCGCCCTGGAGATCCTTGTGAGGCTTGGCTGCCTGGCTGTCCGTAGGGGACCGCTCTCCCTAAACGTACCGCAGATCGGCCAATTTTCAGGACTAAATAGTCCCCTCTTGTTGGAGGAGACCTACCTTTTACGCAGGGGGGCGCCCCTTTTGGCCGGCGGTTGGGACCACGTGCGGACACAGAGCGTGCGGACGAACGCGCCCTCCTGCCGTCACGTCCTCCGCCGGGCCGCCTCCGTCCACCGGGGAGGGCGGTGAAAAGTCCAGTCCCCTGGACGGAGACCGCGACGCAACCGGCTGTGACCTCGCACCGGGACTTCTCGGCGCCGCCTCGCCCCAGACGGCTTAGCGCCCTCCTGCGCCACCCTCCGGCGGATTGACGTCCTCGGCGAGCACGGCATAGGCCTCGACGTGGCCGATCGCCATGTCTAGGGCGATCCTCATGGGTTTGACGTCCTGGGCCGTCTGCGCAAGGAGGTAGCCGCCTTGAAGGGCGGCCATGAGGCCGGTGGCGAGCTCTCCGGCGTCCGCGTCGGCACGGAGGACTCCAGAGTCCTTCATCCGCTCGAGCCCGGCATTGAGCAGCCCCTCCCAGGTGCCGAAGTGCCGGGCGATCGCCTCGCGCGCCTCTTCGTCCTGATCGGCCAGCTCGCTTGCAAGGGAGCCGAGCGGGCAGCCGTACGCTCCGTTTCGGAGCGCGTTGTGTTCGATCAGTGCGTCCCGCCAGCGCTCCAGCCCGCGGAGGGAGTTGAGCCGCTTCAGTAGCTGGTGCTGACGTTCGAGCAATTCTGCAGCCTGCAACGCGACAACGTCCCGCACCAGTGCATCCTTGTCGGGGTAGTGGCGGTAGAGCTGGGATTTGCTCGTTCCGCTGGCCGCCCTGACGTCGTCGAGGGTCGTGGAAGACACGCCCTTGACGTACATCATGTCGGCGGCGGCCCTCAAAATGCGCTCTCGAGTCACCCGCCCGCGCTCAGTCAGCCGGGAGTCGTTTTTGCCGCGCGCCTGTTCCGCCACATTGTCCAGATTACCGCTGCGCACGTTAGCAGGATCCAGAAAGGACCTCAAGGTCCTTTCTTGATATCCCGCCCTCCGGCGCGCGGCCCATCCGATCCGAAGCCATCGTCCCGGACCTCCCGAAGCGGCGCCGGCCTGCCGGAAGCGCGCACTCGACCGAGTGCGCTCGGGCCCGGATCGGCCACTACCAGGGACAATCCATGTCTCCGGCGCCACCGCCCCCGAGGAACAGAACGGTCCCTCCCCCCTCGCCGGCCAGGCGCTCCTACCGCCTCGGGCAAGGTGATCTGGGCCGAACAGAGCTCGGACCTGATCTCCTCTGTCGAACAGAGAGTGCGCCGGGGCGCTGTCGGAACCGCTGAACATCTACCTGGTGATCACGGAGTCGCGACCCTCCGTGATCACTGGGGATCTTCGGCGACCCGGATGATCGTCCTGCCGGTGACGCGCCGCTCAGGGGCGAAGGCGGCGGCTGCCTCGGTCAGCGGGCGGACCGCGCCGACCCTCACGTCGAGCCGCCCGTCCCGGACCCGCTGCGCCAGGTCCGCGAGACGCGCGCGGTCGGGTTCCACGACGAAGAACAGCGCCCGCCCGTCCTTGGGCCGGACGGTGGGCGGCTGGGCGATCGTGACGAGCGTGCCACCGGCACGCACGAGCGCGGCCGATCGGTCGAGGATGTCACCGCCGATCACGTCGAATACCACGTCGACCTCGCCGGCGTCCTCCAGCTGGCCGGCCTCGAGGTCCAGGAACGTATGCGCGCCCAGAATGAGGATGGCGTCCCGGTCGGCGGACCGACCGGTGCCGATCACGCGGGCTCCCGCCTCCAGCGCGAGCTGCACCGCGATCGAGCCGACGCCACCCGCGGCGCCGTGGATCAGGACGGTCTGGCCGGTCATGATCCGCGCGTGGTCGAACAGGCCCTGCCAGGCGGTCAGTCCGGAGATCGGCAGCGCGGCCGCCACCGTGTGATCGACATCCGCGGGAAGCGGGGCGAGGTTGCGGGCCTCCACGGCGACGTACTCGGCCAGCGAGCCGTTGCGGGCCCAGTCGGTCAGTCCGAAGACCCGCTGGCCGACTGTGAGGCCGGTGGTTCCGTATCCGAGCTCCGCCACGACACCCGAGACCTCGTGCCCGGGCACGCTCGGAGTACGGTCGCGGCCGGCGCGATCGGACCACGTTCCGGGCCAGTCGAGCTCTCCACGGGTGAATCCTGCGGCATGCACCCGCACGATGACGTCGTTCTCGGCGGCATGGGGATACGGCAGGTCGGTCAGGGTCAGCCCGCTGACGCCGGCGTCGCGGTCTGGGGCGGTGATGGCTTGCATGACTTTTCCTCTATCTGGCTTTCCGAAGTTTGTCGCGGAGCGCGCCGGCCGCAACTGAGTCCGGCGGGAAGTAGACATTTCCCTCGATGCTGACTACCGCCTCGCTCGCGGCCTGGGCCACGACGGTCTCCCCCACCACTGCCTTCGTCGGTCTTTCCTCTCATCGATCCCTTCGCCTGGGCCGCATCCGCCCTCGTGTCCGGCCGCGTTAGCCCAGAGGCACCAATCCCTTGCGCGATGGCTCTCCAAGTCGCGATCACCGGTTGAGGCGGTGGGCTTCAGTACGGCATCCAGTTGGTGCAGTCGGAGCCAACTCGCGCACTCGGCCGGAGGTTGGCGTCGGGTGGACTCCGCTTCTTACCGGGACTCTTGCAGAAGGCCCCGGCGTTCACGCCGGGGATGATTGCATCTCAAGACTGTTCTGACTTGCACTTCAGAGCGGGTGTTGTTGCTGTTCGATGTACTGACGGACGATCGCCAATGGCGCTCCGCCGCACGATGCGGGGAAATACGAGGGCGACCACAGGTGCCCGTGCATGACGGCGCGGTTGATCCGGCCGGTGAACTCCTGCCGTATCCGGCGGGCGGAGACCCCCTTGAGGCTGTTGACCAGCTTGGAGACGGCAACCTTGGGCGGGTAGTTGACCAGAAGGTGGACGTGATCGCGTTCGCCGTTGAACTCCTTCAGCTCCGCCTCGAAGTCCTCGCAGACCTTGCGCATGATCTCTTCGCAGCGTGTCAGCATCTCGTCGTCGAAGACTCCACGTCGGTACTGTGTCACGAAGACCAAATGCGCATGCATCACCGAAACGACGTGTCTGCCCCGCCTGCAGTTGTTCTGATCATTTATGAGACTGATCGTGGATAGGGTGGTGGTTATGCAGCTCCGCTACAACTTTCGGCCCTACCCGGATGCCTCCCAGCGCGGTGCGCTGGCGCGGGCGTTCGGGTGCGCGCGGGTGGTGTGGAACGACTGCCTGCGTGACCGGAAGGAAGCGCACGCGGCGGGGCTGCCGTATGTGAAGTCGGCGGAGTTGTCGCGGCTTCGCATCACCCAGGCCAAGCGCACCGAGGAACGCGCCTGGCTCGCGGACGTGTCGGCGGTCGTCCTGCAGCAGTCCCTGCGAGACCTGGACACCGCCTACAAGAACTTCTTCGACAGCCTGGCGGGCAAGCGGCAGGGCAGGAAGGTCGGCGCTCCCCGGTACAAGTCGAAGAAGGACACCCGGCAGTCGATCCGCCTCAACACCAACGCCTTCTCCGTCCAGGGCAACGGCACGGTGTACGTGGCCAAGGTCGGCAACCTCAAGGTCAAGTGGTCCCGCCGGCTTCCGGCCGCGCCCACCTCCCTGACCGTCACCAAGGACAGTTCGGGCCGGTACTTTCTCAGCTTCGTCGTCGACACCGCACCGGACATCCTCCCCGAAGTGGAGACGGAAGCCGGGATCGATCTCGGCCTGTCCGCGTTCGCCGTCCTGTCCGACGGCCGGAAGATCGACAGCCCCCGCTTCCTACGTCGGGCCGAGAAGAAACTCAAGCGCCTTCAGCGGGAGCTGTCCGGCAAGCAGAAGGGGTCGAAGAACCGGGCCAAGGTCCGCATCAAGGTCGCACGCCAGCACGCCAGGGTGGCGGACCGGCGCCGGGACTTCCACCACAAGGCTTCCACGCAGATCATCCGCGACAACCAAGCGGTGTATGTGGAAGACCTCGCGGTGTCCGGTCTCGGCCGCACCCGGCTCGCCAAGTCCGTGCACGACGCGGGATGGTCCGCATTCGTCGACATGCTGGAGTACAAGGCCATCAAGCACGGCCGCACCTTCGCCAAAGTGGACCGGGCTTTCCCGTCCTCCCAGGTCTGCTCGGCCTGCGGATTCCGCGACGGACCCAAGCCCCTGCACGTCCGCGAGTGGACGTGCGGGACGTGCGGCGCCATGCACGACCGCGACCACAACGCAGCACGTAACGTCCTCTTCGAAGGACGCCGCATCGTCGCCGCCGGACGGGTGGAGACGCTAAACGCCCGTGGAGCGCCGGTAAGACGGGCACACGTGCCCGCACAGCGCGTTGAAGCAGGAAGCCCCCGGAAGAGTCAGCCGACTCGGGCCGGAATCCCTGGACTTTAAGCCAGGGAGCACGTCAACCATGTCGTGACGCTACGGGCGGCGCCCCAGCCGCAGGCCAGGGTGATTCGGCACGAGGCTGGCCAACGCCGATGAGCTCACGTCTCCCTGATGCACTCCGCCACCAGGAGCTCGAGGCATCACGTCGTGAGGCCGCGATGAGGCTCCTCCGAGAGGACTCCTGATTGCGGCCCGGTAGTCTCAGCCACCAGCCGCCGCTCGCGCCGACTCGGCAGCAGCACGATCGGAGTAGCCCGGGTATCGGGCGTCGACCAGATCGGCATAAGCGGTCGTGCGCGAGAGGTAGTCGACCACAAAGGGGCAGATCGCGGTGATCGTGCCCCCGCGGGCGCGGATCTCGTCGAACACTCGCCGCACCAGCGCAGCCCCAGCGCCCTGGTGCTGATGACTCGTCTCGACCTCAGTGTGCCGAAGGGCGTACCGGTTGGGCTTGAGGTGGGTGTAGTAGAGCCAGCCGACCAGGTCGTCGTCACGGCAGAGCTCAAAGCGGCCTTGGTCGATGTTGTCGATCAGTTGCTCGGTTACCGGCACTTGCTCTTCGCTGCTCATCGCCTTACCCCTCCAACGTGTCGTCACGCCGACCAGACGGCCCCGCTTCGGACCTTCAAGTCCAGTATGACGTTTCGCTGCTCGCAAAGTCATGTATAAATTGGACTCGATGGTCCGTTCACGCGCCCCTGGCGAGGACTGCTCGGGACCACCGACCGAAGACCAACGAGGCGAGAAGAGAACATGGAGCCATCACCGGCCGCCGTTGAGGTGCGCAAGGACGAAACCGCCCGCCTCTACGAGGCACTGATCGATGACCAGGTCGTCGGTACCCTGGCATACGAGACCATCGGCGGACGTGCCACGCTCACCCACTCTTATGTGGACCCAGACCAGCGGCATCGGGGCATCGCGTCTGCCCTGGCGCGCTACGCCCTGGAAGACCTGACTCAAAGTCCGGCCAAGGTTGGCATCTACTGCGGTTTTGTCGCCGACTACGTCCAAGACCACCCCGAGTGGAACGACGCCGTCGACATCAGCCGCTCGGCCTTCATCACCACTCGCACCGCGCGGGACACGACCAGCGGGGGCTGACGCTACAGACGACCTGCACGTTGCCATCGAGCCTGAGCCCATCGTCACTTCGACGCGTCGACGGAACTGCCCTCCACGCTGCTTCCTAGGTGTATCGAAAGCACGGACAGGCCGGGCGGGGTGATGCCCCGGTCCGGCCCGTCCGTTCTCTGCTAAAGATCGAGCTGATGCTGGTGTGTCGTGTGCGTGGGTGTGTAGCCGAGACCGTCGTTGATCTGTCTCATGTGCGTGTTGCTGTCGGCGGTGTCGGTCAGGAGGCCACCGAGATCCGGATAGTCCCTACGGGCCTGTCGGATCGACTCGGCCTTCATCCATCGGCCAAGGCCGTGTCCACGGTGCTCGGGCAGCACACCGGTGCCGTAGTGCTGGCCGTCACCTGCGCCGTTGCCGGGGATGACGAGTTCGGTGAACCCGGCGAGCGAGCCATTGGAGGCGTCGATGGCGACGACGGTGTGCAGGTGGTCGCCTCGCTGTTCGACGGCCTTCGCCGCGGCCCGCACGCGGTCCACGTCCCAGGTCACGGTGCCGTAGTCGGTGTCGTCCATGGGCATGTCGTCCATGGCGCGGCGTGAGGCGGCGAACGTCTGGGCGAGGTCGTCGGGGACGGTTCCCTGCCATGACATCAGCCGGTAGCCGGGATGCGGACGCTCGATGATCTCGGCGAGGACGGCGGTATCCACGTCAGCCAGTGGCAAGCGGGTGAACCTCAAGGTGAGGACCTTCCGGAAACCGCGCGCTGCCAGGAAGTGGTCGCCGGGCGATCCGGCTTCTGCCTGCGCGACAACGCAGCGTCGGGCGTTGTCCCGGGTGGTGGCCACGGCGGTGTTGAGGAGCCGGGAGCCGACGCCCTTGCGGCGCTCCGTGGGATGAACACGGAGGTCGAGCTCGGCCAAGTGCTCTTGTCCGCCATCGAACAGTCGCAGAAAGGCCGTCCCGGCAGGGATGGAATCCGCGTCCGACGCCAACCAGGCACGACGCTGGCCGTGCGGCCCGTGAGCGGGGTCGGTCAGTGGGGTGATGCGAAGGGACAAGGTGTCTCCGTCGTGAGGAGGTGGCAAAGGGCAGTACGCGAACTCAACTCCTGGGCACTCCTGCGCATGTGCTCCACACCTCCTCGTCGACAGCGCCGGCCTGCACCAATGCAGGCGGCTGGGTGAACCTAGCTGGCCGATTGGCTCCTGGGCAACGGGTTGACGAAAAGGCGGTGCGCGTGTGTGGTCACAGCCACTCGTTGATGGCCGCGACGAGGACGGTCGCCTCATAGCGGACCGCGAGCTTGTCGTATCTCGCGGCCACGGCGCGATGCCTTTTGAGGCGACTGATGCCACATTCGACCGCGTGCCGAGCCTTGTAGTCCTCGGCGTCGAATTTGGGCGGCCGGCCGCCGCGAGCGCCGAGTCTCTCGCGGTTGCGGGCCTGGTCGGCCTTGTCCGGGATGGTGCAGCGAATGCCACGTCGGCGCAGGTAGGCGCGGTTTCTGCGGGAGGCGTACGCCTCTTGTCGGCCCGCGCGCGATCGGGGCGGACACGTGGCCGGCCCGGCCCGATGCGGGGCACACCAACCTTCTCCAGTAGCGGTTCGAATTGCGGCGAGTCTCCACGCTGCCCGACCCGTCACCACGATCGACATGGGCTTCTGCCCCTGCTCGACGGCCAGGCGCAGCTTGGTGGTGAACCCACCGCGCGAACGCCCCAGCCCGTGATCACCAGGCTCGGTGAAGACACCACCCGGTGACTCCTTCTGCAGGTCACCCCGCTTCCGGGCCCCGGCCGCATGCTGATGGGCACGGCATACCGTCGAGTCGACGCTCAGGTCCCACGTAATCGCACACGGCGGCGAGCGCCTCCAAGGAGAGCCCGGTGGTGTTCGGCCCCAGGACCGTGACGTCGGCGATGACCACCACCATGGCGGCGACGATCACGCCGAACACGGCCGACGGGCCACGGTCACGGAGCAGCGGAACAAGTACAGTGAGATGCTGAAGGCGCCCAGGAACGAGAAGACGGAGTAAACCCCAAGGGTGAACAGGAAGGCGGAACTCCGTCCGTAACGGTCGCCCAGTCGGGACACCAGGATCGCCCCGAGGAAAGCTCCGATGTAGGCGGAGGACAGCAGGACAGTGAGCGAGTCCTTGGTGACGTGGAACCGCTGAACGAGCACGACTGCCAGCACGCCGGCCAGGAAAACTTCGAAGAGGTCGAAGAAGAAGCCGAGTCCGACGGCTACTGTCGCGCGGCGGTGCACGGAAGTGATCGGAAGTCGGTCGAGCCGACCACTGACCGTTGCTTCTGGAGGGCCGAGCGGATGCTGAGTTGACTGTGTAGACACGGACAACTCCAATCCGGGGCGAGGCAGGGCGGACGCGCAACTGAGGGATCGTCGGCACGGTCAGGGCACCCCGGCCGGCAGTTGCTGATCAACCCAGATGAGTTTGCCGCCCGGGATGCGGCGGGTTCCCCACCGGCGGGACAGTTGAGTGACGAGGAAGAGGCCGCGGCCGTGTTCGTCGGTGGTGCGGGGGTGTTGCACAAGCGGGTGGCATTGGCTGGCGTCGGAGACTTCACAGGTCAGCATGTCGTGCCGGATGAGGCGTAGGCCGATCATGCGGTCGCTGTTGCCGTCGCTGTGGATGATGGCGTTGGTGAACAGTTCACTGACGATCAACTCTGTGGACTCGACCAGGTGCTCCAGTCCCCACTGGGTCAGCTGCCGGGCAGCGAGAGTCCGGGCACGGCTGACGACGGCGGGGTCACTGGGGAACTGCCAAGAGGCAACCTGGTCTGCGCTCAGCGAGCGGGTCCGTGCGAGAAGCAGAGTGACATCGTCGCTCGGCGGCTCGGCCCGCAGTGTGTCCACTGTGGAAGAGCAGAGATCGTCCAGTGTGAGGTCGGGCCGTGCGAGGGCCGCGCGCAAACGGTTCATGCCGGCGCTGATGTCCTGGTCGCGGGCCTCGATCAGACCGTCGGTGTAGAGGGCGAGCACGCTTCCTTCGGCGAGTTCCGAAGTCACGGACTCGAAGGGGACCAGTCCGAGGCCGAGCGGTGCTCCGGGAGGCAGCTCGGGGAAGGTGACGTGGCCGTACGGGTCGATGACCGCGGGCGGGCGGTGGCCGGCCCGCGCCATGGTGCAGTACCGGGTGACCGGGTCGTAGACGGCGTACAGGCACGTGGCGGCCATCGAGGTGGTGGCCGGGTGCCGGGGGTCTTCCGCCTCGGTGAGGCGGACGACCTGCTCGTCGAGGCGGGACAGTACTTCGTCGGGAGGCATGTCCATGTCCGCGAGGGTGTGCATGGCGGTGCGGAGTTGGCCTATCGTCGCCGCCGCGTTGATGCCGTGTCCGACCACGTCGCCGACGACCAGGGCGACGCGGGCGCTGGGGAGTTGGATCACGTCGAACCAGTCACCGCCGATGCGGTGGTGGCCGTCGGCCGGCAGGTAGCGCCAGGCCACATCCGCGGCGGAGCCGCCCGTGGGGCGGTGGGGGTGCAGCAGGCGCTGCAGGGCGAGAGCCGCGGAGTGTTCGCGCGCGTGTTGGCGGGCGTTGTCCAGGGCCAGCGCTGCCCAGCTGACGAGTTCCTCGGCCAGGACCAGGTCGTCCTCCTCGAACGGCCTGGGGTCCTTCGTCCGCGCGAAGACCGCCACGCCCAGCGCTGCGCCCCGGGCGTGGATCGGGAGGACCATCAACGAGTGCATGGCGTGCTCGCGGATCTTCTCCGCCCACGCCGCGCCGTGGTGGTCCAGCCACGTGCCCGCGGATGTGTCCAGCATCGGCTCGAAGTGGGATTTCCCGGAGCGCAGGACACCGGTGAAGGGCGAAGTGGGCGGGAGGAAGACCGGCTCTCCGCGAGCGAACAGGGACTCCGGCGTTCCCGGGTGGATCGAAGCCAGGCCCGCACGGCGGAAGACGGGGATGTGTCCGTCTTGCGGGCCGGGACAAGCCAAGGGCTCCTCGCCGAGTGGGACGGACTCCGCCAGGTCGACAGTGGCGTAGTCCGCGAGGAACGGCACGGCGAGAGCGGCCAGTTCCTGCGCGGTCTGCATGACGTCCAAAGTGGTGCCGATGCGCCTGCTGGCCTCGCCGAGGATCGCCAGACGCTCTCGCACCCGTCGGCAGTCGGTGACGTCCACGCTCACCGTGCACACGCCCAGCGCGCGACCCTGCGCGTCGTCGAGGCGGACGAAGGACGCTGTCAATGTGCGGTTGCTTCGCGCATGCGCCGGCAGGAAGGCATGGCAGTCCACGTCCATCGCCGGGTCCCCGCTCTCCAGCACCTGGTGCATCACTGCTTCCAGCGTTTCGGCCCCCGTCCCGGGCGCCGCCTCCGTCGGCCTGCGGTCCAGCAGTTGAGCGAGAGGGATGCCGTCCCAGGAGCCCTGGGTGTCGTTCACGCGGACGCAGCGCAGGTGCGTGTCCCATATGACGACACCGATCGGCAGGCGGCTCGGCATCGGCCGCGTAGCGAGGAGCGGCTCCGCCACTGTGGCCTGGGCCGGCCACGCGGGAAGCAATGCCTTGTCGGTCGCGCAGACCACCCACCAGTCCCGGCCGTCCTGCCCGGACAGCGATGACACGCACAGGTGCACGTCGATGCTGCGGCCGTCGCGGTGGCGTACCTGCGCGAGGTGGGACCAACGGCCCCGGAGGGTGCTCTCTTGTGCGGCTTGTGAAGCCTTTGCCCGGTCGTCAGCGGCCACCAACAGGACATCAGCGGACCGCCCCACCACCTCCGCGGCCGAGTAGCCCACGAGCCGCTGAGCGGCCTGCGACCATCCGACCACGGTCCCCTGCGCGTCGAGGAGAGCTATCGCTGGGCACACTGTCTCGACGGCCGTCTGAGCTTCGGAGACTGCTGTCTCTGCGGAACTGCCCATTGCTCTTCCCTTCTATGTCCCCCGGCGACGCGGTCCCCCAACCGCTCGGTTGTCTGGTGGATGGATAGGTCCAGGGCAGGAGTGATCGAGCTACCAGGCACGGCAGGCCACAGCCGTTTCACACCGCCCCGACGGTGGCTGCGCCGGTGGTCTCGGCCCGTCAGACCTGCTTCGGCGGGACGTCTGTCGGGCCGGGGTGCGGCCAACGGACCGTCCGCTGACGCCGACGGCAGCAACACGGCCGTTCAGTGACTCCCCGCTTGCTCTCACCCGCACCTCACGTGTCAGTTGGCGACGGCTCAGAAGGTGGTGCGGCCAGGCCCCGAGGGCCGCTCCCAGGATCGGCGCGACCAGATAGATCCACAGATCAGTGGTCTGCCGGCGAATGCCGCACGACCGAACCGGCAGGCGGGTTGATCGAGCCTCCGCTGCGTGACCCCCAGAAAAGCGATCACCAGCGCGACGGCCGGCCCGATGACGTACGGCACCAGGCGCACACAGCGGGCATGAGCCATGCAAAACCCGGCCGTCGGCATGAATGACCGTCATGCCGTCGGCCCCGGCGACAAAGACGGACGCGGGCTGCAGGAGGGAGCGGGCACGATCGCCGCGTAGCCGATCGACGGGAAGGAGACCGCAGGCCCCAGCCCCACACCAGGCGCCCAAGACCCGTCCCCGCCTTTTGGGCCCCCACGTAGGGAACGATGCTGCACCCGGGGAAGGCGCCTGTGAGCCACGGGTAGACCATCCCGGTGCCGTGTCCAGGCGGATCATGGCCCGAAGCCACCGGGGCGAGCTTCGCCCCAGTCCGGACGGTGCGTGTGTTCGGGGAGGCGGCTGGGGGCTTCCGCGTGCTTCGTTCGTGCTCATGCGTGCAACGCTAGGCACCCAGTGGCATCGGAGTACGGTCCATTCCTATGACAGATTCCCAGACCAATTCTGCGGACAAGGCAAGAGCGCGATCTACGGAGCTCGGAGACTGACCCGCTCCCGAGCGTGACGCCTGCGACGTGGCGCTCCGGCTTCGCGGTGCACACGGTCTGACAGACGGTGCCCAGGGGCCTGCCTGGCCGTTCGACGCGAAGTGGCCCGGCCTTTTGCTCAGAAAATGGTCCACACGTGCGGGGCGGACGCGCGCATGGGTCCGGTCATGACTGCAACAGCGCCCACCCCCTGTGAACATCGGTGTCTTCTACCGGGCTGATGAAGGTCGTCACCGACGGAGTGCGGGCGCCCTCGGAACCCGTTCTAGGGCAGCACCTTGCACAGCGCGTCCAGTGCACCTGCCCACGCGCTGTCCGAGGGCGCCGCGTAGTTGACCACCAAGGCGTCCCGTTCAGGCCACTGCCATCCGCAGTCCGCCACTTCGTAGCGGAACTGCGTCAACCCCCTGATCGCCAGACCTCGCCGGGCCGCGGCCTGGACCACCGAGCTTTCGGTTCCACGCGGGAGTTCGAGGACCGTCTGCAGCCCTGCAGCCATCCCGGTCACACGAATCCCGGGAGCCCCCTGACGCAGGGCCTCGACCAGCTGATCGCGGCGACGCCGGTAGCGCAGCCGCATCGAGCGCACATGACGGTCGTACGCACCCGAGGCGATGAATTCCGCCAGCGTCAGCTGCTCCAGGGCGCTCGTCTCGTAGTCGCCGTGCCCTTTGGCCGTCACGATCTCCGGGATGAGTTCCTCCGGCAGCACCATCCATCCGAGCCGTACCCCCGGCGCCAGGGACTTGCTCACGGAACCGAAATACACCACCCGCTCCGGATCGAGGCCCTGCAGGGCCCCCACCGGCTGACGGTCGTATCGAAACTCCCCGTCATAGTCGTCCTCCAGGATCAGGCCGCCAGTGACACATGCCCACTCGACGGCAGCCGTGCGCCGGTCCGGGTGAAGCGCGACCCCCGTCGGGTACTGGTGGGCCGGGGTCATCAGCACCGCCCCCACTTCGCGCAGTCGCGCGAAGTCGTCGATGCGTGCGCCATGGTCGTCGACGTAGAGGGGCGGGGTGTGCAGACCGGCGTTCGCCAGCAGGTCGCGATACAGGTCGAGTCCGTAGGCCTCGACGGCCACCCCTCGCACCCGCCGCGCCCTGAGCGCCTGCGCCATCAACGTCAGGCCGTGGTGGAAACCGGAACAGATGACGATCCGCTCCGGCTCGGCGTACACCCCGCGGGCCCGCGCCAGGTAGTCCGCGAGTGCGGTGCGCAGCTCCGTTCGGCCGTGGGCGTCGCCGTAGCCGAAGGCGTCGTACGGCGCGGCGGTCAGAGCCCGGCGGGCCGCGGTGAGCCACTGCGTGCGCGGAAAGTTCGCAAGGTCCGGTGCACCCGTCCACAGGCCGTACCTGGGACGGTGCTCGTCCGGCCTCGCGCGAGGAGCGGCGGGCGCGGCCCTGTGCGGCTCGAGACGGGTGGCCACCCGGGTCCCGGAGCCCTGCTGAGCGATGAGCCAGCCCTCGGCGACCAGCTCCGCGTAGGACTCGACCACGGTGTTACGCGAGACGCCGAGATCCGCGGCGAGTGAGCGGGAGGCCGGCAGCCGACTGCCGGGCGCCAGACGCCCCGTGCGCACGGCCTCCCTCAAGGCGTCCGTGAGCCCTGCGCGCAGCCCGGGTCCGCGCAGCTCCAGATGAAGGTCGGCGCCGAACGCGGAAGGCGGACCGGCCGCGGAATTGGCCCGGGAATCTGCCATGTAGATCGACCATACTCCCATACCACCTAAAACGTAGCGTTTCGGGCATAACGACAGGCGCCAGGGCGACCGAACCGCTGCTGCGGAGCCGGGAAATATGAATAAATCCGCACACCGCCGACGGACGGCGCTGGAAGACTGCTCGCCATGAAATCAAGTCGCTTCAGGATGTCGTGACTTCCGGCAGACCCTCTTCGCGGCAAGGATCGTTCTGGGATTCGGCGATCAGGAGTGTGATGTCATCGTGGCCGTCGCGAGGAGTGAGCGTCACAAGGAGGTGGTCGCAGGTCGTTTCGATCGGCAGTCGCGGACCGGTCAGTTCGTCCAGGATGGCTTCGAGTCCGGTGCCGAGGCCGTGGTCGCGGCCCTCTATGAGGCCGTCGGTATAGAGGATGAGCCTGGCGGCGGCCGCCAGGGGCACTTGGGTGGTGGTGAAGGGGACGGTGGCAGCGGCGCCCAGGGGTGCGCCGGGCGGCAGGTCGAGCAGGGTGGGCGGGCCACTCTCGGGGTGGAGCACCGGTGGGAGGTGGCCGGCCAGGGCGATGCGGCACGGTGCGCCCGTACGGCAGATCGCGATGGCGCAGGTGGCGATGGTGTCGTCCAGTTCGCCGATGAGTTCGTCGAGCTGGCGCAGGATGTCGGCGGGATCGAGGCCCAGGCGGACCAGGGCGCGGGCGGTGGTGCGCAGCTGTCCCATGGTGGCGGCAGCGTTGATGCCATGGCCCATGACGTCTCCGACGACCAGGACGGTGGTGGCCTGGTCCCGCAGCGGGATGACGTCGTACCAATCGCCGCCCACGTGGCCGGTGACCGCCGCGGGCTGATAGCGGCAGGCGATCTTGATGCCGGGCGGGTTGGGGGGCGGCTGGGGCAGCAGGTGACGCTGGAGGGCCGTCGCGGCATGGAGCTGGGCCTGGTACCAGCGGGCGTTGTCGATGCAGACGGCTGCGCGGGATGCCAACTCCTCGGCGAGCAGTAGGTCGTCGGCGTCGAACGGCCGGGGGTTGCGGGCGCGGATGAGGTCGAGTGCGCCCAGTACTTCACCGCGCGCGGTCAAGGGGAGGGCGAGGTAGGAGTGGGCGCCGGATCGGGCGAGGACGGCGGCGGCCGCGTCGTCGCGGGCGATGCGGTGCAGGTGGTCGGCGCGTAGGTGCGGGATGTGTACGGGTTGGCCACTGGTCACGCAGCGGGTGACGAGCCGGTCCGCTTCGTAGCGGCTGACTTCTCCGATCGGGTCGGCCGCTTCAAGGGCGTCGGTGGGGTAGGCGGCTTTGACGGCGAGGGCGCGGAATCGGGCCGGCCCGTTTTCGGTGGGGGCGTGGGTGCGGGTGGGCAGGACGCTGTCGAGTAGGTCGACGGCGGCGAGGTCGGCGAGGTCGGGTACCACTGTGTCGGCCAGTTCACGGGCGGTCTGCTCCAGATCGAGGGTGGTGCCGATCCGCGCGGTGGCATGGGCGACGACGGCGAGGCGTCTGCGGGCCCGGGCGACTTCCTGGTCGGCGTGGTGCTGCTCGGTGACGTCCACGACCGACACCGCGACCCCGATCACTCGCCCTCCGGGGTCCTCGAGCCGGTAGAACGATGCGAGCCATGCGTGGTCGCGGTCGGGGTCGGCCGGGGTGCGCCCGGTGCCGAACTGGTCAAGGAGCGGCGTGCCGGTCGCCAGTACGCTCCGCATCGCGGTTTGCACCAGGTCGGTGTCAACGTGCGGTAGCACTTCGGTCACCGTGTGTCCCAGATGCCGGCGGGCTGGGACGCCGTTGATGCGCTCGAGGGCCGGATTGACCAGAACGTAACGCAGGTCGGTACCGAAGACCGCCAGGCCGATCGGGGACTGCGCGACCAGCCGGGAGGACAGAGCCAGGTCGCGCTCCACCTCGCGCACGACCACCTCGTCCGCGGCGATACCGAGCGCGTACCACGCTCCGTCCCGGCCCCGCAGCCGCATGTTGCGGAACTCCACCAGCCGTGTGGAGCCGTCCTTGTGCCGGGCCGGAAACACTCCGGCCCAGCTCTTGCCGCTGTCCATGACCTCGGTGAACAGCTCCAGGGCAAGCTCGAAGTGTTCCTCGGCGATCAGTAGCCGCGCCGCATACCGACCGAGCGCCTCCTCGGCACTCCATCCGAACAGGTCCCGCGCCTGGGGGCTCCACAGTCTGATCCGGCCGTCACTGTCGAGCACCACCGCCGCGACACCCAGCAGGTTCAGCAGCCCGCCCGGCAGCGACGGGGCAGTCGCGGAACCGGGTGCCGGCGCCGACCTGCGCATACCGGCGGCATCCATCTCAGGACCACTTCCTTCATCCGCCCGCAGTCCGCGGTCCCCGTGTAGGCAGCAGTCCCGGACCACGAAAAGGGGCGCCTTCCATCCTCCCTGGCCCGATCGGATCCGGCAGATCGAGTACCAATACCCGGATGGGCCAAATATCACGATGCCACCGGGCCCCTCGTCCCAGGCAACCCCGCCGACCCCCTGTCGTGATCGGCTGGCTGTCGATCAAGCCGTCCGACCCGGGTGGGGATGGGTGCGAACATGGCCAAGGAGCACCACCTGGTGCCGCAGTACTGGCTGCGGGCTTTCGCCGAGGACGGGCACGTCCTCGGGCGGCGACGCGACGGCGCGGAGCACCGGCACTCCCGTGCGGCGGGCGGCGGTGGCCCGGCACTTCAACACCGATCCACTCGCCGAGGGTGAGCGGTGCGTGGCGTTGGAGGCCTGTCTGGACCGCCACGTCGACGGCCCTTCCGCACCGGTTCTGCGCGCCTTGCGTGAGGGGCGGGCGCCACTGGAGGAGGTACAGGAGGCGGTCGTGCTGGACGCCCTGGCCTGGCACGTGGTGCGCACCCAGGCGTTCAGGTCCTTCGATGCGCAGGTCGGCCGACACGTGTTTCCGGCGATGTGGGCGGCGGACGCGGTCGGCTATGTGGAGGAGCAGCTGGGCCGCCAGTTGTCTGAGGCGGAGCGGATGGATGTGTTCTGGACGGTCGTACGGAGGGGCGCCCGATATGGCCATCGGCGTTCCGGCGATTGACGAGCCTTCGCCCTCCGGGCCTGCTCATTCCAGGCGCGTGCGGGACAGGAAGCCGTCAGGCTGGGTCGATGGCCCACCCTCCGCTGCGTTGAGGGCCCCGGTCGTGTACTCATACCGATCACGAGTTCCGGGATCACGTCGGAAGACCCTTCGTTGAACCACGCCTGCACTCCCGCAGGAGGGGAAACGGTTCATGGCCAGCGTCCCATCAACGGCCTACACTACGGCCGTCGCAGCTAGCCCACCGCTGCCCGTGCGGGGCCGCGGACGCCGTCGTGCGTTGTAGGTATTTCCGAACAGTCGCTTGAGATAGGGGACTTAGCGCGTGACCGCATTGAACGACGAGCCTGAAGCGAGTGCCGCTCCGGGCGTGCCGCATATGGACGCCGGCCAGATCAAGCACCTTGAGTTCATCCAGGCGGTCATAACGCGCTTCGGCACCAACTCGTTCCTCATCAAGGGCTGGACGCTCACCCTGGCCGCCGGCTTCCTCGCGCTGTCGGCCAACCAGAAGAGCGGGCAGGTGGCGGGAGCCGGGATAGTGCCGCTGATCGGCTTCTGGTTCCTCGACGGGTACTTTCTGCGACAGGAGCGGCTCTTCCGACGGCTCTACGACGCCGTACGCCGACCGGGCAGCACGGTCGAGGCCATGTCCATGAACGTGGGCCCGTATCTTGCGGAAACCCCGATGCGCGCCGCGGTCCTGTCGCAGACTCTTATCTTCTTCTACGGAGCACTAGGGGCGGCGGACCTCATGCTCCTTGCCCTCTGGCTCTGATCCGACGGGCCAGTCCGTCGAGTGCTGCCTCGTCCTGGGGCAGCTCCCGCGGCGGCCAGATGTCGCCCACGGCGTCCCCGGCCTCGCGCGGGACCAGATGCACATGCGCATGGAACACAGTCTGCGAAGCGGCTCGTCCCACCGAGTGGATGACGTTCATACCAGCGGGTTCAAGGACCGCGCGCAGTGTCCTGCCGACCTCCAGCACTGCACGCATCAGGTACTGCACTTCGGTGGCGTCCATCTCCCAAAGGTCAGCAGCATGGGCCCTCGGTATGACGAGTGTGTGCCCCCAGGTGGCCGGCGTCAGTGGGAAGAAGGCGACCGTCTGGTCGTCCTCGTGGACGACGCGCGCACGACTGAAGTCTGCGACGATGTCGCAGAAGGCGCAGGTCTCCATCAGGTTTTCTCTCGCTCCTCGTCACGTGTTGCGCGGCATCTTCTGATAAGACCGTGCCATGGGTGGGGTCTTCATCAACTATCCCAGTGGTCAGCACCAAGGCGCCGTCCGGGAGCTGTACGAGCCCTTGGCCCAGAGCTTCGAGCCTGGGCCAAGGCGACGGCCCATCCCGAGGCGTATGACCGTCTACTCGCCCAGCTGCGCGGTTTCGAGTCTCACATCCGTTCCTGGCACCGACAGTTGGCGACTTCGGCCCCAATCACGCGCAAATCGTGGGCTGTTGCGAGGACTCCGACCGACCCACCGATGATCAGAGCCTGAAACGCGGTCCTCGGGTACATCGGAAACCCTCCTGCCGCGATGGCCCCCATTGGGTTCTTCCATTTTCAGTCGGACGAGTGGCCGTCGCCCGGCGCGGAGACAGCACTGGCGACGTCGGGTGACAGAGCGACGGCCGGCCGGTCCTGGCGGTCGGAGCCGGCTGCGGTGCTTGCTGCTCAGTCGCGGTCACTCTCGTCCCTGCGCGCGTCCTTGCTTGGGCGCACCACGGCGTAGCCGTATTGCTCGGGCCAGCGCGGCTTGTCGCCGAGTTCTGCAGCGGCGCGGTAGGCCCAGTAAGGCTCGCGCAGCAACTGGCGTCCGAGCATGACCGCGTCCGCCCAACCAGAGACGAGGATCTCCTCGGCCTGCTCAGGATCCAGGATCAGTCCGACGGCAGCAGTGGGCATGCCGGTCTGATCGCGGACCTGAGCGGCGAAGGGCACCTGGTAGCTAAGGCCCGCAGGGATCGTCGCGTCGCGTACGACGCCGCCGGTGGACACGTCCAGCAGGTCCACGCCACGGTCCTGCAGTTCCTTGGCCAGGCGGACGGTGTCCTCCCCCGTCCAGCCCTCACGCGCATCCTCGGGGTTCTCGCTCAGCCAGTCGGTGGCCGAGATGCGGAAGAACACCGGCAGGTCGTCCGGCCACACCTCGCGGACCGCGTCCACCACCTGCAGTGCGAAGCGCGTGCGGTTCTCGAAACTGCCGCCGTACTCGTCGGTGCGGTGGTTGGAGGCGGGAGAGAGGAATTCGTGGATCAGATAGCCGTGCGCACCGTGGATCTCGACCACCTGGAAACCGGCGGCGAGAGCGCGCCGGGCGGCCTGCTGGAAGTCGTTCACCACCTCCTGGATCTCGTCCACGGTCATCTCACGCGGGGCGGCCAGCCCCTGGAACGGCTCGGGGCTGGGGGCGATGGGCTGCCAGCCGCCTTCGGTGGGCTCGATGCAACGGTCACTGAGCCACGGCTTGTCGACCGAGGCTTTGCGCCCCGCGTGCGCGATTTGGATGCCCGGGACGGCTCCGTACGACTTGATCGCCTGAGTGATGCGGGCGAACGCCTCCTGCTGGCGGTCGTTGTACAGGCCCAGGTCCCACGGGGTGATCCGCCCGTCGGGGCGCACTGCGGTGGCCTCGGCCATCACCAAGCCTGCACCGCCGGCCGCCCGGCCGGCCAAGTGGGTGAGGTGGAAGTCCGTCGGTACGCCGGTCTCAGGGCCTTCGTCGGCCGCCGAGTACATACACATCGGGGACATCCACACACGGTTGGGGATGGTCAGCGACCGCAGTCTGAGGGGAGTGAACAGCAGGCTCATAGGGGGTCCTTATCCTCGTGGGGAGAGGCGAGAGACGGGGCTGGCCGGGAAGGGCCACCAGCATGTCCGGTCCGTTCACGAACCGGAGACATGCACGCCGGTGGCCGTGCAGATCCAGTCCACCCACATGTACGCAATGCGGCCCTTCTCCAAGCCCAGTACCTAGAAGCATCGCGCGGCGGCAAGGTCGTCGACCGGCGTGGCCAGGTGGAACCGCGGTATCAGGGTGTCGAGAACGGCCACGGCGCTGTCTCCCTGCGAGCGGAGGCCCGGGTCCACCGAGCACTTGTCCCAATGTTGGCATTAGAACAACGACTGGGCCTTTTCAGCGTTGCCTCTCCAGAGTGAGGACGGCCTTGGTGATGACGGTCATGCGGTTGGGCCAGTGCGGGAACTGTGGAAGATCTGCCACGACTTCAGCTGTGCCATGCCACGCTCGACGGGAGCTCGGGCCTGGGTGAGGGCACGGTTGACGGTGCGCTGGGTGGGGGTGAGCTCGCCGCCGTGCGGGCGTCTGAGGCCGGTGGTGACGTGGGGACCGGCACCCGCACATGACCTTCAAAAGGGTCGGGCACGGCCCGCAGCAGCTGCAGCAGGATGTCTTTCGCAGCACGCATACCCAGCATGGCGGCCAGGCGGCCATCGGGACGGTCGTCGAGCGTGCACACGATGGACAACAGCACCGACCGCAGAAGCGGGGGCTTCTGCGCGCGTGGCCTGGTCAGCACCTCGATCTGCTCGGCGAACGTAGCAGCAGCGCAGCTGAGGGTCAGACACCGGAACCGGCGGACGTACAGCTCGACGACCACGCCCCTGCCCCCGATTGCCGCATCCGCCACGTCCCGGCCCACCGGCTCGGCTGGTCCGCCTGGCGACGCAGCCACCAGGCGCGATCACGAGCAAGCCATTACACGAAGACAAGTGTGACTGAGCACTTCCGCTGACCACTCTGAGCACCGAAGGCCGCCCCGAGCCAAAAGCTGAGGGGTGCATCGGTCGCTGGGAGTAGGTCCTGCGCCTCAGGCGCGCTTCGCGCTCGCCTGGCTAGGGTCGATCCTCATGGAGACCACGGGAATCGTTCGTCGCCAGACGGCGGAGCGTAGGCGCGACGCTCTGGAGCGGCTCGTTACCGAGCGGGATGTATGGGTGTCGACGGCTCACCCTGATCACGGGCCGCACCAGGTGCCGCTGTGGTTCTTGTGGGATGGGCGGGCAGTGTGGATGTGCACCAGCGCCACTTCCGTGACTGCGCGGAACGTCCGTGAAGAGCCGCGCGTGCGCCTGTCGCTACCGGACACCTTCGACGTGGTGCTCCTCCAGGGTGAGGCGGAGTGCTTCCCGGACCAGGAGGTGCCCGGAGGCGCAGCGGAGGCGTTCGCCGACAAGTTCGGGTGGGATCCACGCGTGGAAGAGGGTTCTTTTCTGTATGTGCGCGTGGTCCCGAGGACTGTGCGCGCTTGGCGCGGCGAGCCAGAACTACGCGGGAGAGTCATCATGCGCGACGGGATGTGGCTGGAATAATGGCCGTCGCTCGTGGACGGGCGGCCCGGCTGAGTGCCGGACCGCCCGTCGTCATCAGTTCGGTGACGTGCCTTACGGCGCCAAGGTGGTCCCCAGATGCGCCCCGGCCGGAGTGCCGAGCTGGGCCGAGCCGTAGGACGTGGACGTCGACAGGCCCAGGCCCGTGCTGTTGCTCGGGACGAACAGCAGCGTGCCGGTGCCCGTGTCCTCGCCCGACGCACCGATCGTCAGGTCGGCGCGGCCGTACCCGGAGAGGTCCGTGAGGGAGACGGACGAGCCCAGGCTGTCGCCTGTCTCGGTGGAGCCGGGTACGCCGCTGGTGTCCTGGGAGATCGACTGGGCACCGGTGCCAGTGACGCCGGTCGCGCTGCCCTTGAGCAGGATCGAGGCTCCCGCGTTGGACTGGTTCACCGCGCTGCGTGTGATGTCCTCGCCCGGGACACCGGTCAGGACGTCCGCGTAACCGTCGGCGTCGTAGTCACCGACCGAGACGGAGGCGCCCATGGCGTCGCCGGACTCGGCCGCGCCCGGTACGCCGGTGGTGTCCTGGTGCACGACCGTCGCGCCGGTGGCGCTCAGACCCGTACCCAAAGTGCCGTAGACGGCGGTGACTTGGCCGCCCGCGTGCGCGCCGGACTCGGCGGTGTACGGCTGGCCCACGGCGATGTCGTCGGTCCCGTCGCCGTTGAGGTCACCGGCGGCGATCGAGCGGCCGCCCTTCACGGACAGGGCCCCGGCCTTGCTGAGCCCGCCTGCGCCGCCCTTGAACCAGACGACACGCCCGATACCGCTCGCGTCGCGGTAGTTGAGGGCGACGTCCGCGTAGCCGTCGCCGTTGAAGTCGCCGGTTGCGGCGTCCTCGTACGCGAGTGAGGCCGTGGACGTCGTCAGGGTGCCGTACTGTGTGGCGCCGCCGGTGAGTCGGGCGTTCCAGCTGCCGCCGCTGCCGGTGCCCGCGGCGAAGACGTCGGCCTTGCCGTCGGCATTGAAGTCGCCCACGGCGACGGCGGATCCGAGTTTGGCGCCGGCCGCGGCGGTACCGGTCGTGGTGTACGTGAAGCCCGAGGTGAGACCAGGGCCGTACAGGACGGTGACCGCGCCGCGGTCGGCGTGGCCCGAGGTGTCGTCCTCACCCGGGGATCCGATGGCGAGGTCCGCGTAGCCGTCGCCGTTGAGGTCACCGGCGGCGGTAGCCGCACCGAACGCGTCACCACTCTCGGCCGTTCCCGGGACACCCGAACTCGACTGACTCAGTGCCTTCTTGGCGGCAGCGGACGGCCCCGTGAGCGAGCCGGGGACGAGGGTGATGCTGCCGCTGCCGTTCGTCGGCAGCCCGGCGACCAGGTCGGCGGCGCCGTCGCCGTTCACGTCGGCTGTGGGGCGGGCGGCGGAGGCGGTCGGGGAAGTGGCCAGCTTGCGCAGGTCGGCCAGCCGGTCGTGCAGGTTGGCTCCGGGGCAGGCCGTCGGCATCAGGTCCTGGTGGCTGGTGATGCGGTCGGTCTCGGCCTGCTGGCCCGCGGTGTAGCGGCCGTTGTCGAACTCGGCGGTCAGCGTCGTCTTCGACAGCGGGTCAGCGCCGTACAGACCGAGTTTCCAACCGGCGATACGAGCGATCGCGGCGAGCGCGGCCGGAGTCGGCTTCGCGGTCTCCATGTTGCCGAGCAGCGAGATGCCGACGGTCTCGGGGTTGAAGCCGAGGGTGTGACGGGCCTTGACCGGGTTGTCGACGCCGCCCTTGCTGCCCTCGAAGATCTGCCCGCACTTGTCGACGACGAAGTTGTAGCCGATGTCGCCCCAGCCCTGGGTCTTCACATGGAAGACCTGGATGGAACGGACGATGGCCGCGGACTGCGCGCAGCTGTAACTGTTGTTGCCCGCCTCGTGATGGACGACCACGGCCCTGATGGTCGGGCTGTAGACGGTCGGGCACTGCACGATCGACTCGTCCGCGCCCCAGGCGGCACGGGAGATGATCGCCGGTTTGGGGACGGGGCCGGTGGCCGGAGTCGCGGGCGGGGTCGACAGCCCGTCCAGGCAACGCGGGCCGGTGACCGAGGTCGGCGACGGCGAGGGGCTCGTGGTCTCGGCGGCGAAGGCAGCGGGCTCACTGCTCGTACGCGGCCCCGTGCCCGGATCCACGAGATCCAGCCGCATCGACGCGGGCAGCGACCGCTTCCCCCGCACACGGGCCTCGACGCCGTCGGACGGACCCACCCACAGCGGCTCGGTACTGCCACGCAGCCCCTTGCCCGATCCGTCACGGCCCAAGTCGGGTGCCGTGTCGGCGACTTCGAGCGGGCGCCAGCCGCTCCACGTTCCGCTGCCGACGGCTCGCGTACGGACCTCCACCGAGCCGCTGAGCCGCGTCCTGGCCGAGGGCCAGCTCACACCCACCATCGAGAAATCCTCGGTAGAGGTCTGCTGCCGTTCGCGAGCCGTGGCCGACGAGCCCTGCATGGCAAGGGTGTTGAGCGCGGCAGGACGGCCGGAGCCCCCGGGGGAAGAAGTGCTGCCGATCGCCAGGGCGGCCAGCGCTCCGGAGGCGATCACTGCCGAGGCGATGGAGGGCAGGGCGACCTTGCGGAGTCTCTGCCGCGGCAGCCGACGTCTGCCAAATCCCGTTTGCTTGCTGTTCGTCAAGGATTCCCGCCCCTGTATCTGGTGTATCCGGCTTGCATCCGGATGTCGTGCCTTGTATTCGACTCCAGCGCACCAGGCGGCCCGTGTGTCACACCCCGTACACGCAAGGCCGCCCGGCACGAAGGACTCAGCCTTGCTTGGGCGGGATATCCGCCGTGCGGTCGCACGGCCATACGGCCCTGAGGCCGTGGCCGTCTGGATCTCTCTCCCCCGCAGGTCGACGACGGCAGGAGGCGTGACCGCCCGTGGCGCCCAACTGCACGGTCACCGTGGCGGGTCCGCCGGCTGGAGTGACGCGTGTGGACGTGTGCCAGGGCAGCCGCGCCGTGACTTCATGACCCGAGGGAGCGTTTTTGCCGGGGTCCTTCCCGAGGCTGGCGTGGTGCGTGAAGCTCACGCAGGGCGGCCGCGACGATCTGTTCACGAACGACCCGTACTCGTACAACCTGGCGGTGAAGGTCACCAACAGTACGCACAAAGACCCGAAGAACATGGTCGCGCAGCAGCCGTCTTCGAGGTGTGGGCGGGTTGGTGGCTCCTCAAGCCGCTCTACATCTTCGGCGTGCTGGTTCACCGCAAGGCCACGGGGCGACACACGTCGATCTGGCGGTGCCGCGACGTGTGGTGGTGACGGGAAAGGAGACGCCTACCCTGGCCGGGAGCTCTCACCTTGTCTTTTAACCTCTGTCCGCTTGGGTCTGCGGGCGGTTCTCCGTAGGGCGCGGTTTCTGATCACGCGGAAGGGGAGAGCTGTTCGCGCACCCATCCGGGATCGGGGTTGGTGTGTGGCTGGCCCGCCACGACGATGGTCGGCACGGTCTCGTTGCCGTCGTTGGCTGCCCTCACCGCTGAGGCTCCTGCCGGGTCACTCCAGATGTTGACCCAATGCAACTGGCGGGCGCTGCGGCCCAGCCGGATGCGCAGTCGTATGCAGTACTTGCAGCCCGGCCGCCAGAAGACGACCGGCCGGCCGTCGACCGCGCTGCGGCGTTGTGCCTCCCGCCCACCGATCGACCTCGGGAAGATCAGAGGCGAGTTCACGCCCGCGAGCGCCAGGAACGCCAGCAGGAGTGCTGCGGCTGTTCCGGGGCTCCCCTTGAAGATCAGCCCAGTCGCGACAGCTGAGCCGCAGAGCACAAGCAGCATCGGCAGGATCCAAGCGCGCATCATGGTGACGCAGGCTATCGATGAGTCGAAAAGGCTCCTCGAACCAACCCGCTCACCAGGGTGTTCGCCAGACGCTGAGGCGGCCTTCGGCATGCTCGGCCAGGGTTCGGTGCGGGGGCAGTTCCGGGAAAAGTTCAGGGTTTATAAGCTGGCGCGGTGACTGATGAGCAGGAGCGGGTGCAGCCGTCGGGAGTGTGGGCCACGGCGGTGGGCGTGGCCAGGGTGCGGGCGCTGGAGACCGAGCGGGAGAACGCGCTGTTCCGCGACCCACTGGCACAGGCCTTCGCCACCGCTGGCGGCCTGTGGCCCTCCACGCCGCCGCTGCCCGATGACGAGGCCGCGCGCCGCCGCCGGCTGGCCGTGTCGTTCTCCATCGTCATCAGGACGAAGTTCCTCGACGACCTGTTGCAGCAGGCCGTCGCGTCCGGTGTCCGGCAGGTCGTGCTGCTCGGCGCCGGCATGGACAGCCGGGCCTTCCGGATGGACTGGCCCGAGGGCACCCGGCTCTTCGAGGTCGACACCGCCGCACCACTGGACTTCAAGGCTTCGGTGCTGCGCCAGGAGCGGGCCGTCGCACGCTGCGAGCGGATCACCGTCGCGGTGGATCTGCGTGAGGACTGGCCAGGCGCGCTGGCCGCCGCAGGGCACGACCCGGCGGTGCCGACCGCGTGGATCGCCGAGGGACTGCTGATCTATCTGCCCGAGGACACGGTGGAACTGCTGCTGGCCCGGATCAGCGCGCAGTCGGCGGCAGGCAGTCGGATAGGGCTGACGTTGGGCTCGCGCGGCGTGATCGAGCGCTTCGGCGCGGACGCCGTGCCAGGATCGGCGGCGTCCATGTGGGTCTCGGAGATGCCCGACGACCCGGTGGGCTGGCTGGCCGGGCACGGCTGGGAGGCCGGCAGCCACACCCTGCGCGAGCGCGCTGCCGCCTACGGCCGCCCGATCAGCACCCCGCCGCAGCGCGAGGAGCGGCCCGGCGGACTGATCTCGGCGGTCCGCCGGTAGGGCGCCTTCTCCCGGTTCCCCACCGAGGACGTAAGCACCTGACCGGTGTCAGTTCTCATCGACATTTTCCGGCCCTGTGATCATCAAGTGCTGCCCGGACTCGGTGATAAACGGTGTCACACGTCAGTTACGAAGCCAGGGCGGCGTACAGCAGGGGGGCGAAGACCTGCCAACCGGCCAGGGCGAGATCGGGTGCGGCTTCGGCGGCTGCGTGCATCGGGCAGCGCTGGGCGCGCCAGGGCAGTTGCTCGGCATTGGGCAGGTGGCTGAGGACGTAGATGGCCATCAGCGTGTCGGGCAGAGCGAGTTGGCCGCAGCGGGGACCTGAGGGCAGAAGTGTCCAGCGTCCGGCAGGCCGTCCCGAGGTCAGGACGGGCTGGGGGCGTCGACCACGAGGGGAAACAGGCGGCCTTCGCCGACTGGGAGAGCAACGAGTACCTCGTACGGCTCGACTCCGGCCGGCACGTGCGCGCCACCGAGGCCCTGCCGCACGACACTCGTGACGTGGCATTCAGCGGGGACGGCAGTCTGCCGTTCCAGGGCTTCACAACCGAGAGCACCCAGGGTGTACGCGTCCTGGACGCGAAAAGCGGCGATCAGCTCGACGTCTGGACCACGGACCCCCCGGCCGACTCCGTGCAGCCCGACAAGGGCGTGCAGGTCGTCCCCGGCCCCGCCAACGACATCCTCACCCTCGGCCCCGACCACAAGGTCGTCCGCCGCACGGTCGGCGTGGAGGCGTGGCACGACCTGCTGTGCGGCCTGGTGAGCCAGCCCCTGCCTGCCCGGGAACGGGACCGTTACCTGAAGGGCCTGGACGTGGAGGCACCCTGCCGCTGACGGACGCAACGCCGCTGCGGGATGCTCACGCCGCCGCGCCCTTGCCCGCACCCGCCCGGGCGCGCATCGGGGCTCCGGCCCAAACCCGGGCCCGGCGCTTCACGATCCAGGTGAGTGTGAAGGGATCCCGGCTCAGGGATGGAGCGCGGTGGGGGCGACGACCTCGCCCGTGCTGCGGCCGTCCGTGTCGAGCAGCCAGCCCAGCCGCTTGGCCGTACGCAGCGTCACCGCGCTCTCGACGAGGTTGAGCCAGGGCAGTCTGTTCCCGAGCAGGCGTTCGATGTGGAGGAGTTCGGTGAGTGAGCGCGTCCAGACGGTGAACATGGTGTTGGTGTCACCGGTGGTCGAGGCGCACAGCCGTAGCTCGGGCAGGGTGGCCAGGGCCGTGACGGTGCGCTCGTGTTCGGGCGCGGGGACGCGAGCCAGCCAGGTGCACGAGATGGGCCAGCGTGACTGCACCTGCGCCACCTCGCAACGAAAGGTCAGTACCTGCGAGGCAAGCAGCCGGGCCAGTTGCCGGCGGACCGTGGCCGGGTTGCGACCGGTGATCCTCGCCAGGTCCGCGGCGGTACGCCGGCCGTCCGTCGCGAGAGCCTCGATCAGCGGCCACGCGTCGGCCGGCGGTGTCACCGCGGTCGCGGTCCGCGAGCGTCGGCCGGCCGACTCCAGGGCGGCGAGCTGCTGCCGGTCGAGGGAGTCGAGCCGCCAGTCACCGCCTTGCCGGTGCACCTCCTTGGCCAGGTGGGTGCGGTAGCGCTGCACGCCTTGTACCTGGGGCAGGTCATCGAGCACGAAGGCGGTCAGCGCGCTCAGATCCGGGGCCATGACGGTCAGGAGCAGATCGCGGCCGCGGGCGGACTCCTCGACCGTGACGGCCCGCGGGTCCTGGCACAGCGTGCGGACGACGGCCGGGCGCGCGCCGGGAGCACAGTCCACCTCGACGAAGGCGACGACCACGTCACGCGCCGGGTGCGCGGTGACCCACGCCAGACCTTCTTCCCGCAGCCGCTGCCACCGCGCGGCCAGCGTGCCCGCCGTCGAACCGAGCACACGCGCTGCTTCCGCCCAGCTGATCCGCGGGGCGACCTGCAGGGCGTTGATGAGCGCCAGGTCCTCCTCTTCGAGTACAGCGATCACAATTCCCCTGCTCCGGAAGGCATTTCTGCGCGAATCAAGCGATGCGACACCCCAAGTGCCCTCACATCTCACACTGTCGACCACTCGAATGCAGCATGACCTGGACCACACCCGGAGGACGACTGAGATGAACGTGCTTCAAGACGCACAGGCCATGGGCGGTGAACTCGCCGTCCTGCGCCATGCGTTGCATGCCGAGCCGGAGATCGGCCTGGACCTGCCCCGTACACAGCAGAAGGTGCTGGCCGCCCTCGAGGGGCTGCCGCTGGAGATCAGTACCGGCACGAACACCACCTCGGTCACCGCCGTGCTCCGCGGCACCGCGACCGCCCCGGACGGCCGCGGTGCCGCGGACAGCCCCGTCGTCCTGCTTCGCGGGGACATGGACGCGCTGCCCGTACAAGAAGCGGGCGACCTGCCCTTCACGTCGAAGGCCGAGGGCGTCATGCACGCGTGCGGGCATGACCTGCACACCTCCATGCTGGTCGGCGCGGCCCGTCTGCTCGCCCAGCACCGCGACCGGCTCCAGGGCGATGTGGTGCTGATGTTCCAGCCCGGCGAGGAAGGCTGGGACGGCGCCGGCGTCATGCTCGACGAGGGCGTGCTGGAGGCCGCGGGCCGACCGGTCGATGCCGCGTACGCCCTGCACGTCCTCTCCGGAGCCGTCCCGCAAGGCCAGTTCGTCTCCCGGCCGAACACCATCATGTCCGCCTCGGACGGCCTGTACGTCACGGTCCGCGGGGCAGGCGGCCACGGCTCCACCCCCTACCGGGCCAAGGACCCGGTCACCGCGGTCGCCGCGATGGTCTCCGAGCTGCAGACGATGGTGACCCGCACCTTCGACATCTTCGACCCCGTCGTGGTGACCGTCGGCTCCCTGCACGCCGGAACCCGACGCAACGTCATCCCGGAAACCGCCACCTTCGAAGCCACCGTCCGCACGTTCTCCGCCGCCGCCCGCGAACGCATGATGGAGACCGCCCCGCGGCTGCTGCGCGGGATCGCCGCCGCGCACGGCGTGGACGTCGACGTCGACTACCGGGCGGAATACCCGCTCACCGTCACCGATGCCGACGAGACGGCGCACGTGGCCCACACCGTCGGCGAAATCTTCGGCGCCGACCGCTACCACACCCTGGACCACCCCCTCGCCGGCTCGGAGGACTTCTCCCGCGTGCTCGGCGCCGTACCGGGCGGCTTCATCGGCCTCGGGGCGGTCCCTACCGGCATCGACCCCGAGCGCGCCCCCTTCAACCACTCACCGCACGCCCGCTACGACGACGCCGTACTCCCCGACGGCGCCGCTCTCTACGCCGAACTGGCCCTGCGCCGCCTCGCCCACGGCACACCCCGCCCTGCCCTCCCGGCCACCGGCACGACACAGACGGGACGCGCACATGGCTGACACCGCTCACCCCCTCACCCGGCAGCAGACGGCACCCCCACAGAGCCGGCTCAAGACCCTTGTCGGCACCGGCGTCGGCAACGCACTCGAATGGTTCGACTGGAACATCTACGCGATCTTCGCGCCGTTCCTCGCCGCGCAGTTCTTCCGCCACACCGACGGCCTGTCAGCGATCCTGTCCACCCTCGCGATCTTCGCGGTCGGTTTCGCCGCGCGCCCCCTGGGCGGCTTCCTCTTCGGCTGGATCGCGGACCGCACTGGCCGCCGCTTCGCCATGACCCTCTCGGTCGGCGCCGCGGCGGCGGGCAGCATCCTGATCGGCATCTCACCCACCTACGGCCAGGTCGGCGCCGCAGCCTCGTTCATCCTGCTGATCGCGCGGCTCACCCAGGGCCTCGCCCACGGCGGTGAGCTCCCCTCGGCCCAGACCTACGTCGCCGAGACCGCCCCCGCCGAGCGGCGCGGACTGTGGGCCAGCCTCATCTACGTCTCCGGCACGCTCGGCATCATGGCCGGCACCGCACTCGGCGCCACCATGACCTCGCTGCTGACTCCGGAGCAGATGACCGCCTGGGGCTGGCGCGTCCCGTTCCTCCTCGGCGGCCTCTTCGGCCTCTACGCCCTCGTCATGCGGCGGCGGATGAACGAGACGGAGGTCTTCGAGAAGGCCTCAGGCCGGCAGCACCAGCAGGAGCAGACCGAGCAGGCCGAGCAGACGGTGCGACCGCGGATGTGGCCGGCCCTCGTCGCCCACCGCAAGCAGGCCTGCCAGGTCATCGGCATGACGGTCGGCCTCACCGTCGTCTACTACGCCTGGGCCGTCTCCGCCCCGCAGTACGCCATCAGCACCCGCCACCTCGACCCGGCAGCCGCCCTGTGGGCAGGTCTGGCCGCCAACGTCGTCTTCCTCGTGGCCCTCCCGCTGTGGGGCGCGCTGTCGGACCGTATCGGCCGCAAGCCCGTGATGCTCACCGGCGGCCTCGGCATGGCGGCGGTGATCTTCCCGCTCAACGCCCTTATAGGCGACCAGGCTTGGCAACTCGGCGTTGCCATGGCCGTGGCGATGGTCTTCATCGCGGCCGGCGCGGCGATCGCACCCGCGGTGTACGCCGAACTCTTCCCCACTCGCATCCGGACCGTCGGCGTCGCCGTGCCCTACGCCCTGTGCGTCGCCGTTTTCGGCGGCACCGCGCCCTACCTGCAGACCTGGATCGGCGCCGAACTGGGCAGCACCTACTTCACCGGCTACATCGCCGTCCTCCTGCTCATTTCCTCAGCTGTGGCCGCCACCATCCCCGAAACCCGCGCTCGCGCCCTGCACTGAACACTCCCTGAAGCATCGACCGCCCCGCACACGACACCGATACCGGCCCCGGCCCATACGTCCACCTCAAACCGGCAGTCTCTGCCCCGCACATACATGGGACAGAGACTGCCGGACCACGTCGACCGTGCAAGCGGGCGGACAACGCCGTGCGCGAACAGGCGCCGGACCGCACGGCCGACGACCGCGCCACCGCTCACGACCTCCTGGCGCCAGGCCGGCACAGCCGACAGCCGACCGAACACGTCAGGCCTGAACCGGGTGTTCCCTGGACACCCACCTCCGCCCCGATGTCGGGAGTGGGCGGCGGTCGCTGATGTGGTCAGTGGGTGAGAGTGCCCTGGTGGAAGTACATCCGCCAACCTCTGTCGGTGAGACGCCACAGGGAGCTGCGCCATGCTCGGCGGCCTTGGTTGTCGGCGAGATAGGTCAGGTGGACGATGCCTGGTGCAAGGACGGTTCCTGACATCTCGCTGACCTTGACCGGGCACTGCCGGGAGATGCTGCCGCTGCTGGTCACGGTGAGGATCGACTCCGCATTCCACCGGCGTCCGGATGCCCCGATCTCGGTGAACTCCGGGTCCAGGAGCGTCAGGACGCGATCCGGGCAGGCGCGCACCTCGGGATCGAGGAGCCGCAGTTCCCCCTGAATGGCCTCTTGCACGGCCCGCTGGTTCTCATCCGTCATGAAGAAACCCTACGGACACCCCTGCCCGGAGGCACAGCGCACGGTGCGCGGGATGCAGCACCGGCACAAGGCGCCGTCGGAACTCGTGAGTGCCTGTCTGAGATCCCAGTCGTCGCCGTGGTCTTTCTGGCAGGACGAAGGAAACCTGTGAGGCAGTTGCGGTGAGGATTGTGGCAGGTCAGCGCACTGATGGGAGTTGGTGCGTGGCCCAGTAGTCGGCGGCGGTGATGCCTAGTAGCACCACGTCGTGGTAGGTGCCGGCGAAGAATTCATGCTGGCGAAGCCGTCCCTCCTCGACGAAACCCAGACCGCGGTAGAGAGCAAGGGAGGCATCGTTGAATGCGTAGACTTCTACTTCACATTTGTTGCAGCGCTGCTCGGCGAACATGTAGGTGAGGATCAGCTCGGTGGCTTCAGCCGCGTAGCCCTTGCGGCGGTGTTCACGGGTGATCACGATGCCGGTCCGGAATCGTCCTGCACGGCTGTCGGTTTCTCCGACTGTCACGGAGCCTGCAAACGCACGATCGGCCAGTGTCTCGATGACCAGCCGGAATGCTTCTCCTCCTGGTGGACGCCCAGCACGCTCAGCAGTCCAGGCACGAAAACTTTCCTCGGAGCGGGGAGGCTCGACCAGGTCAGCCTTGCGGGCATCGACAGTGTGCTTGGCCAGATCGCGAAAGCCCTCCCAATCTTCCGGCTCGACACCTCTCAGACGTACCTTCTCACCGGTCCACATGTCGCCCATGGTGTCCACCACTTCGTCATGTGCAGGCGCTGTCAGCCGTGCACGTCAAAAGGCAGATCGTATCGGCTGCGTTCGAACCTGCCAGAGCTGGCAGTCAGGCCTTCTTCGTCCACTTGCTCTGGGGGCTTTGGGGGGTGAGTCTCCGGGGCATCAGCGTGATGAGTGCCCAGGTCGCGGTCGGCGACGGCGTCGCCGGGGGTCACGGTGCCGGCGATTGCGCGGGCGTAGGCAGCGGTTCGGGTCTGGTCAGGAACGTGGATAGGGCACGGGCGTCGGCCGGGTTGACGTCGAGCGCGGGGGCCCGGCCCTGATCCGCAGATCAAGGCCGGGCCCCCGGGCCGGGCGGGTACTCCCCGTAGGTCGTACGCCAGGCCGCGCACAGGTGAGCGATGTGTCTGCCAGTCACCACTTGGCGCTGCAGTACATGGTCTGACCGTGCATGTCGCAGACCCTGAGATAGATTTTCTTCGCCCCGTAGTACACGTGTGTGGAGTTGGGCTTGACGTTCAGGATTTGGTGGCGACCCGAGTTCCAATAAATTTCCGCAATCACGAAGGCGTTGGCGTTGACGGACTTGGCCCCGAAGTGGCCCTTGTAGCCACCCTTGCTGTAGTGGTACCAGGTCTTCCAGACGTGGGCGGCCTTGCCGTGAATCCAAAGTGTCGTACGGGGAATCGAACTCTTCGGAGTCACCTGGGCCTGTGAGGCCGTAGTAGAGCTTGCGGACTGTGTGGCAGCCCCTGCCGGGGTTGCTGCAATGCCTCCGCTGATCAGCGTGGTGCCGCTCGTGAGAAGCAGCGCGCCGGCGGACACGAGTCCCAGCGTGAGCGGGTGAACATGGGGAGCCCCCTGTATGAGTTGTCGTGGTGAGGGCGGCGCGGGGTGGACCGCGCCGCCCGGTTTGCATCACCGACATTGCCGGACAATCCCGCTCTCCAACAGCAATCGCTGCTGATTGAGGCACTTGTGGACCGTCCCACGCCCTGACCTGCTGGGATATCGCCGGGCATGACGAAGCCCTGGGACGCGACCGGGCCCGGTGGGCAGCAAGAAGTCGTCGCGGTCCGGCTCGGGGCGTTCTCCATACGCCTGACTGTGAGGGAGCACCGCAAGGGCCGGCACTGACACGCAACACCGGCGAGCCTCGATCCCCGGCAGTGCCCGCGCCGCCCATCCTGCCCCCGCTTTCGCCCATGCCCTGGCTGGAGTTGAGGGAGCGGGAATTCCAGAACGCAGTAAGGGACCGAGCGACAACTACCGCAACAGCCGGCGCAGCACCCCGCGTAAGCCCGCCGTCAGCGGCGTGGATCAGAACAACGGAAAGCACCTCGATAGACCGTTCCTGACGAGCCAACTGGTCCCCGTCTTGGTCTCGTTCACCCCCATCCGGCAGGGTTCCGGCCGGGGCATTCGTCGTGTCCCTGGTTCCTTGTTCGCTCAGGGGCCGATGGGTCAGTGCAGCGCGGTGCCGCGGGCCTGGGTGCGGAACTGGACCGGTGTGCGTCCGTCCCGGCGCCGGAAGAACTTGGTGAAGTCGCTCGCATCCGTGAAGCCCAGCTGCGCGCCCCCCGCGAGACGCCGCTGAGTGAGATCCACCTGGAGAACATGCTCGACCTGGCCCGCAAGGGCGTGCAGATCGTCCCGCCGATGCCGGCGTTCTACAACCACCCGGCCTCGCTGGACGACATGGTCGACCACATCACCGCCCGCATCCTCGACCAGTTCGAGCTGCCCGCGCCGGCGGCCAAGCGCTGGGACGGCATGCGCACCGCCCGCCGCATGCACCGGGCCGCCTGAAACCACGCCCCCCGTCTTGGAGATCCACATGCCTTACGACGACCTGCGGTCCTTCCTCGCCGTCCTGGAGAAGGAGGGACAACTGCTGCGCGTCACCGACGAAGTGCTGCCCGAGCCCGACCTGGCCGCCGCGGCCAACGCCGCCTGCCGGCTCGGTGACGACGCGCCCGCCCTGTACTTCGACAACGTCAAGGGCTTCACCGACGCTCGCATCGCCCTGAACGTGCACGGCTCCTGGCGCGACCACGCCCTCGCGATGGGGCTGCCCAAGGAGACCCCGGTCAAGGACCAGGTCGAGGAGTTCGCCCGCCGCTGGGACGCCTTCCCGATCGCCCCGGAACGCCGCGAGGACGCGCCCTGGCGGGAGAACACCCTGGAGGGGGACGACGTCGACCTCTTCAAGGTGCTTCCGCTCTTCCGCCTCAACGAGGGAGACGGCGGCTTCTACCTGGACAAGGCCGCGGTGATCTCCCGCGACCCGGAGGACCCGGACAACTTCGACAAGCAGAACGTCGGCGTCTACCGCATGGAGGTCGTCGGACGGAGCCGCCTCGCCATCCAGCCCGTCCCGGTCCACGACCTCGCCCTGCACCTGCGCGCGGCGGAGGAGCGCGGCGAGGATCTGCCCATCGCGATCACCCTCGGCAACGACCCGGTCATCAGCATCGTGGCCGGCACGCCGATGGCCTACGACCAGTCCGAGTACGAGCTGGCCGGCGCCCTGCGCGGCGCCCCCGCGCCGATCGCCACCGCACCGGTCACCGGTCTCGACGTGCCCTGGGGATCCGAGGTCGTCATCGAGGGCGTCATCGAGTCGCGCGTGCGCCAGTACGAGGGCCCCTTCGGGGAGTTCACCGGCCACTACTCGGGCGGCCGTCGCATGCCGGTCGTCCGCATCGACCGCATCTCGTACCGCACCGACCCGATCTTCGAATCGCTCTACCTCGGCAAGCCGTGGACGGAGATCGACTACCTCCTCGGCCCCAACACCTGCGTCCCGCTGCTCAACCAGCTGCGCGCGGAGTTCCCCGAGGTCCAGGCGGTCAACGCCATGTACACCCATGGCCTGTTGGTCATCATCTCGCTAAAGAAGCGTTACGGCGGCTTCGCCAAGGCGGTCGGCATGCGCGCGATGACCACCCCGCACGGACTCGGCTTCGTCAGCCAGGTGATCCTCGTCGACGAGGACGTGGACCCCTTCAACCTGCCGCAGGTGATGTGGGCTCAGTCCGCCAAGGTCGACCCCCGCGAGGACGTGGTCATCATTCCCCATCTGTCGGTCGTGCCGCTGGCCCCGGCCAGCGAGTCCGGGATGATCAGCAAGATGATCATCGACGCCACCACCCCGGTCGCACCGGACGTCCGAGGCAACTTTGCGACCGTTCCTAAAGACTGAGCGGGAGTGAGTCCTGTTGCCAGGACCTATGCTCAGCCGCGTGCCCCGAACGGTGCTGGGCACACTGGTCATCCGCTTTCGCTCCGTGTCCAGCGCGCACGGATCGTGTCCGTGGTCCGGGGATACGGGGGCGGGTTCCCTCACGCCCTGGGGCCACCGGTGCGGCCTGGACGGTCCGATGCCCCGCACGATCGCTCTGGTCGTGCGGGGGCGGTGTCGTCCGTCGCCGGATCGGGTGTCCCAGGGCGCGCCTTCCGATCGCCACCGCTGCCGCGTGGTGGCGAGTGGTCTGCCTGGTCTTGCTGGTGAGGGGGTTGCGCCAGTGCTGGGCGCCCCACTTGGAGGTGTAGGCGGGGTCGACGACGACGACGGTGACGCCGAGTTCGGCGGCCATGGACACCAGTCGGGCCCGCAGCCTGGCCACGGGCATGCCGGAGATCAGGTTGCGGAAGCGCTTTCGCCTGCCGTGTTTCTCGCGGGCTTTCTCGGCGGCGAAGTCGAGGTCTTCGACCGCGACCGCGAGGCGGTGCCGGGCGGCCCAGTGCAGTAGCCGGATCAGGGCGTGCCGTACCTGTGCGTCCCTGTGCTGTGCGGTCCCGGACAGGTCATAGCCGAATGTTTTCGGCTCGCCGACCGGGTTGCCGTGGACATCGAGGCGCCAGACGGCCAGGTGGTCGGCGTTTGTGTCCACACCGGCCACGCCCTCGACGAGCGCGGCGCCGAGTGGAATGGTCTTGGCGGGCGGGATCTGCCATGAGGCGGTCAGGTACCAGCGCCCACGCGGCACGTCGTAGTGGACGCGGTACGCGACGGCCCGGTCCGCCTCCACGCGGTCGGCCCACTCGCCTGACCGATGGGGGAACCGCACCTGCGCAGTGAGGACGTACCGGCCGTGCTTGGCGTTCGCCATCTCGGCGATCGGGGCGGGCAGTTTGATGCTGATCTGGCCCTCGGGTGTGACGCGGATGGTCTCGTTGCCGTGCCGCTTGCCCGACTCGCCGTCCGCCTGAAGGAACGCGCGCTCTGCTTCCCAGCGCCTGCGCCACTCGGTCTCGGTCAGCCCTGCGTCGGCGAGGTTGTGCCGGTTGCGGGCCAGTGGCTTCCCACCGCGGACCACGTGCACGACACCGGCCTCACGGTCGGCCCGCGCCCGCTCCAGACGATCCTCAAGGACGTGGAGGCGGCGCGTCTTCGCATGCCACTCCTGATTGCTGCGGTATCCGCCCGGCGTCCGCTTGGATCCCTTCTCCCCGACCGGTAGCGACAGTCGGTACTGGACTGTACTGACACCGGCTTCGAGAGACCTGATGTACGCGAGCTGACACCTGCGGGCCAATGCCCACTGATCATGCGACGCCTTCGTGATCGCACCTGCCCACCTGGCCGATGACTGAGGCGTCAGCGCCCGCTTCCGCGCCGCCCACGCATCACTGTCATGATCCAGCCTGTCACGGCAGCGCGCTTGGAGATCCTTCGACGCGAGCGAACCGAGGTGCGCGCCCACCAGCGTGAGTACCTCCTCGTCTTTGGGCGTGAGCTGCTTGATGCGAGTACGGATGGCCACACCGGACGGCCCGAGCGCGACGAACGGCGCCGCGATCGGACGCAGTGGGGAGTCAGCCATGCTCGGCGGCCTGAAGCGCCTTGCGGGCCCGGTTCTTCGCCGACCGGCGGCCGTACAGGCGGGCGCAGAACGACGTCAGAACCTCCACCATGTCCCGCACCAGGTCGTCCTCGACCTCACCGTCGTCGAGCACGACGAGGCGGCGGCCCGAGGCGAACAACGCGGCTTCGACGAGTTCGACGTTCATCCGCCCAAGCCTGCCCTTGTGCTCGACCACCACCGCCGTCACCCTCGGGTCGGCCAGCACCCGACGCACCTTCGAACGGGCCCCGTTCATGCCGGACGCGATCTCGGCCTCGACCCGGACCACTGTGCCTCCCACCTTGGCAGCCCACGCAGACAACCGGGCCAACTGCCGTTCCAGATCGCCCTTCTGGTCGTGCGAGGAGACGCGAGCATACAGGCCCAGGCCGCCAACCGCTCCCGGAGCGGTGCTGGTCTCGATGTTCACCAGGATTGTGCGCGGGCCGACCCGCTGCGCCGGTACCGGCAACGTCCCCTCACGGAACCAGCGATACGCGGTCTGGGGATGCACGCCCTGCGTCCTCGCCCATTCCGTCAGATTCACGCGCTGACAACGACACTCACTCATACATGGTTACGCTCACGTACTCGATCCCGAGGGCCAGCAGGTGAAGACCCCCGTCAAGGACGTGCCCGAGGCCAGGGAATGGGCCACCCGGCTGCGGACCCTCCTCGCCCACCGCTGACCCCGACTTCCGCCCGCCACAGCGAAGACCGACAAGCGACAGGACCCGACCATGATCTGCCCCCGCTGCGCCCACGACGCCGTCGAAACCATCACCACCTCACCCGTCCCCGGCGTCTGGGACGTGCTGCAGTGCGCGCGCTGCCTGTACATGTGGCGCACCAGTGAGCCCGCCAACCGCACTACCCGCGACCTTTACCCGCTGGAGTTCCGGGTCACGGCCGAGGACATCGAGCGAGCCGGCGAGGTCCCCACCGTGCCGCCCCTGTGCGTCGCGAACTGAGCAACTGGTGCTCGCGCCCTCGACTTCGCCCAACTCCTGGTAGCCGACCACGAGGTCTCCCAGGGCGGGAAGTGTCGTGCGGAAGGCAGCGCCACTGCACTCCGGTGCGGTCCACGTACAAGATCGCGTCGAGGATTGCGCGAGGTCACCGACAGCTCAAGGACGGGTTCTTATCCAAAGGACGCCAGAAGTTCGCGCTCTCTGTCCAAGGCGATTCCCGCGCGGCGTGACCGGTGCAGTCCCTGCTCGCGTTCCCAACGCAGTGTGTCGGTAAGGAGGTCGGTGCGGGAGCGGTGGCGTAGGCCTGCGGTCATGGCGGCAGATCCGTCGCGCGCCGCCCAGCCCTCCCATCCCGGTTCGACCATCCACATGGGCAGTGAGCCGGGACCCATGTACTGGGCCACTCCGTGCGCGAGGAGTTGCTGGGACGCCACCGTGACGACCGGTCCGGTGTGTCCGCCGACGCTGCGGGACAGATCGATCCAATCGGCGAAAGGCACAGTCGGGCCAACCACGTTGTAGGTGCCTGTGGTTCGGTGTTCCGCAGCGTCGAGGAGCCAGGTCGCCAGGTCGCGTACGTCGATGGCCTGCGTCGGGATGTGCGGGGTGTCGGGGACGAGCAGCGGCGCCCGGGGAGCACTGGCGGCGCGGGCAACCCAGTAGCCGGAGCGGTCGCTGTGGTCGCCGGGGCCGCCGATGAGTCCGGCGCGTGCGATGAGGAGGCGGTCGGCCAGGGCCGTCCGGGTGAGCGTTTCGCAGGCGGACTTGGCCTCGCCGTACCGATCACGGTCGACCTCTTCGTGGTCTGTGCCGGGCAGCAGGGCGGCGGACTCGTCCGCGCCGGGCTCGCCGTGGGAGGCGTACGCGCTGACCGAGGAGACGTAGATCCAGTGACGTGCCCGCGCGCCCAGGGCCCCAACTGCCGTCCGTACGAAGCCGGGTTGCCAGGACACCTCAAGCACAGCGTCCCATTCCCTGCCGGGCAGCGACGCGTACGCGGTGGGGGTGCGCCGATCCGCGGCCACCAGGCGCGCACCTTCCGCCACGGGCCCGCTGTCGCCACGAGCCAGGCACGTCACGCGGTGGCCGCGGTCGAGGGCCTGCCGGGACACTTCACGCCCCAGCCATGCGGTACCGCCGAGAACCAAAACCTCCATGCGCTCCATGACGGAACTCAATCAGCATGGCCCGATCACGCCAAGAGATTCTGCCGTGGGCAGAGCCCGCATCTGCCCGAATCGCCTTCCTCATGCGCCAACACTCCACCGACACCACGACAGGGGCTCCCGGACGGGCACTCAGAGCCACCGAACAGCGCACGATCAAACAACGCCTCCTCGCCGGCAGCGCTTCTCGATGGTGCGCCCGCGGTTCATCGGTGGGCGCTGCGGCCCTCACAGAGGTGTGCGGCCAGCACCAGGGTGGTCAGCCGCAGGGCGGGCGGAGCGGTAGCCGGCAGGAGCAGCGGGCACCCCCCTCTTCATCACCAACAGACCGTTCGACATCCAGTACGTCGACGCCTGACCACTCCGGTATCAACGCCACGCAAGGTCATCCATGTGCCAGCAGGCGTGATGCCGCCTCCCTGGCGAGGCCTGCGGCGGCGGCATCACCAAGGCTGACTCGCGCGCAGACTGCTCCGTCCGCGAGCGCAAGGACGATAGCGGCGACCTTCTCGGGGTCGCTCTCCTGCCCGGCGGTGGCGAGTCCGGACAGGTAGCTGAGGATTTCCCGCTTGTGATCGCGGATGGCGACGCGCACCGGGTGGTCGGGATCGGGGTATTCGGCAGCGACGTTCATCAGATCGCTGCCGCGGTAGGAGGGGTCGGCGAACTCCTCACCGAGAAGGTCGAAGATCGCAAGGAGACGGTCCTTCGGGGTGTGCGCGGCCGCGGCACGGTCGCGCAGACGTGCGCACCACTCGTCGTTACGCCTGCGCAGGACGGCCGCAACCAGTTCGTCCTTGGAGCGGAAGTGCTGGTAGAGCGTTGATTTGGCCACCTTGGCAGCGCGCCAGATCTCGTTGATGCCCACGGCGCGCACGCCGCAGCGGGTGAACAGGTCCGTCGCGGCCTCGACGATCTTCGCTCGGGTTGCCTCAGGGGTGGTCAACAGTTCCTCCGATACGGGTCGGGAATGGGGACGCCCACGCCGCTGTTGTCATCGAACAGACTAGTCGGTTCGATTGGAGTTTCCATGGTCATCCTCGACGTGTTCAGCGATCTGATCTGCCCCTGGTGCTACATCGGCGGGCGTCGGCTGGAGAAGGCCGTCGGCATCGTGCAGGAGCGCACCGGTCAGGAGTTCCGCATCCGCCACCACGCCTTTGAGCTCAACCCGGCGATGCCGGCAGCAGGAATGGACCGCCGTGCCTACCGGAGCGGGAAGTTCGGCAGCTGGGAGCGCTCGCGGCAGCTCGACGCCGGCACAGTACTGGCCGGCCGGGATGAGGGTGTCGTCTTCGACTACGAGGCGATCGCTCGGACGCCGAACACCCGGGCCGGGCACCGTCTGGTCGCGCTGGCCGAACGGGAGGCTCAGCAGGGTTGGGAGATGGCCGACCGCCTGCTCGTGGCGTACTTCTCCGAGGGCCAGGACGTGGGCGATGTGGCCGTGCTGGCCCGGATCGGCAAGGAGATGGGGCTCGGCGACAACGTGGCCGAGCATCTGGCGGCCCCTGCGCTCGACGCGGCCGTAGCAGAGGACGAGCAGCTTGCCGAATACCTGGGTCTTCGCGGGGTGCCGCTGCTCGTCGTCGGCGACAAGGCGATCAACGGCGCAGTCCCCACAGAGGCTCTCGTGGAGATCCTCGAACGGCACGCCACCGAGCCCCCCGCCGGAGCCACCTGCGAGGACGGGGCGTGCTCGCTGTGACCAGCCTTTCGGACATCAAGTCGGTGGGGATCGTCGGCGGTTCCCTGGGCGGTCTGTTCCAGGCGGTCGCCCTCGCCGAACTCGGCCTGGACGTCACCGTCTGGGAGCGGTCCTCGGGCCGCCCCGACGACCGCGGCGCGGGAATCGTGCTCCAGCCGAGCGTCGCGTGGTTCCTGAACATGTTCTGCGGCGTCGACACGGACCAGGTCAGCGTCCCGGTCACCCACCGGCAGTTCTTCGCCCGGGACGGGCGCAGTCACCACACACTCATGCGGCAGCAGATGATCTCCTGGGGCGCCATCTACAAGCCCCTGCGGGATCGGTTCGACAGTGTTCGGTACCGCCACGGGCAGCCGGTCGACGCCCTCACGCCTCGGTCCGACGGCGTCGGCGTCCATGTCGGCGGGGCCGTCCACCCCGTCGACCTGGCGATCATCGCGGACGGCTCCGCCTCCCGCCACCGGGGCCTGGTCTCACCCGGCAGCGCTCCGCGGTACGCCGGATACGTCGCCTATCGCGGGGTGATCGACGAGGCCGAACTCCCCGAGGAACTGAGCGCGGTCTTCCGCGACCGATTCAGCTTCTACGACGGGGACCGCACACAGTTCCTGTGCTATTTCATCCCGGGCGACTTCGGCACGATCGAGCCCGGAAAGCGCCGGATGAACTGGGTGTGGTACGTGCGGGCCGACGCGGCCGGGCTCGACCGCATCACCACCGACCGCTACGGCACAGCCCACGGGCTGTCTCTGCCCCCGGGACTGATTGCACCGCAGGTACACACCGAACTCCTGGACCGCGCGCGGAGGTTGCTGCCGCAGTCCGTACGCGAGTTGGTCAAGCACACCCGCGAGCCGTTCGCGCAGGCGATCCTCGACGGGCGGGTCTCCCGGATGCGCCGGGACCGGATGCTGCTGACCGGGGACGCCGCGTTCGTGGTGCGGCCGCACACCGCGGCCAGCGCGGAGAAGGCGGCCGCTGACGCCATCGCCCTCTTCACCGCCCTGCAGCAGATCCCGTCAGTGGACGCCGCCTTGGAGGCGTGGGAGAGGGACCGGCTCGCGGAGGGAACAGCCCTCTACCGGCACGGCGTCGGACTGGGACATCGCATGGGACTCAACGGCCTCGACGCCACACCCGTCGCCGGCCGAGCCAGTTGACAGCGGACCTGCGCGTGGCCGTGCAGAGTCGGCCCACGTCCCTGACAGGCGCGGCTTCGGAGGGCCCGGCTCCCGCTGGCTGGGCTGGCCGAGGAGAGCGGCCAGCCCTCCAGCAGTTCGCTCTCATCCGGGGAGCAGGAGTGGAAACGCGCATTCCAAAAGCCAAAATAAACGCCCAATACATCTCAAATCATCCACAATGTGGACTGGGGTCGCGTGCGGCAGGCATGCGCGCCGTAGGCGGGCCCCCACCCCCACCCCGACCCCCACCCCAATCCCATCAGCCGATGAAGTGCAGGGACCCTATGAACGTGCCGGTGCGCCCGGGCCAGGACGGTGGTCCGGTGTACCTGGACCACAACGCCACCACCCCGGTCGACCCACGGGTGGTTGAGGCGATGATGCCCTTCCTGACGAGCGGCTTCGGCAATCCGTCCAGTGGACACGCCTACGCCGTGGCACCGCGGGCGGCGATGGCTCGGGCGCGTCGGCAGGTCGCCGCGCTCGTCGGGGCGGACGCGGAGGAGATCGTCTTCACCTGCTCCGGTTCGGAGGCGAACAACCTTGCGCTGCGCGGGGTCGTCCTCGCCGCAGGCGACCGAAGGCGGCGGGTGATCACGCAGGTCACCGAGCACCCGGCCGTGCTGGAGACGTGTCGCGCGCTGCACCGGCTGCACGGCGTGGACGTGACGTATCTGCCGGTCGACGAAAGGGGCCTGGTCGATCCCGCCGACTTGGGCGCGACATTGGACGACCGGACGGCCGTGGTCTCCGTCATGGCTGCCAACAACGAGACAGGGACGCTGCAGCCGGTCGCCGATCTGGCCCGCCTCGCTCACGACCACGGCGCTCTCTTCCACTGCGACGCGGCCCAGGCGGTCGGCAAGATCCCGGTGGACGTGCGTGCGCTCGGCGCGGACCTGCTGACCTTGGCGGGCCACAAGATGTACGCCCCGAAGGGCGTCGCCGCCCTCTATGTACGCGACGGCGTCCGCCTTGAGCCTCTGCTGTACGGCGGCGGCCAGGAGGGCGGCCTTCGTGCCGGCACCGAGAGCGTCGCCTTCGCCGTGGCGCTGGGCACCGCCGCCGAACTCGCCGCCGCGGAAATGGCGGAGGACGGCGGACGGCGCATCAGAGCGCTGCGTGACCGATTGCACCGAGGACTTGCCCAGGCGCTTCCTGGGCAGGTGCACCTGAACGGGTGCGACCGCCGTCTGCCCGGCACCCTCAATATCAGCATCGACGGCACCACGGGGCACGAGCTGCTGGCCGCCACGCCTCGCCTCGCGGCCTCCGCCGGCTCGGCGTGCCACAACGGGGCCGGAGCGCCCTCGCCCGTGCTGCGCGCGATGGGGCTGGACGATGCCCGGGCGATGGCCGCCGTACGGCTGTCGCTCGGCCGCTGGACGACCGCGGCAGACGTCGACCAGGCCGCTGAGATGCTGGTCGACGCCGTGCACGCACCCGCCCCGGACAGGCCCTGCCCGTCCTGGTCCGCGGCGCGCTGACTTGCGATTGATCTCCGAGCCGGTAGCGTCGAACAGGCTGGGGGTCCATTGCGCGAAGGAGCGGGCAGATGGGCGTGAAACGGTGGCTGGATCTCTGGCCCGTGTACCGGCAGATCACCGGTGCCGACTGGCTGGGCCGCGGCTTGGCGGTCCAGTCGAAGAGGTCGAGAACTCTGCAGCCCCGCACGGAGGAGGCCGACCGAGTGGTGCACTCGGTGTGCCCGTACTGCGCGGTGGGCTGTTCGCAGAACGTCTTCGTCAAGGACGAGAAGGTCATCCAGATCGAGGGCAACCCGAACAGCCCGGTCAACCGCGGCCGCCTGTGCCCGAAGGGGTCCTGCAGCAAGCAGCTCGTCACCGGGCCGCAGCGTGAGGACAAGGTGCTCTACCGGGCTCCGTTCGCCACCGAGTGGCAGCCCCTGGACCTGGACACGGCCATGGACATGGTGGCCGACCGGGTGCTGGACGCCCGCCGCCGGGGCTGGCAGGACACCGACGAGCAGGGCAGGGTACTCCGCCGCACCATGGGCTTCGCGGGTCTGGGCGGCGCGGCGCTGGACAACGAGGAGAACTACCTCATCAAGAAGTTGTTCACCGCCCTCGGCGCGTTGCAGATCGAGAACCAGGCGCGTATTTGACACTCCGCCACCGTTCCCGGTCTGGGAACCTCGCTCGGACGTGGCGGCGCTACCAACTACCCGGAGGACCTCACCAACTCTGACTGCATCATCATCATGGGCTCGAACATGGCCGAAGCCCATCCCGTCGCGTTCCAGTGGGTCACCGAGGCCAAGGTGCGCGGCACGAAGGTCATCCACATCGACCCCCGCTTCACCCGCACCAGCGCCCATGCCGGCCAGCACGTGCGGATCAGGGTGGGCACCGACATCGCCTTCCTCGGCGGAGTGGTCAACTACATCCTCTCCAACGACCTGCACTTCAAGGAGTACGTGCAGGCGTACACCAACGCCACGTTCCTGGTGAACGAGGATTTCCAGGACACCGAGGACCTGGACGGCCTGTTCAGCGGCTACGACCCGGAGACCGGCTCGTACGACAGCACCAGCTGGGCGTACGAGGTCGCCGAGGGGGGTGACGGACGGCAGGGCAGCACGCTCGTCTCCGCGACCCCCGCGCAGGCGGCGGGCGGTCACGAGTCGCCGCCGGGACCGCCCGGACTGATCGCGACCGACCCCACCATGCAGCACCCGCGCTGTGTGCTCCAGGTGCTCAAGCGGCACTATTCCCGGTACACGCCGGAGATGGTCGAGCGGGTCTGCGGCATCACCCAGCAGCAGTTCCTCGACGTGTGCCGCGCCTGGACCGAGAACTCGGGCCGGGAGCGCACCACCGCACTCGTCTACAGCGTGGGCTGGACGCAGCACACCGTCGGCGCGCAGTACATCCGGGCCGGTGCCATCGTCCAGTTGCTGCTCGGCAACCTCGGGCGCCCCGGCAGCGGCATCCTCGCCCTGCGCGGCCACGCCAGCATCCAGGGGTCCACGGACATCCCGACCCTGTACAACCTGCTGCCCGGCTACCTCCCGATGCCCAACGTCACCCATGAGACCCTGGGCAAGTTCCTGGACGACGTACGCCACGTCATGCGCAGGGGCTACTGGGACAACGCCGACACCTACATGATCTCCTTGCTCAAGGAGTACTGGGGCGACGCGGCCACGCCGGAGAACGACTTCTGCTACGGCTACATGCCACGCATCAACGGCGACCACGGCACCTACCACACGGCCATGGACATGCTCGCAGGCAATGTCTACGGCTACTTCCTGATGGGGCAGAACCCCGCGGTCGGCTCCGCGCACGGAAGGCTGCAGCGGCTCGCCATGTCCAAGCTGGAATGGCTGGTCGTCCGTGACCTCGCGATGGTCGAGAGCGCGACCGTCTGGAAGGACGCGCCGGAGATCGAGACGGGCGAGATCTCCACCGAGACCTGTCCCACCGAGGTGTTCTTCTTCCCCGCCGCCTCGCACGTGGAGAAGTCCGGGACCTTCACCCAGACACAGCGCATGATTCAGTGGCGTGACCAGGCCGTCGAACCCATCGGCGACCGCCGCTCCGACCTGTGGTTCTTCTACCACCTCGGCCGAATCCTCCGGGCGAAGCTGGAGGACTCGGAGGACGAACGCGACCGTCCCGTGCTCGACATGGCCTGGGACTACGAGATGGAGGAGGGCGACGAGCCGTCCGCCGCGGACGTCCTGCGCCACATCAACGGCATCGATCTGCGCACCGGCCGCACGGTGAGCACCTACGAGCACCTCAAGGCCGACGGGACCACCGCGTGCGGCTGCTGGATCTACAGCGGCGTCTACGCGGACGAGTACAACTACGCCCGGCGCCGCAATTCGCGCTTCGAGCACCCGATCTCGGACGGCGAGTGGGGGTTCGTGTGGCCGCTGAACCGGAGGATTCTCTACAACCGGGCCTCCGCCGACCCCGACGGACGCCCGTGGAGCGAGCGCAAAGCCCTCGTCTGGTGGGACGAGGAACTCAAGGAGTGGGTCGGCGGCGACAAGCCCGACTTCCAGCGGCACAAGCCGCCGCGCTACGAGCCGCCGCCGGGCTCGGCCGGTCCGGAGGCGCTGACCGGCGACGACGCGTTCATCATGATGGGCGACGGGAAAGCCGCGCTGTTCACGCCGACCGGCATGGTGGACGGGCCCCTGCCCACCCACTACGAGCCGGAAGAGTCGATCGTCCGCAATCACCTCTACGGCCAGCAGTCCAACCCGACCCGGACGATCTACAAGAAGACCTACAACCCCTACAACCCCTCGCCGCCCCAGGCACACAGCGAGGTGTTCCCGTACGTGTTCACCGCCTCTCGGTACACCGAGCACCACACGGCCGGCGCGATGAGCCGCACGCTGCCCTACCTCTCGGAGCTGCAGCCCGGCCTGACCGTGGAGGTGTCCCCGGAACTCGCCGCCGAGCGGGGCCTGCACCACATGGGCTGGGCGCACGTGATCACGAGCCGCACCGCGGTGGAGGCCAAGGTGGTCGTCACCGACCGGCTGGCGCCCCTGAACTTCGAGGGCCGTAAGGTGCACCAGCTCTGGATGCCCTACCACTGGGGCAACCTCGGGATCACCAAGGGCGACGTGGTCAATGACCTGATCGGCGTGGTGCTCGACTCCAACGTGCTGATCCAGGAGAGCAAGGTCATCACCTGCGACATCCAGCCCGGCCGACGCCCCCAGGGTCCCGAACTCCTGGAGTACGTCGCGGACTACCGGCGCCGGGCCGGGATCACCCTGGACACGGGCACCCACGAGTTGACGGTAGACGACGGGTCGGAGGGCTCCTCATGACCGAGAAGGAAAAGAACGAGAACAGCCTCTTCGGCCCGCTGGAGGACCCGGCCGGGGACGCCGGCTACCCCGAGGACCACCCGCCGAGGATGGGCTTCTTCACCGACACCTCCATCTGCATCGGCTGCAAGGCGTGCGAGGTGGCCTGCAAGGAGTGGAACGGCGTTCCGTCGGACGGCTTCGAACTGCTGGGCATGTCCTACGACAACACCGGCTCACTCGGTGCCAGCAGTTGGCGGCACGTCGCCTTCATCGAGCAGGACCGGCAACTGGGCAGCCAGGACGCCGGTCTGGTGGGCCTGCCCACCGGGCCGTCCGGCACCGAGACGACGGCCGAGGTCGTCGCCGGGGCGATCCGCCAGGGCCACCGGGCCGGCGGTGAACTGGGCACCGAGCCGGTGGACCTGGGCTTCCCCAGCTTCGACCTGCCCGGCGCCGGAAGCGGCGAGGAGACTCGCACGAACTTCCGCTGGCTGATGTCCTCCGACGTGTGCAAGCACTGCACCCACGCCGGCTGCCTCGACGTCTGCCCCACCGGCGCGCTCTTCCGCACCGAGTTCGGCACCGTCGTGGTCCAGCCCGACATCTGCAACGGCTGCGGCTACTGCGTCTCCGCCTGTCCCTACGGCGTCATCGACCGGCGCCCCGACGACGGCCGGGCCTGGAAGTGCACGCTGTGCTACGACCGGCTCAAGGGCGGTCTGGAGCCGGCCTGCGCCAAGGCCTGCCCGACCGACTCCATCCAGTTCGGCGTGCTCGATGAACTGCGCGAGCGCGCGGACCGCCGCCTTGAGCAACTCCACGAAGCGGGTGTTCCCGAGGCCCGGCTGTACGGCCGCGACCCCGATGACGGGGTCGGCGGCGACGGCGCCTTCTTCCTGCTCCTCGACGAGCCGGAGGTCTATGGGCTGCCGCCGGACCCGATCGTCACCACCCGGGACGTGGTGTCCATGTGGAAGCACGCGGCCGTGGCCGCCGGGATCATGGTGGCCGCATCCGCCGCCGTCTTCATCAAGGGAGGCCGTCGATGACCGAGGGCGACGGAACGCACCACGAGCCGCGGAGCGACGCGGGAGCCGCCGACCCCATGGCCACGTTCTCCGCCGACGGCAGCGGCGGCAAGCACAGGAAGAAGGGCCACAAGGGCGGCGGGGGCGAGGAGTTGATGGTCCCCCGCGCGGAGTTCAAGTCGTACTACGGACGCCCGGTGCTCAAGCCGCCGGTCTGGGAATGGATGGTCCCGGCCTATCTCCTGACCGGCGGACTCTCGGCGGCCGCCGTCATGCTCTCGGTGGGCGCCGACCTGACGGACCGGCCCGGCATGTGCCGGTCCTGTCGCATCGGCAGTTTCGGGGCGCTGCTCGCCAGCAGCTACCTCCTCATCGGCGACCTCGGCCGACCCCTGCGCTTCCACCACATGATGCGGGTGGCCAAGCCGACCTCCCCGATGTCGATGGGCACCTGGATCCTGATGTCCTTCGGCCCGGGCAGCTCCCTGGCCGGAATGGTCGAACTCCTGCCGAAGTCCTGGCGTACCCGGGGCTCCCTCGGCACCACCCTGAAGTGGGTGGCCCGGGTGAGCGGCATCTCCGCGGCCGTGGTCGCCCCCGCGCTCGCCTCCTACACGGCCGTCCTCCTCGCCGACACCGCGGTGCCCGCCTGGCACGAGGCCTACCGGGAACTGCCGTTCGTCTTCACGGGCTCCGCTGCCGCCAGCGGCGCGGGCCTGGCGATGGTCTGCTCGCCGGTGTCGGAGGCGGGTCCGGCCCGCCGCCTCGCCGTCCTCGGCGCCGCGATCGAGATCGCGGCGGCCCATCGCATCGACCACAAGCCGACGTTCGAGACCTCGACGTACACGCACGGTGAGCCGCACAGGCTGCGCAAGATCTCGGAGTACCTCACCATCGGCGGCGCGGTCACCGCGCTCACCTTCGCCCGGCGCAGCCGCGTCGTCGCCGCGCTCGGCGGCCTGGCGCTCCTCGCGGGCAGCGGCTTCCAGCGCTTCGGAACCTTCGAGGCCGGCGTGGAGTCCACCAAGGACCCGATCTACGTGGTGAAGCCACAGCGTGAACGCCTCGATGCCCGTCGCAGGGAGCAGGAGGAGCGGGAGCGGGAACAGCAGCAGGGGCAGGGGCAGACCGGGCAGTGATCTCGTGCCCGCGCACGCCCGGCTGACCCTGCGGGGCGCCTCCGGTGTGGCGCGGATGCCGGTGACGGCGGCCACCGTAGCCTGGGCGGGGGTTTCAGTCGGCCAGGCCAGAACGAGGGTGCCCGAGATGGACCGCGACCACGCCCCCGCCGCTGACGCCGTCTCGCCCGGCGAGGAGCGGCGGCGGCTGCCCCGTACCGACGTGCTCCTGGCCGATCCCCGGCTGGCCGCGGCGACGCACCGGCTGGGCCGGGACCTGGTCAAGGACGTGATCGCCGGGGTGCAGGCGCGGGCACGCGCGGGCGATGTGCCCGTCGGTGAGATCGCCGACCGTGCCGTCGCCTCGCTGCCGGCCACTGCGTCCGCGCTGCGTCCGGTCATCAACGCCACCGGTGTGCTGCTCCACACCAACCTGGGCCGGGCCGCGCTGTCGGACGCGGCCCGCGAGGCCGTGCTGGCCGCCTCTGGGACCACGGACGTGGAGCTCGACCTCACCACCGGAGCCCGTTCCCGGCGCGGCCGGTCCGCGCTCGACGCCCTGCTGCGTGCCGTGCCGGCGGCCGAGGCCGCCCATGTGGTCAACAACGGTGCGGCGGCGCTCGTGCTGGCCGCGACCGCGCTCGCCCAGGGGCGGGAGATCATCGTCAGCCGCGGCGAGATGGTGGAGATCGGGGACGGATTCCGCCTGCCCGACCTGCTGATCTCCACCGGCGCCCGGCTGCGGGAGGTCGGCACCACCAACCGCACCACCCCCGCCGACTACGCGGCGGCCATCGGCCCGGACACCGGCTTCATCCTGAAGGTCCACCCCTCCAACTTCCGCGTCACCGGCTTCACCAGCGAGGCCTCCGTGGCCGAACTGGCCCCGCTCGGCGTGCCCGTGGTGGCGGACATCGGTTCGGGACTGCTCAGCCCGGAACCGGCGCTGCCCGGGGAGCCCGACGCGACGAGCTGGCTGCGCGCCGGGGCCTCCCTCGTCACCGCCAGCGGCGACAAGCTGCTCGGCGGACCGCAGTGCGGGCTGCTGCTCGGCGGGGCCGAGTTGGTGCGGCGGCTGGCCCGGCATCCGCTGGCCCGCGCGCTGCGCGTGGACAAGCTGACCCTCGCGGCCCTGGAAGCGACGGTACGCGGCCCCGCCGCTCCGACCCTGACCGCACTGCGCACCGATCCGGCGGAGCTGCGGCAGCGTGCCGAGCGGCTCGCGGAGAAGCTGCGGGCGGACGGGTTCGACAGCCGCGCGGTCGACACGGACTCGGTGGTGGGCGGTGGCGGCGCGCCGGGGGTGACGCTGCCGAGCGCCGCCTTGTCCCTGCCCGCGGAGTACGCGGCTCTGCTGCGCGGCGCGAGCCCCGCGGTGATGGCCCGTGTGGAGGACGGACGCTGCCTGCTCGACCTGCGGGCGGTAGCGGAGGACGACGACCCGCGACTGGCGGAGGCGGTACACCGAGCCGCACTCCGGCGGGAGACGGGGAGCTGACCATGCACGTCATCGCCACCGCAGGGCACGTCGACCACGGCAAGTCCGCGCTGCTGCGCGCCCTGACAGGAATGGAGCCCGATCGCTGGGCGGAGGAACGACGCCGGGGCATGACGCTGGACCTGGGCTTCGTGTGGACGCGGCTGCCCGGGGCGGGTGACCTCGCTTTCGTCGACGTGCCGGGACACGAACGCCTCGTGGGCAACATGCTGGCCGGCGTCGGCCCGGTCCCCGCCGTCCTCTTCGTCGTCGCCGCCGACCAGGGCTGGCAGCCTCAGTCCGAGGAGCACCTGTGCGTCCTGGACGCGCTCGGTGTACGGCACGGAGTCCTCGCCGTCACCCGCATCGACCTCGCCGACCCGGACGCGACGCGTATGCGGGCGCTCGACCGGATCGCCGAGTCCTCCCTCGGCAAGCTGCCGAGCGTGGCCGTCAGCGCGGTGACCGGCGCCGGCCTCGACGCGCTGCGCAGCGAGCTGGTCCGGCTGACCGGCGCACTCCCCGCCCCGGACCGTGACGCGGACGTACGCCTGTGGGTGGACCGCGCTTTCACGGTGCGAGGCCACGGCACGGTCGTCACCGGCACCCTCGGCGCGGGCACGCTGCACGTCGGCGACCGGCTCCAACTCTCATGTACCGGCCAGTTGTTGCGGGTTCGCGGGCTGGAATGCCTCAAGGAGTCGCGGCAGGAGGCCGATGCGGTCGCCCGGGTGGCGGTCAACGTGACCGGACCGGGCGCCGGCACCCTGCGTCGCGGGGACGCGTTGCTCACCCCGGGCCGGTGGCTGACCGCCGCCACCGTGGACGTACGTCTTCGGGGCGACCAGGCCCGTGACCTGCCGCGCGAACTCACGCTCCACGCGGGCTCCGCGGCGGTGCCGGTGACGGTACGCCCCCTCGGCGAGGACACCGCACGCCTGCGACTGGCCGCACCACTCCCCCTGCGCGTCGGTGACGGCGCGCTGCTGCGCGACCCCGGACGGCACCGCGTTCCGGCGGGGATCACCGTGCTCGACGTCCGCCCGCCGCGGCTGACCCGGCGCGGCGCGGCAGCGGCCCGGGACCGGGAACTGCGGGCGACGCCGGGGCACGCGGACGGGGCCGAGGAACTACGCCGACGCGGTCTGATCCGCCGCTCCGAGCTGCTCGCCATGGGCGTACGCCCGCCGATCGAACCGGTCGCCGGGGATTGGCTGGTCGATCCGGCCCACTGGGCGGCGCTGCGCGAGCGCCTCGGTGAGGTGGTCGAGGAGCACGCCGAACTCAACCCCCTCGAGCCCGGCATGCCGCGGGAGGTGGCCCGCCAGGCGCTGGGGCTACCGGAACGCGGCCTCGTCGACGCGCTGTTGGCACAGTCGCCCCGACTACGGCAGAGCGACGGCCGCGTCTACGGCAGTCGCGGCCGTCCCACGCTTTCGCCCCAGGCCGAGGCCGCCGTCGAGGCCGTACGCGCGGACCTCGCCCGTGAGCCGTTCCGCGCTCCGGAGGCCGAGCGGCTGCACGAACTCGGCCTCACGCCCAAGTTGTTGGCGGCTGCCGAGGCCGCGGGGGCGCTCTTGCGGATCGGTCAGGGAATCGTGCTGCTGCCAGGTGCGGACGGGCAGGCCGCGGCCGTACTGGCGCGGCTGGAGCAGCCGTTCACCGTGAGTCAGGCACGCCGGGCGCTGGGCACCACGCGCCGGGTCGCCATTCCTCTTCTGGAGTACCTGGACCAGCACGGCCACACCGTCCGCGTGGACGATGCGCTTCGCCGCTGCGGCACCGCTGACGTGGACGCGAAATGACGCGTCGTGGAGTTTGGCGGAGACGGACGGGAATCGAACCCGCCTACCCGAGTTACTCGGACACCTCGGTTTTGAAGACCGGGAGGGCCACCAGGCACCCTTACGTCTCCCCGCATGCCGTCACGGGGGCCATGCCCCGGACATGCGGCCATGGAACCGTCGTCTCCCCGTGCGAGTCAACGCGCCACACGGCGCATCCCCCTACAGACAAGGACTGATCCACTCATGACGGACACGCGGGCCGGCATCCGGCAGGCGAACGGGCAGAAGACCGTGCGACTCACGCAATACGCACACGGCGGCGGCTGCGCCTGCAAGATTCCCCCGGGCGAACTCGAGGACATCGTGGCCGGACTGACGCCCTCGGGGGCAGCCGGCACCGCCGTCGGGGACCTGCTGGTCGGTCTCGACCATGGCGACGATGCAGCGGTCGTCCGGATGCCGGGCGGCCCGGGCACCCCCGCCGCCGTCGCCACCGCGGACTTCTTCACCCCTGTGGTCGACGACCCCCACGACTGGGGCCGTATCGCCGCCGCCAACGCGTTCTCCGACGTCTACGCCATGGGCGGGACCCCGCTCGTGGCCGTCAACCTCCTGTGCTGGCCCCGCGACGTTCTGCCGTTCGATCTGGCGAGGGAGGTGCTGCGGGGCGGCATGGACGTTGCCGCAGCGGCGGGCTGCATGGTGGCGGGCGGCCACAGCGTGGACGACCCGGAACCCAAGTACGGCATGGCGGTGACCGGCACCGCCGATCCGGAACGTCTGCTGCGCAACGACGCGGGACGGCCGGGGATGCCGCTGTCGCTGACCAAACCCCTGGGCCTGGGAGTGCTCAACAACCGCCACAAGACGACAGGCGAGATCTTCCCGCAGGCGGTGGAGACGATGGTCGCGCTCAACCGCGACGCGTCGCGGGCCGCGCTGGCGGCGGGCGCGGTCTGCGCCACCGACGTCACCGGCTTCGGCCTGCTGGGGCACCTGTACAAGCTGGCGCGTGCCTCGGACGTGACCGCTGTGATCGACTCTGCCGCAGTCCCGTTCCTCGACGGCGCCTGGGAGGCCGCCCGCACCGGACACATCAGCGGCGGAACCCGCCGCAACCTCGAATGGGTCACCCCGTACACGGACTTCGGCGACACCGACGAACTGACCCGGCTCCTCCTTGCCGACGCCCAGACCTCCGGTGGCCTCCTCGTCGCCGGCGAGGTACCAGGCGCTCCCGTCATCGGGGAGCTGGTGGCGGCGGGGCCACACCGGCTGCTCGTCCGCTGACAAGCCACTGTCCTCATCTCGGCCGCGGTCAAGACGCACCCGGAAGAAGGTGTCTCGCACGCCGACGGCGTCGATGTCCGCGACGGTGACCTGAGAGTCGTCGGCGTTCTCACCGATCCGCAGGGCCTGCTCGACCGGGTACTACTCCAGCCGGGAGCACACCTCCGCGAGGGATGAGGAGAAGCCCGCAGCCCACCCCTGGACCCCGTCGGTCACGGTGACCATCACGCCCCGAACTAGTCATCAAAACAAAGCAGTTCGCGGGCCTCATCCCACCACGTAACGTCGGCGGATTTCACCGAGCGCTGCTCCCTCGTGAAAGGCCACAGCACGGCAGCCGAGTGTCTATCGGCCAATCAGACGAGCAGGGACACGGTGAACGCCGTTGCCCTTGAGTCGGCAGTCCCGCAGAACCTTCCAGTTCTTGAGGCGCGACAGGACATGCTCGACACGTGCCCGGGCCCGACGGTGGACAGCGTTTTCGGCCTCCTGCTGCGGGCTCAGACGCTGTTGGCCTCGTCTTGTGCGGTGCGGGACGAGCAGTCCGGTGCCCTGGTGGCCGCCATCAGCGAGGGTGGGAACACCATGGCAGGCCGAGTCGACACCGGACTCGGTGAAGGCCGGCAGTCGTTGCGGCTGCGAAATGGTTCAGGATCCGGTCCGCGGCCGACTTCGAGATCCCGAACGGTAGCGCCACCTGCCGCAACGTCAAATTCGTGCGCCAGTACGTGGCCACCAGCAACACCCGGTCCTCCAGCGGCAATCGCCACGGCCGGCCTCGCTGGATGCCATCACCCCGCCGCCGCACCAACGCGACGAGACGGTCGAACTGCACCGGGCTCAACCCGACGAACGACTCGATCCACTTCGGATCACCTGCTGACATCACCCCCCCCATGACCGGACAACGCCGACGGGGAGCGGTGGGACACCGAGTGGTTCGGTCAGATTCGAGCGGCAGTCGACGGGCAGAGGGCGGCGCCGCTCAGACCATGCGTCGTAGCGCGGTCTCCACGGCATCGACCAGCGGATCGCCTTCGGTCCGCGGGTGCCTGGCCAGGCCGAGTTCGATGTCCGGCAGGCTGGGCAGGGCGTCCGCGTCGTGGCACGCCATGGCCGGTTCGAGATTCCCGGGCAGCACCGCCGTAACGCCGAGCCCGGCCCGCACCGCGGCGAGCACACCGACGAGACTGTTGCTCTCGAACGCCACCCGCCAGCGGCGGTCGGCACCTTCCAGCCCTTCCAGCACCGACGCACGCCATGTGCACGGGCCCGAGAACAGCACCACGGGTAGCGGATCGGCAGCCAAGTCCACACCCTGACCGACCGCCCAGACCAGCGGTCGGCGCACCGTCCAGCGCGGCCGGCCGGGAACGTCCGCCGCCTCGTCGAGCACGAGTTGGACGCGTCCCGCGTCGTACGCCTCGCGCCTCGCGTCGCCGGAGAGGCTGAGCACCTCAAGCGTCGCGCCTGGATGCAGCCGGGCGAGGTCGGCGAGGGCCTGCGGAAGCTGGGACGCGGCGAGGTCTTCGAGCAACCCGACGCCGCAGTGGCCGGTCAGTGCGCGGCCGGCTTCGGCGAGTGCCTGCGTGGAGAGCGAGAGGATGCGCTCCGCGTATGGCAGGAGTTCGTCACCCGCGCGGGTCGGCGAGACGCCGGTCGTGGACCGGAGGAGCAGGGGGCTACCGATGGTGTTCTCAAGCTTGCGCAACTGCTGGCTGAGCGCGGGCTGGCTCTGCCCCAACGCGCTTGCGGCGCGGCTGATGCTGCCCGCCCGCACAGCGGTAACGAACGACCGCAGCAGTGCGATCTCCAGATCCCTGGCCATAAAAATCCATTATATCGACTCCAATCATATGGCCACTTCCTATTGCCAGATGATTGGAGCTAGCGTCACGCGGGTGACTCGATACCGACAGGTGCTCGCCGTGCCCGGGATGGCAGCGCTGCTGGGCGTCTCGCTGCTCGCCCGCACCGCGATCACGGCCTCCGGGATGGCGCTGACGATGTACGTCGTTCTGGGCCTGGACATGAGCTACGCGGCAGCGGGAGGAGCCGCGGCGGCCATGACCACCGGTCTGGCGCTGGGCGGTCCGCTGCTGGGCCGCATGATCGACCGGCGGGGCGCGCGTGCCGTGCTGCTGATCACCATCGTGGTTCAGGTCGCATGTTGGCTGAGCGTCGCGGTACTGCCGTACACGACCCTGCTGGCCGCCGCCTTCGTAGCAGGTCTGCTGATGGTGCCGGCCCCGATGGTGACCAGGCAGGCGATCGCCGCGATGACGAAGGCGGGACAGCGCCGGGCCGCCTTCGCGCTGGAAGCGGTACAGGGTGAGCTGTCCTACATGGTGGGCCCGCCGATCGTGATCCTCTGCGCGGCACAACTGCCCTCCGGCGTGGTGGCCTGGGGCGTCGGCGCTGCGATCGTGGCGGGCGGAGCGGGGATCGCCCTGCTCAACCCCCCGCTGCGGGCCGAGGACGAGGCGCCGGCCGCCCCAGCCGACCGCCCCCGTCGCCGGGAGTGGCTGGGCCCGAGAATGATCGCGGTGCTGGTGATGGCGTTCGGCGTCACGATCGTGCTCAACGGTACCGACCTGGCCATCGTGGCTACTCTCAAGGAAGCCGGCCAGGTCTCCTGGGCCGCCGTCGTGGTGGCCGTGTACGGCGCGGCCTCCATCGCCGGCGGGCTTCTGTACGGCGCGATCCCGCGACCGCTGCCCACCTGGCTGCTGCTCGGCCTGCTCGGGCTGGTAACCATTCCCGCCGGACTGGCCCACGACTGGCGCTGGTTGTGTGTGGCAGGCTGCGGCGCGGGACTGCTTGCCGCACCGACTCTTTCCGCGTTGTCCGACGCCGTGAGCCGGCTCGCACCCGCGAGCGTGCGCGGTGAGGCGACAGGCTTGCAGTCCTCGGCGCTGGGCGCGGGCTTCGCCCTCGGCGTCCCGATCGTCGGCGGGGCGATCGACACGTCCGGACCGGCAGGCGGCTTCGCGGCGGCCGGCCTGGCCGGCCTCGCGGCCGCGCTGATGGGATGGCTGCTGTCCCGGCGCTCACCCATCCGAACGCGGTCGGTGCGCAGCGATCCCAGCTTCATCGGCGCCTCGGACGCGCGATGATCTGCCTGCCGTCCAGTGGCTGAGCCTTCTCAGGCCATGCTCGGCGTTGCACGCCTCCACAACATGGCCCTCACGGGATAACCCCAACCCCATACGGGACAACCTCTAGGCGTCGAGGTCTTCCAGGATGGAAGCTCCTGCACTGCCCATCCGAAAGACCTCGACCTGCTCCACGCTATCTTCGCCGCGTGTCTGACCACGTTCTGCCGTCTCGATGAGCTCGGTCTGGAAGCCGTCGGGCAACGCCTCGAGTCGGATCAGGCAGTGATCGAGTGCCGGGTCGCCGAGCCGCGTTCACCGATGAGCGGCCAGCACTGCCGCGAGGCCCTCTTGCAGATCTTTGACGAAATACTCGGGAACCTCCAGCGACGGGAAATGTCCCCCGATTTCGGGCGACCTCCATCGGACGATTTGTCGGTACCGCTCCTGCGCCCAGGGGCGCGGACACTTCTCGATGTCACGGGGATACATACTGATTGCCGACGGGACGTCGACCCGAAGTTCGGGGTCCAGCGAGTTGTGGCTTTCGTAGTAAATGCGGGCCGCCGACGCACCGGTCCGCGTCAGCCAATACAGGGTGACGTTGTCAAGAACGCGGTCTCTGGAAATCGTCTCGAACGGGCTGTCCTCGGTGTCTGACCACTCCGCGAACTTGTCAAGGATCCAGGCAAGAAGCCCGACCGGCGAGTCGACGAGCGAGTAGCCGATGGTCTGCGGTCGGGTCGCCTGCTGCTTCGCGTACGCCGCGCGATGGCGCCAGAAATCGCGGGTTTCCTCGGTCCACGTGCGCTCGACCGCCGTCAGCCCGTCCGTTGTCAACCCGGGCGGTCCCTCCGCGAACGTCGTGTGGATACCGAGAACGTGCGCCGGAAACCTGCCACCGAGAACCGTGGTGATATTGCCTCCCCAGTCGCCGCCCTGGGCCGCGAACTTGCTGTAGCCGAGCCTTCCCATCAGTTCCACCCATGCGGCCGCGATCTTTTCGGTTCCCCACCCGGTGGTGGCCGGCTTGTCGCTGTAACCAAAGCCTGGCAGCGACGGGACCACGACGTGGAACGCCGGCGCGTCCGCATCTTTCGGATCTGCCAGCTCGTCTACTACATCGATGAATTCAGCAATGCTGCCTGGCCAGCCGTGCGTCAAGATCAGAGGAGTGGCATCTGCGCGCACGGATCGGCGGTGCAGGAAGTGGATTCCCAAATCATCAATGGTCGTGCGGAACTGGCCGATCCGGTCAAGGCGCTCTTCGAACGACCGCCAGTTGTACCCGGTGCGCCAGTAGTTCACGACATCGACGAGGTCGGCGAGAGGAACGCCCTGTTCCCATCGGCGAGGGTCAGGCGCGGCGCGATAGACCGTCTCAGCCTCCGGTAGCCGCGCCGCGGCCAGTCGCGCGCGCAGATCGTCGAGGTCGGCGTCAGTTGCGCGGGCTTCAAATGCTTGCACGTCGCTGGTTGGACGGGGCATGAGACCTCCTGGCCATCGCGGAACCGGCCACGATCCATCGCGAACCGGCTATGGCGGTTCTAGCAGTTCTCCGAGTCACGCTGCAACCAGCTAAGGTGGTTCCATGCGTGCTCGGTTCCCTGACTTCCGCCTCGGTAACGTGCTGGCGACCAGCTTCACGGGGACTCTGTCTGAGCGTCATGGCGACGCTGTGGAGCGCATTCCCACGCCGCAGCGACTCATCGACTGGCTGACAGTGAACGGCCTCGCCGTGGACTCCTGCACCGCTGCCCAGCTCGACCTCGCTCGGGAGCTGAGGGAGTCGATTCACGCCGCCGCGACAGCGGCCGCGATCCAGGACGCTCCCCCCGCGTCTGCTGTCCAAGTCATCAATGACTGCAGCGCTCAAGGTCGGGCGGTGGCGATCCTGACGCCCGAGGGTGAGCGGCGATGGCGGCTCAGCTCGGCTTCCTGCGTGGAAGATGCCCTCAGCGTGATCGCCGCCGACGCGATCAGCATCATCGCGGGCGAACGAGACGGGAAATTGGCCTTGTGTGCCTCACCAACCTGCCAAGCCGCCTTCTTCGACACCAGCCGAAGCCGCACTCGCAAATGGTGCGAGATGAACACGTGTGGGAATCGTCAGAAGAAAGCGCGCTTCAATGCCAACCAGCGCAAAAACCCCAGATCCGCGGAGTGATCGTCGCCTCGGTACATCCAAGTGGGCCCCACGCCTGCGACACGTCTGTCGTGTTGGGTCAACCCCAACGGCACCGCTGAGAGCCATCCGTCGCCTTCGATCAACGTCCTCAATCAGTACGTCTACGTTTACTGATCGGCGACGTTCATCGGCTCTTCTCAGCCGCTTCGCGCTACGGGAAGGCGGTGGAGCCCGCGCTGGGCACTGACCCGGACCTCAGCAACTCGCGCGGCAGGCGAGAGGGTTGGGACCCGACATCTTCACGACTCTTCCAGCCCTGCGTTCGCCCCGTTCTGAGAGAGCAAGCTGGAAATCGGCACTTCGTTCACGCCGCGGTCGGCCAGCGCCTGAGCTCGGACCTCGGCAAGGTGGGTCACATGGTCGAGCAGCCGGGCACGGGCACGGGCGGGGTCCTGGTCGCGGATGGCCTCGAAGATGGCCCTGTGCTGGGCCTGGATCAGATCGCGATCGAGGAGTTCGACGAAGACCGTGTTGGTCAGCGGCCGTACGAGGTGCACGGAGGTCATCGCCAGCTCGAGGATGCGGTTGCCGGCTGCGCGCGTGATGGCGGTGTGGAACTCGAGGTCAGTGGCCAGCCACTCGGCTGTGTCGATTGCGGGATCCTGAGCGCGGGCGAGGGGGGCAGCCATCGCTTCGAGGTCTGTATCGGTTCGCCGCTCGGCAGCGAGAGCCACGCATTGCATTTCCAGGGTCATGCGGGCTTCGTCCACTTCTCCCACGGACACATCGCCCGCCCGGAACCACAGCATGATGGCCTCACTGAGGCGTGAGGCGACGTCCTCGGCTGCCGGAACCACCACATAGGTTCCGCCGCCACTGCCTCGGGTGGAGCTGATCATCCCGGTCGCCGAGAGGTGCTTCAGAGCTTCACGCGCGGTCCCGCGGGCCACGTCGAAGACGCCGGCGAGCTCCTGCTCCGTCGGCAGCCGGTCTCCGGGCTTCCACTGACCCCGGACGATCGCTTCGCGCAGTTGCTTTGCGATCTGTCCCGAGGCGTCGCGCCGGGTCAGAGCCTCCGGCTTGAACGCGGCCGCGTTCGCCTCCCTCATGACTCGCTCCTCCGAAGAAATCTGTTTGTTACCGCAGGCACTCTTGCCTGTCGCCCAAACAACGCTACTGTCCAATGTTAGACATTGGATGTCGGACCCTGTGATCCTCTCTGAGGCTACCTCACCACCTCTGCCCGGGAGCGCGCCATGCTCAGATCGCCGCCTGCCGCAAAACGGCCCATCACCTCAACTCCACTGCCCGTTCTCGCCCGTTCGGCGGTGTCCGCCCGCCCGGCCCCGTCGCGCATGGCGGCGGCGTCTGCGCTTCGGCAGCACGCGGGCGATGCGGCGCACCGCAGTCGGGCTGGTCAGCCTCGCCACATCGGAGAGCGGGTTCCACCTGCTGAACATCGAGCCCTGCTACCAGGACAGCGTCAAGGGATTGCTCGCCATCGGCGGCGCCCTGCCGCTGAACCCGGTGCCCTGGACACGCCTCGGTCGGCGTCGCACGCCGCAACCTGACACGGGCTTCCCGGCCCCTGACACGAACAGGCAGACATCACCCCGATGAGCACCCTGATAGATCTGAACTGCGACATCGGCGAGGGCTTCGGCCGATGGCAGATGCCCGCCGACACCGAGCTCATGGACCTGGTGAGCACCGTGAACGTCGCAGCCGGATTCCACGCCGGCGATCCGGCCACCATCCGCGCCACCATCGACCGGGCCGCGAGCCGCGGCCTGGACATCGGCGTGCACGTCGCGTTGCCGGATCTGGTCGGCTTCGGCCGCCGCCGCATGGACCTGTCGGCGCAGGAGGCGTACGACATCTCGCTCTACCAAATCGGTGCCGTGGCCGGATTCGCCCACGCGGCGGGAACCAGGCTGACCCATGTCAAACCCCACGGCGCGCTGTATGTGATGGCCAGTGCCGACGAACAGATCGCAGAGGCGATCGCTCGTGCCACGGCGGCCTACGACAACTCGCTGCGGCTGTTTCTGCTGGACGGCCGGTTCGCCGACCGGATCTCCGCCGAGTACGGCGTCCAGGTGGAGCCGGAAGGCTTTCCCGACATGGCGTACGCACCTGACGGACAGCTCATCCTCGAACGCGCCAAACAGTCCCGGCCGCCGCAGCAGGTGGCACACCGTGCGGTGCGCATGGCGACCGAAGGCCTCGTCGAGGCAAGCGACCGCTCCCAGATCCCCGTCCACGCCCGCACGCTGTGCCTGCACAGCGACGCCCCGAACGCCGTGGAAACCGCCCGGGCCGTGCGCGATGCCTTCGCCGCGCACGACATCACCGTGCGAGCGCTCAGCAACCTCAACTGACGTATCCCACGCCGTCCCACACCATCAGGAGCAACCATGACCGACCGCTTCACCGTCGACGAGGCCACGATCGCGGACGTGCACGCCGCCTACCGGGCCGGGACGCTCACCGCACGCGCGCTCGTGCAGGCGTACCTCGAGCGGATCGCCGCCGTCGATGCCGGAGGTCCTCAGCTCAATTCGATTCTCGCCGTCAACGCCGGCGCGCTGGCCGATGCCGACGTACTCGACGAGCACCTGCGGTCCACGGGCGAGCTCACAGGCCCGCTGCACGGCATTCCCGTCGTCCTCAAGGACCAGATCGAGACCGCGGGACTGACCACCACGTTCGGTTCGCAGACCGCGAAGGACCACGTGCCCGAGCATGACGCGACGATCGTCGCCAGGCTCCGGAACGCGGGTGCGATCATTCTGGCCAAGACGACCATGCCCGACTTCGCGACCTCCTGGCATTCGACCTCCACGGTCAGCGGCGTGACCCGCAACCCCTACGCCCTGGATCGCGACCCCGGCGGCTCCAGCAGCGGCACGGGGGCCGCAGTCGCCGCGAACCTCGCGACGGTGGGCATCGGCGAGGACACCGGCGGCTCCATCCGTCTGCCGGCGTCCTTCTGCAACCTCGTCGGCCTGCGCGTGACACCAGGTCTGATCAGCCGCAACGGCATGTCGCCACTCGTGGAGCCGCAGGACACTCCCGGCCCCATGACGAGGACCGTGACCGACGCCGCTCTGCTGCTCGACGTCCTCGCCGGATTCGATCCGACCGACCCCTACACTGCCACCGCGGCGATCGCGCGGCACCGAGGCAGCTACACGGACGCACTGGACCCGAGCTCGCTGGCGCAGGCCCGGATCGGTGTGCTGCGCCAGGCCTTCGGCAGCGACGACGACCCTGAGGCCGCCACGGTGAACACCGTCATCGGCACCGCGCTCGACAAGATCGCTGCGACCGGGGCACAGCTCGTGGACGTAGCCATTCCCGACCTCGACCACTACGTGGCCTACACCTCGGTGTACTTTTCCCGCTCCCGCGCCGACATCGACGCGTTCCTGGAGAGCCGACCCGGCGTCGACGCCACGTCCATCGCCCAGTTGTACGCCGACGGCCACGCACACCCGAACCTCGACCTGCTCGCCGGCATAGCGACGGGTCCGGCCCTCCCCACGGACGACCCCGACTACCACCTGCGGTTGGAGGCCCGAGAGAGGTTCCAGCGCATCGTCATCGGGGTCATGGCCGAGAACGATCTCGACGCGCTCTGCTTCCCGGACGTGCGCATCGCCCCTCCGACGCATGACGATGTCCTCGCCGCGCGCTGGACCTGTCTGGAGTTCCCGACCAACACCGTGATCGCCTCGCAGTTGTGGATGCCCGCGGTCACCGTCCCCGCCGGGTTCACCGCCGACGGCCTGCCCGTCGGACTGGAACTCATGGCACTGCCGCACCACGAGGCGGACCTCCTCGGACTGGCCTACGGAGTCGAACAGGCAACCGGCTCCCGGCGCGCCCCCGTTCTCCCTACGGCCGACTGACATCCAGCGGACCACCGAGGTGCGTATCTCGCGATGAGGAGAGCGGTGGCCCGGCTGTCAGGGGGGCCACCGCTCTCTCGCCTACGACGACTGGCATCACCTCACCATGCAAGAACGCGCCCGCGGGCACCGCTGACTACTGCGATACGACCCCTCCCCCACCCGGCAACGCGGCATCGGACCACACCTGTTCAAAGCCACCGGACGGCGCGTCATCGGCTGGGAAGGTCGAGCGGTAAGGCTGCTTCTCTGCCTGCCTGGGGTTCGTGGCCCTGGGCTCGCGGTGACGGCAGCGCTCACCGCCACGGCGCTGGTCGCCCGCAGACTGCTGCTCCCGGACCGCCCGTGGCTCTCCGGTGGCGCGATGTTCGGACGGGTGGCGCTGTACGGAACGCTCGCTGTCGCCACCGCAGGCGCGCTCGCCGGGATCGCCCTGTACGCCGGACTCGCATACGAGCCTCCGCGACTGGGCGCGGAAGGGGTCGCCGGAACGTGGTCCGACGGAAAGGGCGGCACGCTCACCCTCACGGCGGACGGCAAGGCCATGGCGACCCGCGTCAAAACGTTCGACCTCGACGACTCCTTCGACACCGTGGTGCACAAGTGCACCGGCACCGGGACCTGGAAGTACGACCCGGGCGCAGGACCGTGGGCCCAGGAGGTGGATGTGTTCGTCGACGGCTGCCAGCTGGACACCTGGGAGGTGTTCGGGACTTTCGAGCACCCGAAACTGTTCGTCTACATCGGCGACCCCGACAACTGGGACCTCTACATCCTCCGACGCCGCGAACAGGCCGTACCCTCCGGATCTCGCCAGGATGAGCCTGTGTAGTGACACCGCGGAGAGCAGGGGCCTGCCGCCCGAGGCGGGCTTCTGCAAAAGTCCCGGTAATAACTTCGCTGTTCAGGGATGCTGAGGCACCGGCGCATCAGCGTGGCGGATTCGCAAGGTCAGTATGCGTGAGCCGCCGTGACCTCTGCGGAGCGGGCCAGGGCCTGTTGGGCGTCCGAACCGCGCAGGGCCAGCAGGGTGAGGGCCAGTGCGTCGACCACGACGAGGTGAGCGAGGCGGCCTGCGACGGCTTCGAGGCCGAGGGTGAGGTCCTGGCCGCCGGCAAGGAGTGTGCACTGACTGGTCTCGGTCAGCGGTGAACGGGCATAGCTGGTGAGCGAGATGACCGTGGCTCCGCGCGCGTGGGCCCGTCGGGCGGCGTCCACGGTGGTGCGGGTGGCGCCGGTGTGGCTGACGGCCAGGCAGACGGCGTCCGCCGGAAGAGACGAGGCGGCTACCTCGGCGGTGAGTGGGTCGGTCGGGGCGTCGACGGCGCAGCCAAGGGCCCTGAGGCGGTAGGCGGCGTCGGTGGCCACGGCGGTGGACAGGCCCGCGCCGACGACCAGGATCCGGCTCGCGCCGTGCAACGCCTCGGCGGCGGTGCGCAGGTGGTCGGGAGAGACGGTCGTGGACAGCCCGTCCAGGGCCTCGCGGGCCGCTTGCACCGTGTCGGCCAACGCGCGGGAGGTCGGATCGGCGCCTTCCGGTGTGGTGGTCCGGGGCGCCTCCCGGGCCGCCGTGATCTTCACCTCCTGATAGCCGCGGAAGCCCAGGCGCTGACAGGCGCGGATCACGGAGGAGGGAGCCGTGTGCGCCATCGCGGCGACGTCACTGACGCTCAGCCGGACCAGTTCGGGGCCCTGATCGAGCAGGACCTGAGCGACCCTGGCCTCCGCGTCGCGCAGTTGCGGCAGCCGGGCGCGTACATGGGCAGCGAGATTCCGCACGTCAACGGCCCGTGCGTCTGCTGAAGTACCCCCGATCGAGGAATAATGTTCCATAGAGTTAGCATACCGCGGAATGCAATTCCCTACCTCTCTGGCTTCTGGAACGGTCGACGCTCATGGATGGGTTCATGCAAGCAGGCACTGCCGTGCCCGTAGTGGTGCTGGCCGCAGCGGTACTGCACGCCGTGTGGAACGCACTGGCGCACGCGATGCCGAACAAGCTCGCCGGCTTCACCCTGATCAACCTCGCCTTCGTCGGCGTCAGTGCGATCTGGGTCTGTTTCGCCCCGTTCCCCGACTCTGCTGCCTGGTCATTCATCGCGGCCTCGGCCGTGCTCCAGGCCGTCTACCAGACGCTGCTGCTCCAGGCGTACAGGCTCGGCGACTTCGGCCAGATGTACCCGGTGGCGCGCGGCGTCGCACCCATGCTGGTCGCCGTCGTCTCGGTGAGCGTTCTCGGCCAGAAGCTGTCAGCCCCCGAACTCACCGGCGTCCTGGTCATCTCCGCCGGGCTGATTGCCCTCGCTCTGGCGGACGGCTTGCCGGACCGCACCCAGTTGCCGGCACTGATGGCTGCCCTCGGTACAGGCGTCATGATCGCCTCATACACCATCGTCGACGGTACGGGCGTACGGCGCTCAGACAGCGTCTTCGGCTACATAGCCTGGAGTTTCCTGCTACAGGGCATGCTCTTCTGCACCGGTGCCTTCGCGCTGGGCGGGCGCGGACTGCCGTCCCGGCTGCGCGACGCCCCAATGCGCGGCCTGACCGGTGGGGTGCTCTCACTGACCGCATACGGACTGGTGGTATGGGCGCAGGATCACGGCGACCTGGCGTCCATCGCCGCACTCCGTGAGACCAGCATCGTCATCGCCGCGCTACTCGGTACCGTGCTCTTCCGTGAGCGACTGGGCGGCCGACGGCTGGCCGCGAGCGCCACCGTGGTGGCCGGCATCGCCGTGCTCCAACTCACGCACACCTGAACGTCCGAGCCGGCAAGCGCCTGGCCGTGCGCTGAGAAGCCGCTCCACGTCGATCCCGGGCTTGGGCCGGGGTTGTCCGAGGTGGCGCTTGGCCGTGCGAGTGACCTCGGTCTTTTGCGGTGCAGCGCTTGATGTGGTGGGGCGGGGGCCAATCACCAGGGACAGCAGTGCGGCGACGGCGCATGCTGCGCCGAGGACGAGCCAGACGGGGTCATAGCTGCCGAATGTGTCGCGGGCGACCCCGCCGAGGAACGAGGCCGATGCTGCTCCGATCTGGTGTGCCGCGTTGGTCCAGCCGAAGACGATGGCGCTGTCGTTGCCGTAGAAGGTCCGGCACAGGTCGATGACCGGCGGCACGGTCGCCAGGTCGAGCAGACCGAACACGACCACGAAGGCCAGCATGGGAGGGCTGACGGTGTCTGTCATGATCAGCGGCAGGCTGATCAGCAGCAGACCGCGCGAGAAGAAGTAGACGGCAAGGAGCCGACGGGCGTCCATACGGTCGGTGAGCCACCCGGAGACGATCGTGCCGACCACGTTGAAGATGCCGATGAGCGCCAGCAGCGTCGAGGCAGTGGTGACCGCCATACCGTGGTCGTGGGCCGCTGGGGCGAAATGGGTCCACATGATGCCGTTCGTGGACGCTCCGCACACGGCGAAGGCGCCGGCGAGCAGCCAGAAGGGGGCGGTTCGGGTGGCGCTGCGCAGTACGGTCACGGTGCGGCGGGCTGCTCCGGTCGCCGGCGCGGGACGCGGGACGAACGTGTCGCTGCCGTAAGGGCGTTGCCCTGCGTCGGCGGGGTGGTCACGGAGCACGAGGCAGACCAGGGGGGCGACGGCCAGGGCGGCGAGTGTGAGGCTGACGAGGGCGGGGCGCCAGTCGTAGTGGTCGATGGTCCATGACAGGGCGGGCAGGAAGACCATCTGACCCAGGACGCTGCCGGAGGAGAGGATGCCGGTCACCAGGCCGCGGCGCGTGGTGAACCAGCGGTTGGTGACGGTGGTTCCGAGTGTCATCGACAGAGAGCCGGTACCCAGGCCGACGAGAAATCCCCAGAAGAGTGTGAACTGCCATGCCGCGCTCATCGTCGTGGTGAGCGCTGCTCCGACCGCGACAGCGCCCAGAGCGGCAAGGACGACGCGGCGGATACCGAACCGGTCCATCAGTGCGGCGGCGTAGGGGGCCGTGAGCCCGTAAAGAATCATGTTGACCGAGGCGGCCAGGCTGATGGAGCCGCGGGACCAGTGGAACTCATGGTGCAGGGGTTCTTGCAGAATGCCCGGCATGGTGGAGAAGGCGCCGGCGACGACGATCGCCACTCCGGCGATCGCGGCCACCCACCAGGCGCGGTGCCCGGAATCCTTGCCGAGTTGGCTGGTCGTGTCATGCATGTCTTCATCGTTCGGTGGGCGCGCACCTCGAACCACTGACCGCCTGGACACGTAGTGAAAGAATTTGGCCATGGCAGGGAGTGATGAGGCTGTGCACCGGGTCGTGGTTCTGGTGCGTCCTGGTCTTCTGCCGATGGAGCTGGGGATCGTGCATCGCCTGTTCGGGACCGCGGCGGATTCTGCCGGCCGGCCGCTGTACTCGGTCGTCACCTGCGCCGTGGAACCGGGTGAGGTCCCTACGGACGCCGATTTCTCCGTCAATGTGCCGTTGGGGCCGCAGGCGTTGCGGGACGCGGACACGGTGATCGTGCCTGCCGCGGTCGAGGACTACCGCCCTCAGCGGCGTGGCCTTCTGACTCCGCAGATGCGCGCCGCTCTGGAGGAAGTGCCGACTACGGCCCGACTGGCTTCCATCTGCACCGGCTCGTTCGTGCTGGCGGCAGCCGGATGGCTCGAAGGACGGCGCGCGACGACGCACTGGAAGTCGTGTCCGGAGCTCGCTGAGTTGTATCCGGAGATCGACGTGGACCCCGATGTGCTGTATACCGACGACCGTCAGGTGCTGACGTCGGCCGGGGTCGCTGCCGGGATCGACCTGTGCCTGCATATGATCCGCAGTGACCACGGTGCCGACATCGCCAACACCGTCGCCCGTGACACGGTGGTCCCCCCGCACCGCGAGGGCGGCCAGGCCCAGTACATCGAGCTTCCCGTGCCAGAGCCCGAAAACACGTCCACCGCTGCCGCCCGCGCGTGGGCACTGGAGCACCTGGGCGAGGCGTTCACGCTCGAAGACCTGGCCCAACAGGCATCGACGAGTGTGCGCACACTGTCCCGCAAGTTCCGTCAGGAGACCGGGATGCCGCCGATGCAGTGGCTCGGCCAGCAGCGTCTGCAGTACGCCCGCCGACTGCTCGAGCGCACGGATGAGCCGGTGGACCGCATCGCGGCGAAGGCCGGCTTCGGGACAGGGACCGCGATGCGCCAGCACTTCCGCGACATGCTGGGCGTGTCACCGCGCGCGTACCGAAACACCTTCCGAGGGGGGCAGTAGGGCACACGCGCGGTGCACCGCTTCGGAACTTCGGTGTGCGCAGGGGCCTGATGCCTGCCAAGGGCCTGGCGGGCAAGAGGAAGGGGCCCGGCCGGAAGCCTGGCCGGGCCCCTTCGAACAGCCCTGTGCACGCAAAGGTGCGGCGATCACAGGAGTGTTGTCGCCGTGTCGGCCGACAGCTCCTCAGGCCTCGCAGTTGACGATGGTGTTCTCGCCGCCGTCGCCGTCGCAGGTGTTCGTACCGGGGCCGCCGTCGAGGACGTCGTTGCCGGGGCCGCCGTCGAGGACGTCGTTGCCGGGGCCGCCGTAGAGTGCGTCGTTCCCGCCTCCGCCCTCGATGCGGTCGTTGCCACCCGCGGTGTTGACCGATTCGACAAGACCGGTCTCGGGGTTGAAGTCGGCGTTGTCCCCCAACACGGTGTCGTCGCCGCCGCGTCCGGCGATCACGTCGTTGCCCGCCGTGACTCCGGTGGCGTCGCCGACGCTGCTGTCGCCGATGATCCAGGTCTCGCCCGCGGCCCCGCCGGTGATCCGGTCGTTGCCGGAGCCGGTGGCGTGGCCGGCGGCGCCGTGGTCGCCGACGGCGCCGAAACCGCCGTCCGCACCCATGTCGATGGTGTCGTTGCCGCCGGCGCCGCTCGCGTCGCCGAGGATGGAAAGGCTGTCACCGGTGGCGTCCCCGAACTCGCCGGGGCCTTCCAGGAGTACGTCGTTCCCGGCACCCGACGCCGTGTAGAAGCCGACCGAGTCTCCGATGAGGCTGTCGCTGCCGTCCCCTCCCTCGAGCCGGTCGCTCGCGCCGCCCATCGCGTGGTCGCCTCGGTCGTCGCCGATCAGTTCGTCCTCGCCGGGGCCGCCCAGGAGGGTGTCCGGGGATGCGTGGTCGGCGACGCCGTCGACGGCGAAGTTGTCGCCCACCACGAAGTCGAGGCCGTCGCCACCGAGCAACCGGTCGGCTCCCGTGGCGCTGGTCACGTCCCCGCTGAGGGCGAAACTGTCGCCCACGATCTCGTCGTTGCCGTCGCCGCCGTCGATCTGGTCGATTCCCGGGCCGCCGATGAGGTGGTCGTCCCCGCCGAGGCCGCAGATCAGGTCGTTGCCGCCGAGGCCGTCGATCGTGTCCGGCCCCGGCGTGCCGATGATCACGTCGTTCGCCGGAGTCCCAGTCGTGCTGCCCGGGTCGGTCGCCGGCCGGCCGAAGCACAGCGGCTGCGCGCTCGCCTGGGCGGATGCCGGGAACGCCATGGCCATCGCGGCGAAGAGGGCCGCGCCCGCGGCCAGTACGGTGCGCCGCCTGGCACGACTCCCGGACTCGTGCGACTTGTCGTTACGAAGTGCCGAAATCACCCGCCACCTGCCCATCTGGTTGCCGGACATTACCGGAACCACCTTTTACAGATGAGTGAGGAAAACGGCACAGAGGCGCCGAAAACACCCGAACGGCACAGGAGGCGCCCCCTAGGGCCAAAGAGCTCACGACCGAGAACCTGCGGGCCCGTTAGGGCACGTCCCACTTGAGAGGGTCCCCGAAGCGCCCCTGGAAGTAGGCGATTTACCCGATTCCGGTGCATGAAGGGGCCAAGTTTGGTGTCGCCGCTCTCCTAGGGTGCGGTGATGGCGGTGCGGTAGAACTCGGCTGCGGTGACGGTGGCGGGGACGCCGAGTTCGGCGGCGACCGCGGTGATCGCGTTGTCGCCGACGGCGAGGTCGGCTTGGCCGTCGGTGGTGAAGTACGGCGCGATGAACTTCTCGTAGTGGGCTCGGGCTTCCTCCGCGGTCTGTCCGCCGAGGAACGTCTGGACGTGCCGCACCGTGGTGTCGGGGTCGTAGCGGATCACCTGCAGGGCACGTCGGTGGGCTCGTACGACGGCCTGGACCGCGGGGTCGTCCGGGGAGATGTGGGTGGGGTCGACGGCCACGCCTACGGTGGGGATCTGGAAGTGGTCGCCGACCCAGGCCAGCACCTGCCAGCCGTGCTCCGCGGCTACCGCCTCCGGTGCCATGGTGCTGCCGACGTAGGCGGCGTCGATGCTGCCGTCGCGCAGCCTGCGCACGTCCAGGCCGTAGTCGCCGGGCGGGCGGACGATGGTCTGGAGGTCGCGGTCCGGGTCGAGGCCGGCCTGGCGCAGCGCGATCCTGGCAAAACATCCCGGTGCGGTGTGGGGGGCATGTACCGCCAGCCGCTGGCCGGCCAAGTCGGCCAGGGAGGTCAGGCCGGGGCGGGCGAGGAACCAGAACAGCGGACGGTGCGTGTTGGCATTGAGCGCGACCCAGGGGGTGTGGTCGGTGAGCCGTGACAGCAGGGCTCGGCCCAGCCCGATGGTGGCGCAGCGGCGCAGCCGCTCCTCGTCCCAGGTGCAGCCGTCGCGCAGCGCGACGTGGACGCCCTCGTCGGCGTAGAAGTCCTGCTGGTCGGCGATGTAGGCGGTCAGTTCCTCGTGCAGCCCCTGCCCGACGTAGGCGAGATCGATCGTGTGCATGAACGCCTTCCTTGATCGTGTCACCGTCATGCGCCCGCGCATGACGCGGGCGCATGACGCCGCGGCCCGTGGTGCCGCGACGGTGTGCCGGATGGGCCCGGCGGTCGGCCGGACCCAGACGGCACGGCCCGGTGGGCGGAGGGAAGTTGGGCGTCAGTACATGGACATCCCGCCGTTGACCGCAGCCGTGGTGCCGGTCATGAAGGAGTTGTCCTCGCCGGCGTAGAAGGCGACCGCTTGGGCGACGTCGGCCGGCTGCGCCAGGCGCCCCAGGGGGGTGGCGGCGATCTGCCGCTGCTTGTGCGCGTCATCGAACACATTCGCCAGGCGGGTGTCTTCCACCGGGCCGGGCGCGACGACATTGACCGTGATGCCCTGCGGGCCCAGTTCCTGGGCGACGTAGCGGGCCAGCCCTTCCAGTGCGGCCTTGGCCGTGCCCAGTGCGATCATGCCTTCTCGGGGCCGGCGGCTGAGGCCGGTACTGAGATAGATGATGCGTCCCCAGCTCTGTTCGATCATGTGGGGCAGGACGGCCTTGGTGACCGCGAACGCCGCGTGCATCTCGGCGTCGAGCTTGCCGCCCAGTTCTTCCCACGTCATGTCCTGGAACGACTTGATCGCATACGGGATGAGCGCGTTGTGCACCAGTACGTCGACGCCGCCCCATGCCGCCTCGACCTGCTTGACCATGCCTTCGATCGCCGCGACCTCGCGCACGTCGGCTTGCACGGCGATGGCCTGGCCGCCTGCGGCCTCGATGTCGGCCACGACCTCCTCGGCCGCCTTGCTGCTGCGGAGGTAGTTGACCACCACGCGCATCCCTCGCGCGGCCAGAAGTCGCGCGGTGGCCGCACCGATTCCGCTGCTGGCTCCGGTCACCAGTGCCACTCTGCCGGTTGCCCCGATCACGGGCCCACTTCCTGTTCGTCATCGCGGGCCGTCGGCGTGACCGCCCGGGGGCGTTCATCGTCGATGCCAGGGTGTGCCGAGCGGATCGCCCCGTAGAGCACGGTGTCGACGGTCGCTTGCAGCAGGTCGGCCGCGGTCCAGTCGAGTTCGCGCGGCAACTGCGAGGTGAGCAGCCGCTCCAACGCACCGCGGGTGATCTCGCTCAGCAGCTCAGGCGGCGCCGACAGCAGTCCCTGCCGGTGCCCGTCCCGGAACAGCTCGTCGAGCCGCCGGTAGACCACCGCGTCCACACGCTGCTCCACGTACTGGCGCAGCATCGCGTCGCCGCCCCGCCCCGTCGCGAGCTGAGCCGCGCCGATCCGGGCGAGTTCACTGCCTGCCGCGATCAGGAAACGCTGCACCCGCACGGGGAACGGCTGCCCTTCCGCACCCTCGGCCGCCACCAGCGTGCGTTCCACAGCCGCGAACTGCCGATCCAGCACCGCGGCCACCAGGCTGCGCTTGTCCGGGAAGTGACGGTAGATCGTCTTCTTGCTCATCCCGAGCTCCCGAGCGAGATCGTCCATGCTCACCCGCGCGAAGCCCGGCGCGAAGAAGAGCCGGCCCGCCGCTTCCACGATGAGGTCGGCACGCTGCTGGTCACTCCTGGAAACTCCAGAAACTGAATTAGTTTCCATAGTTCTCATGCTGTCTGGCCGCCTCTGCACTGTCAAGGCACGCCCTCCGGGGCACATGGAGCCACGTGACCGGATGCCGGGCTGCGGTACAGCCGTAGCCTCGGCCGGACGACAGGGCGGACACCACTACGTCGTCGCAGTCCCCCTCGGACGGCAACACGTCCATGAAGGACGGAATCTCGCTGGTGGAACGCGCAGACGGCACAACGGCCGCCCGCTGAGACCGCCTCGACGGGCGGGCGGCGTGGCGGGCCGCCCGCCCCTCCGGTTCCCCGCGAGGATGGCGCTCTCTGTGCGAGCGGGCCAGGAGGCGGCGGGTATGACGGTGAACCGTATCGGCTTGGTCGTCCACACCGGACGGCCGACGGCCGTGGCCGCGGCGGCGGCCGTGCGCGAGTGGTGCGCCGAGCACGCGGTGGCATGCTCCGACATCGACGTATGGCGCGAAGGCGAGCGGCACAACGCCCGTGCGGAGGTCGATGCCGCACACGATCCGGACCTGATCGTCACCCTGGGCGGCGACGGCACCTTTCTGCGCGGTGCCCGGCTGGCGGCCGAGAGCAACGCCCTGATCCTCGGTGTCAATCTCGGGCGGGTCGGGTTCCTGACCGAGGTGCCCGCACCGACAGTGGGCACGGCCCTGGACGCCGTGCTCGAGGGCCGGTTCAGCGTGGAGAGCCGGATGCTGCTCACCCTGCGCACCTCGTGCCGTCTGGAGGTGCCCAAGCACATGGAGCCGCTGGTGCGCTACGGGCGCGGTCCGCTGCTGCCGCCGCCGAGGGTTCGCATGGAGTGCGAGACCAGTGACGACTGGGGTGTCGCGATGAACGTCACCGCGCTGAACGACGTGGTCTTGGAGCGGCTGACGCGGGAGCACCAGGTGTCCGTGGGGGTGTACATCGCCGGGCAGTTGCTCGCCTGTTACTCCGCCGACGCACTGATGGTGGCCACACCCACGGGCTCAACGGCATACAGCTTCGCCGCCGGGGGCCCGGTCGTCTCCCCGCGCGCGGAGGGGCTGCTGTTCACGCCGGTCGCGCCGCACATGGCGTTCAACCGCTCGGTGCTGGCCGCCTCCGACGAGCCGATCGCGCTGCGGGTCCTCGAACGCTCGGGGCCGGCCGCCGTCAGCATCGACGGCCAGGTGCGCGGTCTGCTCAGTCCCGGCGACTGGATCGGGGTCTACGCCGCGTCCCGCAGGCTGCGGGTGGTACGGCTCGGCCCCATGGGCTTCTACGCGCGGCTGCGCAAGCGCATGAACCTCACCGACGCGCCCGCGGCCGTGGCCGACGGCGGAGCCACTCCACTGTGGCCGGTGACCACGCCTCCCCCAGGCGACCTCGCCCACCTCGCGCTGCCCACGCGCCCCAGGGACACCGGGCACTCACCTTCCTGAAGCGACCCTCCCCGCCAGAGGGCATGGGCATATCACTGATGCCACAGAGAGTCGATTCAAGATTGAACCGACAGCGCATGAGAGCGGGTCTCAATCACGCGAGTGCGTGACGAGCCGGCCGATCGGATCGGCGAGCTCGTCAAAGCTGCCCTGCACCTGATACATCTGACCGTTGATGAAGAACGCCGGAGTGCCGTTGACACCGCTACGAATGCCACCGTCGATGTCGTTCTGAATCCGCTGGGCAAACTCGTCGGTACTGAAAGCCCGGTGCAGGCCGTCGACATCCAGACCGAGCTTTTCGACGATCTCGGCGTACAAATTCTCACCGAGAGCAGCCTGGTTCGTGTAGAGCGCGTCGTGCGCAGGCCAGAAGTGTCCCTGGCTGCCGCAGTATTCGGCGGTCACCGCCGCCGACCTCGCTTCCGGGTGGATCTCCGGGAGGGGGAAATCACGGAAGACGAAGCGCAACGCGTCACCGAACTCCGACTGGATCCGTTTGATGACGCCGAATGCTTCGCCGCAGTAGCTGCACTGGTAGTCGCCGTACTGGACGAGCGTCACTGGAGCCGATGCCGGACCTTGGATGTGATCGTTGGAGTTGACAGGGATGCTAAGGGTCGACACGGGTGACCTCCTGCGAAGTCCGTGGGCGTGTGATTCTGCTTCAGCTCTGCTTCTTCAGCTCTGCTTCTTCAGCTTGTCCAGCGCCTTCAGCACGCCGTCGGCACCGGGATTGATCGCCGTCGGGGACAGGTAGCTCCAGGCGACCACTCCGTGTCCGTCGATCACGAACAGGGCGCGCTTGCAATAGCCGTGCTCGGTGTCGTAGGCGCCGTACTCCGCCGCCACCTTGCCCTTGGGCTGGAAGTCGGACAGGAGGTCGAACTCCAGCTTCCGGTTCTTGCTGAATGCCTGGTGGCACCAGACGCTGTCGACGGAGATCCCGAGCAGCGTCGCACCGTCCTGGCGGATGAGCGGCAGCGCCTGGTTGAACACAGCCTGAACACAGCCAACTCATCACCGCAGACCTCACTCCAGTCGGCAGGATAGAAGGCCAGAACCACCGGACGACCACGCAACTGGTCCAACGCGAGGGACTGGTCCGGCGTCGCCATAAGCGTGAAATCGGGAGCCTTTACGCCCGGTGACAGGATAGCTTCAGGATGCGATGCTGCGGTCGCCATAAGGGATCACACCGTAGTAGCCACACCCTCCGTCAAAAGAGGCGAGTGCAGTAATGCATTCCGCGTCAACCTGGCGTTTCATTTCAATCATCGGCGGCGATCGTGCTCTGCCGGTGGTGCCGTCAGAGGCGGACGACCCGTTGGTCGGCTCAGTCGGCGCGGTGGAGGCCCCATGCCTCGGCGAGCAGCGCGAACGAACGCAGCCGGTGCGCGGGGTCATGCGTGTAGGTCGTGATGATGAGTTCGTCGACCTCCAGGTCAGCGACGATCGCCTCGAGCTCGGCAACGACCGTGTCCGGGGACCCGACCGCGCGCACTTGCTGGAAGTCGTCCACGAACCGCGCGGCCTCGGGGCTGATCGCGGCCGCCAGGTCCTTGACCGGCGGTGGCAGCGGGCCGCGCCGGCCGGTGCGGATGCCTGCGGCCATCTGCTGAGCCGTGGTGAACAGATAATGCGCCTCGTCGTCGGTCGGTGCCACGAGGACGTTGACGCCCGCCATGGCGTAGGGCCGCTTGATCTCGGCAGTGATGAACTCCGTCGAGAAGCGCGAGCGGTAGAGGGTGAGCGCCTCGTGCCGCAGCTGAGGGGCGAAGTGCGAGGCGAACGCGTACGGCAGCCCCAGGTAGGCGGCGACCACGGCGCCGTCGAGGCTCGACCCGAGCATCCACAGCGGGACCTCGGTACCCCGGCCCGGCAGCGCCTGCACCGATGCCGGCCCCGCGTCGCGAGAACTGAGGTAGCCGTGCAGCTCGACGACGTCTTCGACGAACGTGTCCGTGGCCGCGGCTCCACGGCGCAGCGCGGCGGCCGTCACCGGGTCCGTTCCCGGGGCACGGCCCAGCCCGAGGTCGATGCGGTCACCGAACATCTCGGCGAGCGTGCCGTAGTACTCCGCCACCATCAGCGGGCTGTGGTTGGGCAGCATCACGCCGCCCGATCCCAGCCTGATGCGCTTGGTGTGCTCGGCCGCTCGGCAGATGAGCAGCGACGTCGCCGAGGAGGCGAACGTGACGACGTTGTGGTGCTCGGCGTACCAGTACCGGTGATAGCCGAGCGAGTCGGCGAGCTGCGCCAGCTCCACGGACTGGTTGAGCGCAGCAGCCGTATCGGTGCCGGAGGCGACCGGGACGAGATCAAGGATCGACAGTGGAACTCGCGATGGTGTCATATCGGCTGGGTCTTTCGTGGCTGTTTCGATTTATGCCCCGCACGTGAACCACGGACAACGCTCGATTTGAACGCCCGATTCGAATAGCCGTGCTCGAAGCCGCAAGAGCCGCACATCTCATGAGCGGACTGCCTCCGCAGCGACGGTCCCACACGCCGGAGCGACGCGCAACCGGTGCGCAACGGAATATGTCGATTGAATCTCGGTATGGAAATGGGGGACAATTTCACGGCCTCAATACCTGCACGATACGTCCAGCGACCTGCCCTGCAGAGGGGCGCATCGGCGCTCGGATAAGACTGGATAAATCCCGCGCGGTGCACTCACACCAAGTAAGCGAAAACAAAGACTAACCATTTACGCATAGCCTGCCCTGGCCCCGGAGCATGTGGACAGGCACGGAGGCGCCAAGTGCGAGCAGTCGTGATGGAGAACTACGGTGGCCCTGAAGTCCTGGAGGTCCGGGCCGGCCAGTCGTCGATCAGCCCTGCCAGGACCCCCGGCTGCTCGTGCGGAAGCGCGTGGCCGGCGCCGTCCAGCACTGCCAGGGTGGCCCGCGGGTAGTGGTCGAGCAGGTCCGCGGCCGCCACGTACCCGACGGCGGAGTCCTGCCTGCCGGCCACGACGAGTGTCGGACCCTGGTACGCCGGCCCCTCGGTCGCTTCGAGTTCCCATTGCTCGCCGATCCGCTCCATGGCGGCCTGGTCGACGAGGGGGATCGCTGGGGCGACGAACCGCTCATAGCGCTCGAGCATCGCGGGCGATTGCACCACGAAATAGCGGCGGAACTCCTCGTTGCCCAAATCGTCTGCCGCGACCACCGCGTGACGCGCCGGGACATCGCGAACCGTTCCTAGAGTTCCCCACTGCGCGGGGTGCACACCTCGGCCACGTGCACTCGCTCATGCACACCAGAACACCCTTGTGTGCCGTCACGCATCAACAGCTCACAACCCCTTGGGCATAGTAGGCGCCGGCCGAGTGGCCGACGACAAGGACGTCGTCTGCCCCGGCGACCTCATCGGCGAAGCCGAGCAGCACGTCGAGGACGTCGTTGGCGCTTCGCAGAGACGCAGGTGCCGGCGTACGCCCCATTCCGGGGAGGTCAGGATAGATTCGCCGGTAGCCGTCACGCGCCCCCAGAGCCGGCTCGAAGCAGGCCACGGCCTCGCGGTGGTCGACCCCCGCTCCATGCAGCACCAGCACCGGCCTACCTTCGCCGTACTCCACGTAGTGCACCGATACGTCGCACCGCACACTCCATCCAGCCCACCTGTCAACGCAGCACTCCTGCCTGCCGCAGAAACATATGACCTCCGGAGCGATCTGCCGAGTGCCCCGATGGCGTCAGTGAGCCACGAGCCTCGTCCAAGCCGCCCTCACGCTCCATCTGGCCGGCTGAGACTGAGGTTGAAAAGGCTCATAACCTCCACCTCCCCACCCATGACATCGAATAGAAAATCGAACACACGAGAGCGTGGACGAGAGGGCTGCACCCTGCGGGTGATTCGTTCGGTTGTCTGATTATTTGTTCGATATCGGGGGGACCTCTGCCTACAGCCGATCCGGAACACTTTCGGACGGCCCGACAACCGCGGAGGCATTCATGTCCACAGAGAATCGAGGGATCACTCCAGGTGGCGATCCCATCAACGACGCCTGCGGCAGCCCGACGGACGACGGATACCTCTGGAAGGAAATCCAGAAGTGCGTCCAGCAAAAGCCCGGGCCCTGCCTGGAAGTTGACAGCCGATGGGGGGTGCTGCCGGGCGAGTCGGGAAGCACGACGGACTTTCAGCTGGTTGCGACGGATCGCCTCAAAGGGATCGAGTGCCCCAAGATCTGGGCCAGCACCGCTGCCGACTACTGGTCTGCCGCGCTGAGCAGGATCCCCCACTACTTTCCGCACCCAGGGGCGGTCGGACTGGGCATCAACTCCAAGCACGCCCGCAGACAGGACCAGTTGCACATCCACATGTCCCACTACGCCACGCAGGCGCTGCACGACCTCGACACACACGACAAGCAGCAGAAGATCCCCACGGACCTGACGAAATGGAAGGATGCGGTGCTTCCGGTGACGGGCTTCAAGTCCGAGACCCGCAACTACCGGGTGATGAAATCCCCCAACCTCACCGGGAACCTCTTCTCCTTCCTCAGACGTTACGTGGTCGGGGACGACAACAGGATGCAGTACCAGACGATGATCGTGCTTCCACGGTCCACGAACGGCTTCTACGTCCTGAACAGTGAGAGCGACCTCCACAGCGGCACCGACACCTGCAACCACCTCCTCGACTGCGCATGAACACCCACCCCAGCCGGCCCCGGCACAAGCAGGCATACGACGCCGAGGCGGCCGCGGGCCCGCGCACGCCACAGCCATGACCGCCGTCAAGCCGCTCCTCAGCCACGAAGACCACATCCACGACCCGAGTGCGCTCGAGTGCCAACGGGTGAATCCAGCCATCCGGTCAGGGGCGGCCACTGCGACACCGGGGTCAGGCCACGCCGGTCACTGAACGCTGCAGTCGCCGCGAGACCACGAGGTGAAGCGCCGGACCTGGTGCTCGTCCGGTCCAGCCAGGCCCCTTCCCGACTGGAAGGTCTCCTCCACCCGCCATCTCGACCCCGGAACCCGGCGACCCGGCGACCCGCACCAGCGCTGCGAGGGGCACCGGGGGGCTGCAACCAGCAGCGGTTGCAGGCGAGTTCACTGATGCTGCCATCGCAGCGGATCAGCAGATGATGGTTGCCTGCCCAGCGGTGGCCACAGCCTCACCGCAACCGGTCACCAGCAAGATCGCGGTCTACGGCTGACGTACCAGCTCACACTGATACCAGGTGCCTGGTTTACCGCCGAGGTGGGTCGGGTCGGCCGGGCCGACAGGGACGAACCCGGCTTTGATCAGCACCTTCTGGGACGCGAGATTCTCACGGGCGGCGGCCGCCCGCAGGCTGCACAGCCGGTGCCGGGCCCAGGCCACCCGGCACAGCTCCCGGACAGTCGCCGTCGCCACGCCGCGGCCGGCAACGTGTTGCGCGACCCGGTAACCGAGTTCCGCAGCGTGGTCCTCGATGTCGACCAGGTTGAACCTGCCGAGTACCGAGCCATCCTCGGCAACAAGCACGTGGAAAGCACAAATGCCAGCCTCTTGCTCAGCCAGCAAGGCGTTGTATCGGTCGGCGAAGTGGTCGAAGAAGTCGTCGCCGCGGTCGGAGATCGAGGCAGCGAAGTAGGCGCGGTTCGCCACCTCGAAGGCCAGGACCGCTGGGGCATGGCCGGCATGGAGTCGCTGCAACTCGGGCATTGCCCGACTCTACCCAGACGGCGCACTGAGGCCACCCAGTTTTCCTCCGGCAGCGGACAGCCCCAACACGGGCACATAACGATCTACGACTGGAGTATCAGGCAGCCCGCAGGAGGGACTGGGCGAGGGCGCACACGCTCGCACTCGCCGACCGGACATGCGATTGACTGGGGCGGGCCATGACGGAACTACGCGGACCATGGGGGGCCACGCAGTGAAGAGCAACGACACTCCGCTGATACCGGACGCGGTGTGGCTGGAGGAACGGCTGGGCAAAGGTCGCTCTGGCGACCGGACGAGGACGCTCTGCCGGCCGAACTGACCCATGCCCCGTCGAGGGAATTCCGCTGACAGTCGGCTTTCCCGCCGTCCACCTCGACATCGTAGGAATGGACACCAGCCACCTGCGGGACGAGGACGGGCTGGACCCCTTCGACGCCGACGAGATCTACGGGGAACGCTACCCCGACGACGACTCCCCACCCACCAACTTCGCCTTCACCATGGCCACTTGGTACGACCTGAACCTGATGCTCGGCGCGGCGGCCGGCGGTATCACCCACTACGACCCCAACGGATGGGGCCACGGTGCCGGATGGAAGGGACCGGCCGCCGACTCCCTCCCCCACCTGGCCGTGCTCCTCGCACTCATCGCCGAGGCAAGCACCGCACTGGAATCGGCCGACGACGCCGTAGGCGCAGCCGCCGCCACCGAACTACGCCGACGCATGATCGGCCACGACCTGAACGTGGACGACTCCGCGTTCTGGGACAAGATCTTCGAGTGCCTGGACTGAGCACAACACGGTGAGCACAGCACGGTGAGCACGGCGCGTTCGCCCACAGGCGCGACCGAGACGCGATGCAGCCGATCGTCGACGCACCCCGAATCGAGCGCGAGGTCGTCGCCTGCGACCGGCGGGCCAGCTCGGCCAGGCGCGCGTGCGCAGCGGCAGGCACATCGAGGCGGACTCTCGCCCCGGCGCCGTCCGCGCCGTCAGGTCGGCCGCCAGGAGCGAGCTGCCGCCGAGCTCGAAGAAGTTGCCGTGGATGCCGACCGACGCGTGATGAGCACGCGCACGTACAGGGCCGCGAGCTCCGCATCCCGGGCGGTGCGCGGAAGGCCGGCGTCGTCCGACTCGGCGAGCGCCGGCACGGGAAGCGCCTTGCGATCGACCTTCCTGTTGGCGTTCAGCGGCAGCTCGTCGAACACGGTGAAGGTGGCCGGGACCAGGGCGGCGGGCAGCGCGGCACGCAGCTGCTCACGGGCAGCGGCCACGGTCGCCGCCCCGTCGGCGCCGGGCGCGGTCACCGGATCCAGCACCGCTCCAACCGGCCGCTACCCGGCAGCCACCACCTGGCCGGCCGTGACCTGAGGAGCATTCGGGAGCAGGGACGCCAGCTTGTCCCGCACGAAGTCCGCCGCCTTCCTGACCGACTCCTCAGCCCCCGCCCGGTCTTCAAAAACACTGGTGGACAGCATTACCCCGTCCCCGGCATCAACCCAGTAATAAGCCACGAAACCCGGCACCTGACGAAGGACGGACACGAATTCCTCACTCACCCGACGCCCCGCCTCGGCGGAATCAGTCACGCCTTCGTACCGTCGAACCACTGCGTACATAGCTGATGATCTCCTCATGAGTCCCAAGGCCATCTCGTGCGAAACCACATACCCCCACTGCACGTCTCTTGCTTCGCGAGACGTTCGGAAGGCACTCGGACAGCCGCATGGGTACTCCAAACGGGACATCTGCTGTGACCGGGGCTCGGCGAACCGGGAATGCCGCATGAGTACGCCCCGCGTGACTGGTGCGTACGCCCTCAGCCCGGCGAGGTTGGTGATCTTCCGCGCGGCCATGCCGTCCCTCTCACCCTCGGGCCGGCAATGAGGAGGTGCGTCGTTCGCGGTGCCGACGTGCTGGCCGGAATTGGTCGGCCCAGCAGCGCAGTTGGAGCCGTGCAGCCGTCGCGCAGTCTCCCCTTCGTGCCGGGACCTGACCGCATGTGACGCAGTGATCTTTATTCGGGTTGCATTCTCTTGCATGATCTTGGGCATGCATCGGCCGCACCTCGGTCCCGTCGTCAGGAGTGGCACGCACCGTGAACACGACCCCCCCACCAGCACCTGTTGTCACGCCCACCGCCCCCGGCGGTCTCCCGCTGCTCGGTCACGCCCACCGTCTCGCCCGTAACCCGCTGCCCTTCATCACCTCCCTACGCGAGCACGGCAGCGTGGTCCGCATACGTATCGGTCCCACCCCCGCCTACGTGGTCACCGACCCCGCCCTGACCCGGCGGGTCCTGGTCACCGACGCCGCCCACTTCCTCAAGGGCGGAAAAATCATCGACGCGCTGCGCGTGTTCTTCGGTGACGGCCTCGCCACCGTCGCCGACGGCGACACCCACCTGCGTCACCGGCGACTGATGCAGCCCATGTTCAACAAGGCCCACATCGCCGAACGCGGCGAAGCCATGATCGACCAGGTTCGGGCGATGGTGAGCGCCTGGCCCGAGGGCGAGTCGCAGGATGTGTACGCGGACATGAACGCCCTCACCCTCTCCGCCTTCCTCGTCGCTCTCTTCGGCACCGATCTCCCCGCCCACCTGGCGGACGAGTTCACCGCCCTGATGCCCGCCATCATGAAGGGCACGATCCGGCAGACGATCCTGCCCGCGTGGGTGACCAGGCTGCCGCTGCCCGCCAACCGCGCCCACGCCGCACGCGTCGCGCGACTGCGCGCCCTCATCGACCAGGCCATCGACCACCACCGCACACCTGCCGTCATGCCGCAGGCCTCCGGCTGCCCCCACCACACCCCCCACAGCGCACCGGACGGCGCAGGTGGCGCGGACAGCGAGGGAGGCCTGTTCACCACCCTGCTGGCCGCCGAGGACACCCTCAGCCGCCAGCAACTCCAGGACGAAGCCATCACCCTGCTCACCGGCGCCATCGAGACCACCGGCACCACCCTGGCCTGGACGCTGTACGAAATCAGCCGCCACCCCGCCATTCAGCAGCGCCTGCGCGAGGAACTCGCCTCCGTCTGCGCCGACCGGCCCCTGCGCTACGACGACCTCGAACACCTCACCTACGCACGGCAGGTGCTGCAGGAAGCCGTCCGCGTCTACGGGCCCGCCTGGATGGTCACCCGCACCGCAGCGCGTGACGTCGACCTCGGCGGCCACCACATCCCCCATGGAGCAGACGTCGTCTGGAGCCCCTACCTCCACCAGCACGACCCCGACTCCTTCCCGAACCCCGACGTCTTCGACCCCGACCGCTGGACACCCGAGCTGGTGTCCGCCACCCGCGGTTCCTTCCTCGCCTTCGGCGACGGACGCCGTAAATGCATCGGCGAAAACTTCGCCTGGAGTGAACTCCAGATCATCCTCGCGACCGTCCTGCAGGTGTGGTCGGACTTCGACACCACCTCACGCCCGCCTCGCCCCCAGGCGGTCGTCACCGTCAAACCCGACACCCTCACCATGGCCTTCCGCCGCAGCACGGCCGACACGCAGACACAGGCCCAAGGCCACGCACAGGCACAGTCACAGGCGGCCGGAACACAGGAGCGCGCGGCATTCGGTGACGGCGCCATCAGCCTTCCTTCGCAACGCATCGCAGGCACCCGCGAGAACGGCGGCCCCCGTCGTGACGCGGCGTAAGCGGGTGTCCGTCCCGCGCACGTGCGGGGCCACGACGGAAAAAGGTGACCGGTAGCGGGCCGGAGGCTCGGATGACGGAGAGCACCTTCGGCCGTAGCCCGCGGGCTACGGCCGAAGGCCCGCTCCACGCCTGTCTGGTATCCGGCCCGTACCATCTGGCGGCATCCACATCCGTTCGTGGGGAGGACGCTGCCGGCAGGAGCGGTCAGTGTGGCATCGTTCCGTGGCTCGGGAGTGGTGTCGGTCGCGCGTTCCGTAGTTCGCGGCGCAGGATCTTTCCGGTCGCTGTCTTGGGCAGCTCGTCCAGGACCTCGATCGAGCGGGGGTACTTGTAGGCCGCCATCTGCCCCTTGCAGTACTCCACCAGCTCCTCAGGGGTCACGTGGGCGCGGGGCTTGAGGGAGACGTACGCCTTCACGGTCTCGCCTCGGTACCTGTCGGGGACGCCGACGACGGCTGCCTCACGCACCGCAGGGTGGCCGTAGAGGACGTCCTCCACTTCCCGGGGCCACACCTTGTACCCGGAGGCGTTGATCATGTCCTTCTTCCGGTCGACCAGGTAGAACCAGCCCTCGGCGTCCATGAAACCGACGTCACCGGTGCGCAGTTCGCCGCCGGGCAGCGACTCCGCCGTGGCCTCCGGCTTGTTCCAGTAGCCGGGCACCACCTGGGCCCCGGAGGTGACGATCTCGCCGATCTCGCCGACGGGCAGCTCCTTGCCGTCCGCGTCGACGATCCGTACGACGGTGTTGAACACCGGCACGCCGACCGAGAGGGCCCCGGAGGTGGGGTCGACCGGTGCACGGGTGTTCAACGGCACCGCGTGGGACGGCGAGTTGGTTTCCGTGAGGCCGTAGACGTTGTGGATGTACAGGCCGGTGCGCGCCTCGAACGAGCGGATTGCCATGTGCCGATGCGTTCGGCACCAACCCTCCGCGGCTCGTCCTGCTTGCCCCGGCGCCCGGCCTACTGCCTGCCGGGCTCGGTCGGCGGGACGATGTCCCGCTTGACGATCTTGCCCGTGGGTCCCTTGGGCAGCGCGTCCGCGATCCACACCTTCCGCGGATACTTGTAAGCGGCGACCCGGCGCTTGACGTAGTCACGCAGCTCCTCGGCAGTTGTTCGGGCGCCCGGCTTGAGGACGACCGCCGCCCCGACCTCCTCACCGAGATCGGGGTTGGGCAGGCCGATGACCGCGGCCTCGGCGACCGTCGGATGCTCGTACAGCACGGCTTCGAGTTCGCGGGGGTACACGTTGTAGCCGCCCCGGATGATCACGTCCTTGTTCCGTCCGACGATCCAGAAGTATCCGTCCTGGTCGACCTTGCCGAGGTCGCCGGTGTGGAACCAGCCGTCCCGGATCGCGGCGGAGGTCTCCTCGGGGCGTCGCCAGTACCCCTTCATCACGTTGTGCCCGCGGATCACGATCTCGCCGACCTCCCCATGCGCCACGTCCTTGCCGTCGTCGTCGACCACACGCATCTCGACGCCCCGGATCGGGGTGCCGACCGAACCGGGCCTGGGCCCCTCCTGCAGGGTGTTGAACGAGGTGACGGGCGACGTTTCCGACAGTCCGTACCCTTCGAGTACGACGCAGTGGAACGCGTCCTGGAAGTCGCGCAGCACCTGGACCGGCATAGCCGAGCCGCCGGAGATGGACAGCCGCAGTCGGGAGACGTCGTAGGCGTGATGGTCGGGCTGCCGCAGCAACCTGCCGAAGATCGTCGGCACACCGGCGAAGACGGTCACGCCGTGTCCGGCGAGGATCGCCAGTGTCTTCGCGGCGTCGAAGCGCGGCAGCAACGTGACACACGCGCCGCAGGCGATGGCGGCGTTGAGGGTGCAGGTCTGTCCGAACGCGTGGAACAGCGGCAGGCCACCGAAGATCACGTCCTCGTCGCTGAGCCCGAGCAGCTCGGTGGCCACGATGTCGCAGTTGCGGGTGAGGTTGGCGTGGGTCAGTTCGGCACCCTTCGGCTCGCCTGTGGTGCCCGAGGTGTAGAGCACCACGGCGGTGTCGTCCTCGTGCCGGTCGACCACCTCGTCTTCGGACGGTCCGGAGGCGGAGAGCTCATCGAATCCGCCGGCGTCGACAATGACCGCCTCGGCGCCGACCTGCTGCGTACCGGCCCGCGCCTCGTCGGCGACGTCGTGCCAGGCGAACATCAGTCGGCCCCCTGAGTCGCCGAGGTAGTAGGCGACCTCCCGGGACTTGAGCAGGGGGTTCATGGGTACGACGATGCCGCCGGCCCGGAGCACGCCGAAGTAGGCGACCGCGAACTCCGGAGTGTCGGGCAGCATGATCCCGACGCGGTCTCCCGGTTTCACGCCGCGGTCGCGGAGCAGTGCGGCCAGACCGGCGCTGCGCTGGTCGAGCGTGCGATAGGAGACGCTGTCGTCCCCGAGCCGTAGAGCGGCACGATCCGCGTACGTCCGGGCGCCGATCACCACATGCGATGCGAGGTTCATGCCGGGTCCACTCCTCAGCATCTTGGCCGTCGCCATGCAGCCCCGGGGGATCCGGACAAGCCCCGACGCGGCCGATGCCCTCGACGTGATCTGGAATGGATCACCGCCCGGAACAGCCTCACTGGCCGGCACAAAGAGCAAACAGCCAGGAAAGCCGAAAGCCTTCTGACAGAAGCTACGAGGGTGACGCTACGCCCCGATACCGGGACCACGCCACCGCAGGCGTTCTCGGGTACGGGCCCCCCTCGACACCGGATGGAGTCAGCGCACCGAGCTGCCCGGGAACCATGGCCTGATTTCATCAGGCTCACTCGCTCCAAACGCAGAAAACCCCCGTACCGGTCTCCCGGTACGGGGGTTTTCTCAAAATTTGTTCGGCGGCGTCCTACTCTCCCACAGGGTCCCCCCTGCAGTACCATCGGCGCTGTGAGGCTTAGCTTCCGGGTTCGGAATGTAACCGGGCGTTT
>NZ_JBEYYC010000025.1:0-136430 GCF_040645355.1 Streptomyces sp. NPDC046805 | reverse complement strand
GCCCCGGGGGGTGGGGCGGGGTGTCCACCTCCCCCCGCCCCACCGCCGTACGGCCAAGACCAGCGTCAGCGCGAACGCTTGGCCAGTCGTTCCACATCCAGCAGGATGACCGCCCGAGCCTCCAGGCGGAGCCAGCCGCGCTGGGCGAAGTCGGCGAGGGCCTTGTTCACGGTCTCGCGGGACGCGCCGACCAGCTGGGCCAGCTCCTCCTGCGTGAGGTCGTGGACGACGTGGATGCCCTCCTCGGACTGCACGCCGAAGCGGCGGGAGAGGTCCAGCAGGGCGCGGGCCACACGGCCGGGCACGTCGGAGAAGACCAGGTCGGACATGGCGTCGTTGGTCTTGCGCAGGCGGCGTGCGACGGCGCGCAGCAGGGCGCCGGCCACCTCGGGACGCACGTTCAGCCAGGGCTGGAGGTCGCCGTGGCCGAGACCGAGCAGCTTGACCTCGGTCAGCGCGGTCGCGGTCGCCGTGCGCGGGCCGGGGTCGAAGAGCGACAGCTCACCGATGAGCTCGCTGGGGCCGACGACGGCGAGCATGTTCTCGCGGCCGTCGGGGGAAGTGCGGTGGAGCTTGACCTTGCCCTCGGTGACCACGTAGAGCCGGTCGCCCGGGTCGCCCTCGTGGAAGAGGGAGTCGCCACGGGCCAGGGTCACCTCACTCATGGAGGCGCGCAGCTCCGCGGCCTGCTCGTCGTCGAGAGCCGCGAAGAGCGGGTTGCGCCGCAGAACGTCGTCCACGAGTTCTCTCCTTGTAGACCTGCTCAGGGGATCTTGCTCCCCCACGTACCAGGGAACCGTGTTCCCCATTTTGCCTGACAGTCCAAACAGTGTGATCTGTCACAAGGATGCCGCACGCATGTCCCCAGGTAAGCGGCAGGGGTCCAATTGGGCGTCGATCTTCGGCGTCCGGGGCGGATGTCGGTGTCGGGCTTTAGGCTGGCCGGGTGTCCAAATCGCCGGTAGAGCATAGGCCAAGGGGGCTGGGCGGGTGGTTGTAGATCGCGATTCCGCCGTGGGCGAACAGAGCCCCGGCGAAGCGAAGAAACCGGCAAAAGCCGTGAGGAAGCGGGCCGCTGCCGAGGCCGCCGAGGTCACGGGAGGTGCGGCGGCCGCCCCGAAGAAGGGCGCCAGGACCGCGAAGACCGCGAAGACCACCAAGACCGCCAAGGGTGCCGAGGCGGCGAAGAAGGCTGCCCCGAAGCCTCCCCGGGACGAGTCGCGCACCGCCCTCGTCCGCCGGGCCCGCCGCATCAACCGCGAGCTCGCCGAGGTGTATCCGTACGCCCACCCCGAGCTGGACTTCGAGAACCCCTTCCAACTCCTGGTCGCCACGGTCCTGTCGGCCCAGACGACCGACCTCAGGGTCAACCAGACGACCCCCGCGCTCTTCGCCAAGTACCCCACCCCCGAGGACCTGGCCGCGGCCAACCCGGAGGAGGTCGAGGAGATCCTGCGCCCGTGCGGTTTCTTCCGGGCCAAGACCAGGTCGGTCATAGGGCTGTCCAAGGCCCTCGTCGAGGAGTTCGGCGGCGAGGTGCCCGGCAGGCTGGAGGACCTGGTCAAGCTGCCCGGCGTCGGCCGCAAGACGGCCTTCGTCGTCCTCGGTAACGCCTTCGGGCGCCCAGGGATCACCGTGGACACGCACTTCCAGCGGCTGGTGCGGCGCTGGAAGTGGACCGACGAGACCGACCCCGACAAGATCGAGGCGGCCGTCGGCTCACTCTTCCCCAAGAGCGACTGGACGGACCTCTCGCATCACGTGATCTGGCACGGCCGCCGCATCTGCCACGCCCGCAAGCCCGCCTGCGGCGCCTGCCCCATCGCCCCGCTCTGCCCGGCGTACGGCGAGGGGGAGACGGACCCGGAGAAGGCCAGGAAGCTGCTCAAGTACGAGAAGGGCGGCTTCCCCGGCCAGCGGCTCAAGCCTCCGCAGGCCTACCTCGACGCGGGCGGGAAGCCGGCACCGCCGCTGGGGTCGGGGTCGGCGTGACGGGCCCGTCAAGGCGGGTTGACCCGCCGGAACGATCGCGTCCCCGCGAAGCGTTGGACACGTCAGGCCGCGCGTCGTGCACGGCAGAACGGGGGTGGGTATGACGCACACGAGCAACACCCAGGACGGCCCGGTGACGCTCAGCAAGGAAGGGCTGCCGGACTGGCTCGACCCGGTGGTGCACGCCGTGGAGACGGTCGAGCCGCGCCAGCTCAGCCGCTTCCTGCCGCCCGAGAGCGGGGCGGGCCGGCAATCCGCCGTACTGATCCTGTTCGGCGAGGGCGAGCGCGGCCCCGAGCTGCTGCTCATGGAGCGGGCCGGATCGCTGCGCTCCCACGCCGGCCAGCCGTCCTTCCCCGGGGGCGCCCTCGACCCCGAGGACGGCGACCCGCAGGCCGACGGGCCGCTGCGGGCCGCGCTGCGCGAGGCCGAGGAGGAGACCGGGCTCGATCCGTCCGGCGTCCAGCTCTTCGGCGTGCTGCCGAGGCTCTACATCCCGGTCAGCGAGTTCGTCGTCACCCCCGTCCTCGGCTGGTGGCGCAAGCCGAGCCCGGTCGGGGTCGTCGACCCGAACGAGACCGCCCGCGTCTTCACGGTCCCCGTGGCGGATCTCACGGACCCGGCCAACCGGGCCACCACCGTGCACCCCAGCGGCCACCGAGGCCCGGCATTTCTGGTCGAATCAGCCCTGGTCTGGGGCTTCACGGCGGGAATCATCGACCGTCTGATGCACTACGCGGGCTGGGAGCGTCCCTGGGACCGTGACAAGCAGGTCCCACTCGACTGGCGGTCGTGACAGGGTGTCGTCCGTGAATGTGCTGGACATCCTGCTGCTTGCGCTCGCTGTGTGGTTCGCGATCGTCGGTTATCGCCAGGGATTCGTCGTCGGCATCCTGTCGGTGATCGGTTTCCTCGGCGGCGGTCTCGTCGCCGTCTACGCGTTGCCCGTCATCTGGGACTGGCTCACCGACAACGCGGAGGTCAGCACGACCGCTGCCGTCGTCGCCGTGGTCGTCGTCATCGTCTGCGCCTCCATCGGCCAGGCCCTGACCACCCACCTCGGCAACAAGCTGCGCCGGTACATCACCTGGTCCCCGGCCCGCGCCCTGGACGCGACCGGCGGCGCGCTCGTCAACGTCGTGGCGATGCTCCTGGTCGCGTGGCTGATCGGCTCGGCCCTGGCCGGTACGACGCTGCCGACGCTCGGCAAGGAGGTCCGCAACTCCAAGGTCCTCCTCGGCGTCTCCGAGACCCTGCCCGCGCAGGCCGACACCTGGTTCGCCGACTTCTCCTCGGTCCTCGCGCAGAACGGCTTCCCGCAGGTCTTCAGCCCGTTCGCCAACGAGCCGATCACCGACGTCCGGCCGCCCGACCCGGCCCTCGCGGGCAGCGCCGTCGCCGGCCGCGCCCAGAAGTCCGTCGTCAAGGTCATGGGCACCGCGCAGAGCTGCGGAAAGGTCCTGGAGGGCAGCGGCTTCGTCTTCTCCGACCGCCGCGTCATCACCAACGCGCACGTCGTCGGCGGCGTCGACGAGCCCACCGTCCAGATAGGCGGCGAGGGCCGGAAGTACGACGCCAAGGTCGTCCTCTACGACTGGCGGCGCGACATCGCCGTACTCGACGTGCCGGACCTGAAGGCGCGCCCCCTGCGGTTCTCGGCGGTGGACGCGGCGAGCGGTGACGGCGCGATCGTCGCGGGCTTCCCGGAGAACGGGTCGTACGACGTCCGCTCCGCGCGCGTGCGCGGCCGCATCACGGCCAACGGCCCGGACATCTACCACCGCGGCACGGTCCGCCGCGACGTCTACTCGCTGTACGCGACCGTCCGCCAGGGCAACTCCGGCGGCCCGCTGCTCACGCCCGACGGCAAGGTGTACGGCGTGGTCTTCGCGAAGTCCCTGGACGACGCCGACACCGGCTACGCGCTCACGGCGGACGAGATCCAGCAGGACATCGCCAAGGGACGTACCGCCGACGAGCAGGTGGGCACTGACAGCTGCGCCATGTAGGACGCAAGCCTGGCAGGACGCGTGAAAGGCCCTGTGGAACGATCCGCGGGGCCCTCAGCCGCGGGGATGACGGATGCGTACCGTCACCCAGCGGGCCCGGCGGCGCAGGATGAGCGAGATTCCCACCCTCAGGTTGCTGCCCGGCATCTGAGGGGCGCCTCGCTGGTGGGAGCTCAGGCCTGTGGCCGAGCGGCGGTTGCGGGGTGCGTCACTGTAGTCGTGCGTCCAGCCCATACCCCGACGTCTGCCCCTGCCCCAAGGTCGATAACCGCTCCTGGGCCCCTCAATTGGCCTATGCGCCAGGCATGTGGCCGTTCGTAGGACAGGCGTTCCGATCCGGGTGCCGGGCGCTTCGGCCGGTCACCGATCCGGCTCGGGGTCCTTCAGCCAGTTGATCAGCTCGGCGGAGAAGGCGACCGGATCCTCCTCGTGCGGGAAGTGCCCCAGACCGTCGAACAGCCGCCAGCGGTACGGCGCCTCGACGTACTCGCCCGAGCCGGCCGCGCTGCGCGTGCGCATCACCGGGTCCAGGGAGCCGTGCAGATGCAGTGTCGGCACCCGGACGGGCCGCTTCATACGGCGGTTGAACTGGAAACCGTCCGGGCGGCCCAGCGAGCGCACCAGCCAGCGGTAGGGCTCGATCGAGCAGTGCGCGGTCGACGGGATGCACATGGCCCGCTGGTACACCTCCACCGCCTCGTCGTCCGGCAGCCGCGGCCCGGACCAGTCCCGGATCAGCCGGCCCACGAGCTCACCGCCGTCCGCGGTGAGCTGCCGCTCCGGGATCCAGGGGCGCTGGAAGCCCCAGATGTGGGAGCTCGCGGCCGTCTGCCGGGCGTCCCGCAGCATCGCCGCGCGCCAGCGCCTGGGGTGCGGCATCGAGGCGACCGCGAGCCGCCGTACGAGCTTCGGGCGCATCGCCGCCGCCGTCCATGCCAGATAGCCGCCCAGGTCGTGGCCGACCAGCGCGGCGTCCGGCTCACCGAGCGAGCGGATGACGCCGGTGACGTCGAGCGCGAGGTTGGCCGGGTCGTACCCCCGCGGGGTCCGGTCGCTGCCGCCCACGCCCCGCAGGTCCATCGCCACGGCACGGAAGCCCGCGTCGGCGAGCGCCACCAACTGGTGCCGCCACGTCCACCAGAACTGCGGGAAGCCGTGCAGCAGCATGACCAGCGGGCCGTCGCCCAGCTCGGCGATGTGGAAGCGGGCACCGTTGGCGGCGACGTCCCGGTGAGTTACCTCGAACCCTCCGGGGACGACGAGCCGTTCGACCGAAGGGGTGGCGGGATCCGTCATGACGACGAGCGTGCCACAGCCTTGGAGCTTCCGGGGACACGAGCCTGCGGGGCGCCCGTGCGCGGGTGCGGCTTGGCCTTCTGCAGGACGTTCGCGCTCTCCTTCATCGAGGCGGCGACCTTCTTCGGGCTCTCGCTCTTCTTGGCCTTCTTCGCGAAGACGAGGCCGATCAGCGCGAGGACGAGGGCGATCAGCACGTTGGCGGCGAAGGAGAGCAGGAAACAGAGCGCGAGGTTCCAGTGGCTCCAGGTCCGGATGCCGTACGCGAGCGCGAAGTTGAGCATCGGCAGGGAGAACACCAGGATCACGAGCGCCGCGACGAACGCGCCGCCGCTCGTCGCCCCGCGCTTGACGTCCTGCTTGAGCTGGACCTTGGCCAGCGCGATCTCGTCGTGCACCAGCGCCGACATCTCGGTCGTTGCCGAGGCGAACAGCTCTCCGATGCTGCGTTCGGCGCCGACCGGGCTGCCATGGGGTGCGCTCATCGCGTTCTCCCTCTTCCTCTGTGTGCCTTGCGTCTGTGTGCCGTGGTGCAGGGTCTGGTTTTGTACCGTCTCGTCAGATCATGCCGGACGGTCGTCCTCCTCGCCTGCCCTGCCCGGCACTTCGGCAAGCCCGCGGCAGCCTTCGGCGGCCTTGTCGGCGGCGATCCGCCGGTGCTCGGCGGCCTTGCGCTCATGGATCTGAGCCATACGCAGGTGGTACGCCGGGTCGTCCTGCTCGTAGATGTCCGGGATGCCGTCGAGGTCCTCGTCCCGCTCCTCCTCCGCGCACAGCCTGCGGTACTTGGCGTCCCGCAGTTTCAGCAGGACCGTGGCGCAGGCGGCGGCGATGAGCGAGCCGGTGAGGACGGCGGCCTTGACCTCGTCCGTCAGCGTCGCGTCGCCCTCGAAGGCGAGTTCGCCGATGAGCAGCGAGACGGTGAATCCGACGCCGGCGAGGACGGCGAGCGCGAAGACGTCCGCCCAGCCCAGGTCGTCACTGAGCGAGGCCCGGGTGAAGCGTGCGGTCAGCCAGGTGCCGCCGAAGACGCCGACCGTCTTGCCGACGACCAGCCCGAGCACCACCCCCAGGGTCTCCGGCCTGGTGAACACGTCCCCGAGCGCCCCGCCCGACACCGTCACACCGGCGCTGAACAGCGCGAACAGCGGTACGGCGAGACCGGCCGACAGGGGGCGCACCAGGTGCTCGACGCGCTCGCCCGGCGCCTGCTCTTCACCCTCGCGGGTGGTGCAGCGCAGCATCAGGCCCATGGCCACGCCCGCGATGGTCGCGTGCACGCCGCTGTTGTACATCAGCGCCCAGATGACGAGGGCGAGCGGGATGTAGACATACCAGCCGCGTACGCCCGTGCGCAGCAGCACCCAGAAGACGACGAGCCCGAGGACGGCGCCGCCGAGCGCGGCGAAGTCGATGCGGTCCGTGAAGAAGACGGCGATGATCAGGATCGCGCACAGGTCGTCGACGACGGCCAGCGTCAGCAGGAAGGCGCGCAGGGCGCTCGGCAGCGACGTACCGATGACCGCGAGCACCGCCAGCGCGAAGGCGATGTCGGTGGCGGTCGGCACCGCCCAGCCCTGCGCCGAGCCGCCTCCGGTGAGGGCGGTGAGGGTGCACACGAGCGCCGGTACGGCCATGCCGCACAGCGCCGCGACGACGGGCAGGACGGCCGCCTTCGGGTCCCGCAGGTCACCGGCGACGAGTTCCCGCTTGAGCTCGATCCCGGCGACGAAGAAGAAGATCGCCAGCAGTCCGTCGGCGGCCCAGTGCGCGACGGAGAGTTGCAGGCCGAGGGCCTCGGGGCCGAACCGGAAGTGGCTGACGGCGGCGTAGCTGTCGTGCAGTGCGGGGATGTTCGCCCATGCCAGCGCCGCGAGCGCGGCGATCAGCAGCAGCACACCGCCCACGGTCTCGGTCCGCAGCGCGTCCGCCACGAAGGTCCGCTCCGGCAGGGACAGCCGTCCGAAGGTGGACTTGCGGGTGGGGGTGGTGCGGGGGGCGGCCACGGGGGAGACCTCCGGTGGGTGGGCAGGGCGGACACATGCCGACCAGACTTCCCGGCTCACCTTGAGGATCTTGTCGCGTCGTCGACGCATGGCCCATTTTAAAGGGACTCGCGGGTGACGCGGATGTGCGGGTGAAACGGATCACGGGTGAGGGGGTGTCGCCGTTCGACGTTCAACGGCGATCACCCCCTCACCGCCGCCCTCAGTCCTCGCTCGGCGCCGCGGGCAGCTTCGCCTGGATGAGGTCCATGACCGCGGAGTCGGTCAGGGTGGTCACGTCTCCCAGCTGCCGGTTCTCGGCGACGTCACGCAGCAGCCGGCGCATGATCTTGCCGGAGCGGGTCTTCGGCAGCTCCGCCACCGGCAGGATCCGCTTGGGCTTGGCGATGGGCCCGAGCGTGGCACCGACGTGGTCGCGCAGCTCGCCGACGAGGCTCTCGTCCTCGGCCGCCGAGCCCCGCAGGATCACGAAGGCGACGATCGCCTGCCCGGTCGTCTCGTCCACCGCGCCCACGACGGCCGCCTCCGCCACCGACGGATGCGACACGAGCGCCGACTCGACCTCGGTCGTCGAGATGTTGTGCCCGGACACGAGCATCACGTCGTCCACGCGGCCGAGGAGCCAGACGTCCCCGTCGTCGTCCTTCTTCGCCCCGTCACCTGCGAAGTACTTGCCCTCGAACCGCGACCAGTACGTGTCGAGGAACCGCTGGTCGTCGCCCCAGATGGTGCGCAGCATCGACGGCCACGGCTCGGTCAGGACCAGATAGCCACCGCCGCCGTTCGGCACCTCGTTCGCCTCGTCGTCGACGACGGTCGCGGAGATGCCGGGCAGCGGACGCTGGGCGGAGCCGGGCTTGGTCTCGGTCACGCCGGGCAGCGGCGAGATCATCATCGCGCCGGTCTCGGTCTGCCACCAGGTGTCCACGATCGGGGTCTTGTCGGCGCCGATGTGCTTGCGGTACCAGATCCACGCCTCGGGGTTGATGGGCTCACCCACGGACCCCAGCACGCGCAGGCTGCTGAGGTCGAACTTCGCGGGGATGTCGTCGCCCCACTTCATGAACGTGCGGATGGCGGTCGGCGCCGTGTACAGGATCGTCACCCCGTACTTCTGCACGATCTCCCAGAAGCGGCCCTGGTGCGGGGTGTCCGGCGTGCCCTCGTACATGACCTGGGTGGCGCCGTTGGAGAGCGGCCCGTAGACGATGTACGAGTGCCCGGTGACCCAGCCGACGTCCGCCGTGCACCAGAACACGTCCGTCTCCGGCTTGAGGTCGAAGACGGCGTGGTGGGTGTACGACGTCTGCGTGAGGTAGCCGCCGGAGGTGTGCAGGATGCCCTTCGGCTTCCCCGTCGTACCGGACGTGTAGAGGATGAACAGCGGGTGCTCCGCCTCGAACGCCTCCGGGGTGTGGTCCGCCGACTGCCGCTCGACGATCTCGTGCCACCACACGTCGCGCTCGTCGTTCCAGTCGACGTCCTGTCCGGTGCGCCGTACGACGAGGACGTGCTCCACGTTGTCCACACGGTCGATCGCGTCGTCCACGGCCGGCTTGAGCGCGGACGGCTTGCCGCGCCGGTAGCCGCCGTCGGACGTGATGACGACCTTGGCGTCCGCGTCCTGGATGCGGGTCGCGAGCGCGTCCGCCGAGAAGCCGCCGAAGACCACCGAGTGCGGGGCGCCGATACGGGCGCAGGCGAGCATCGCGATCGCCGTCTCGGGGATCATCGGCATGTAGATCGCGACCCGGTCGCCCGCCCGAACTCCCAGCTCCTGCAGGGCGTTCGCGGCCTTGGAGACCTCGTCCTTCAGCTCGGCGTAGGTGATCGCGCGGCTGTCGCCGGGCTCGCCCTCGAAGTGGATGGCCACGCGGTCGCCGTGCCCGGCCTCGACATGCCGGTCGACGCAGTTGTACGCGACGTTGAGGCTGCCGTCCTTGAACCACTTCGCGAACGGCGGGTTCGACCAGTCCAGCGTCTCGGTCGGTTCCTCGGCCCAGGCCAGCCGCCGGGCCTGCTCGGCCCAGAAGCCGAGCCTGTCAGCCTTGGCCTGTTCATACGCCTCCGCCGTGACGTTGGCGTGCGCGGCCAGCTCGGCGGGCGGCGCGAACCTGCGCTCTTCCTTGAGCAGGTTGGCCAGGCTTTCGTTGCTCACGACATCTCCCTTTCGAAGGGTGTCCGTTGTGTCCCGAGCCACAGCTCATCAGACCAGGGGGGCTGATGACAAGGGTCGGCCTAAAAATTGGTTTAGACCTACGTGTTGCCTGGTCATGGCGATGACCTTCGACGGTGGCCGCATGGGTGGACCGAGGTGGTGGGCTTCGGTGGTGGCCTTGGGTGTGCGGTCGCTGCTCATCCGACGGCACACCGAGGACGCGCCGAGGGCGCACCGGCCCCTGCCGGCTCACGCCGGTCCGGGCAGTTCCTCCGCACCCGCCACACGCTCGAACACCGCGTCCGTGTCCGCATCCGCGCCCCCATCCGCCCCGCCGAGCAGATACGCCTGCGCCTCGCCCACGTGGAAGTACATCCCGTGCAGCTTCAGCGTGCCCTCCGCCAGCGCCCGCGCGACCGAGTCATGGGCGCGCAGGTGCTCCAACTGCTGGACGACGTTGGTCAGGCAGAGCTGCTCCGCCATATCGGCGGTCGGCCGCCCGCTCAGCCGTGCCCCGGGCCGGCTGCCGTCGGCCATCCGCGCCAGGCTCGGCAGCCCGTGCCGCAGCCACCGCCGCAGCGGCGTCCGCCCGTCCCCGGGCATGGAGTTGAGCAGCGCCTGCATGGCTCCGCACCCGGAGTGGCCGCACACCGTGATGGACCGCACCTTCAGCACGTCCACCGCGTACTCGATCGCGGCTCCGACCGAGTCGTCGTCGCCCTTCTCGCCCGGCAGCGGTACGAGGTTGCCGACATTGCGGACGACGAACAGGTCGCCGGGACCACTGGACGTGATCATCGACGTGACGAGCCGCGAGTCCGCGCACGTGAGGAAGAGCTGCGACGGCCGCTGCCCCTCTCGAGCCAACCGCGCCAGCTCGCCGCGCACCAGCGGAGCGGTGTTCCGCTGGAACGCGCTGATGCCGTGCGCGAGTTCATGTCCGCTGGAGTCGTAGGTGTAGCCGGAGTTCGTGTCGGAGGTGCTGTCGGGGGCTGCGTTCGTGTGGGCTTCGGCTTGGACCCCGACCTCGGCCGGTGCTTCCGGGGGCCCCGCCCCCGCCCCCACCCCCTCCCCACCCTCGGCTCCGGTCACCCCAAAGCCCAGGTCCCCGCCCCCATCCCGCCCCCCACGACCCCAACCGCCGGCCGGCCCATCGCACTGGTGGTTGCGCCACGGAGTCCACGGTCGGCACCGGCATGTCGCCGTGGCCGTCTTCGGGGTGGACCGGACCCCGATACGGCAACCGATCAGCTCGGCGGTGCCGCCCTGTGCGGTGTGTGCGTTCCGCCAGTCCTGCAGTGACTCGTACGCCGCGTGGTCCATGAACGAACCGTCCAACTCCACGACGGCGTGGGCGCCGTGGGGTACGAGATGCAGGGCTCTGCTGAGCCGGGGCACCGCGAGGAACGTCAGCTGTCCTCGTACATGTACGTGATGGACTCCTCCCTTCTCCTTGTGCGTGACGCGGGCGTGGGCCAGGCGGTTGAGGGCCACGGCGACGGCCATGGCGACCCCGAGCGCCACGCCCTCCAGGACGCCCAGGAGCGCCACGCCGAGTGTGGTGACGACGTACACCAGCACTTCTCTGTGGCGGGTCACCGTGCGGATGTGGTGCAGGGACACCATCTGGATGCCGACGGCCATCACCAGGGCGGCGAGTGAGGCGAGCGGGATGAGGTCCAGGATCGGAGCCATCAGCAGCGCGGCGACTACTACGAAAACGCCGTGCAGCATCGTGGAGTTCCGGCTCACGGCACCGGATTGCACATTCGCCGAACTCCGCACGGCCACCCCCGCGACGGGCAGCCCGCCGAGCGCTCCCGTGACGATGTTGGCGGCGCCCTGACCGAGCAGTTCCCGGTCGAGGTCGGAGGGGTGGACCCGGACTCGCTGTCCGGGGCGGCGGGCGATCAGCTTGTCCACGGCGACCGTGCCGAGCAGTGACTGCACGCTGCACACCAGTGTGGTGGTGAGCACGGCGGCGGCGATGCCGAGCGCCGGACCCTCGGGCATCCCGGCCAGGGCGTGGCTGCTCCAGGAGGGCAGGTCGACCTTGGGCAGTGTCAGGCCGGCGAGCGAGGCGACCGCGGTGGCCCCGGCGACGGCGACGAGCGGAGCCGGGATCCTGCGGCACATACGGCCCGGGCGCCCCGGCAGCCGCGGCCAGGTCAGCAGCACGGACAACGTCAGCACGCTCACCGACACCGCCGCGGGGTGGAGACGGGCCAACTGGGCGGGCAGGGCAAGGACGTTGTCGATCACGGAACTCTGTGGAGTGCCGCCCAGGACGATGTGCAGCTGGGCGACGGCGATGGTGAGGCCGATACCGGCGAGCATGCCGTGTACGACGGCGGGGCTGACGGCCAGGGCGGTGCGGGCCACGCGCAGGCATCCCAGACCGAGTTGGGCGAGCCCGGCGAGCACGGTGATGCCGCACGTCGTACGCCATCCGTAGCGGTGGATCAGGTCGGCGGTGACGACGGTGAGTCCGGCGGCGGGGCCGCTGACCTGGAGCGGGCAGCCCCCGAGTCGTCCCGCGACGAGCCCGCCGACGGCGGCGGCCACCAGGCCGGCCTGGAGCGGGGCGCCGGTGGCGAGGGCGATGCCGAGGGACAGCGGAAGGGCGATCAGGAAGACCGCGATCGACGCGGACACATCGGCGCCCGCGACGCGGAAGCGGCGGGGCGGGGGCGGTGCCGGGCTGTGCGGTCGGTCGGGGTGCTTCGTCCGCTTCGGGGTGGGGGTGTGGATTCCGGCTGCTCGGGCGAGGCCGAGGCTTCGGTAACGGGCAGGTACGCAGGCTGACATGAGTTCCCGTCTCCTCCGGGGTGGCGCGGTCGCGAAATCGGTGGTCGCCGGTCGCCTCGTCGGCGACGGGGGCGGGTCGCGGCCATGGGTCACGGCGTGCAGTGGCGGGATGGATCAACGCTTGGTAACGCTAAGTAAATGAATCGTAATGCAGAGTAAAGGTCCTGCATGGATTTTCTGCGCAAACGGTGCATCAGTTCACCCACTGGCGTGAAGCAGACAGTTCATCGGCTTGTCGTATTAATTCCCCTCTCGGCCCCGTGCGACCTTGGCGGCGCTGTCGGTAGAACCCGGCAGATCGCCAGAAAACGCCCTGTTCGGCGTTTGCCTGAGAGAAGGAAGAAGGTGAGCGGAACATGGCCGCCACCCAGAGGATCGCCGCGGGTGCCATGGCCACCGCGGCCTGCGCCGCGTCGCTGGCCGGTTGTGCGACTGGCTCGAGCGGGTCCAAGGAAGGAGCACCCGGACCGGAGAAGGGAGTTGCAGCGCCCAAGAGTGTGGTCCGTCTGATCGGTGACGGCTCGACCTCGTACACCGGGGCTCAGCCGCACCTGCCCCGGCCCGAGCGGCTCAAGCCCGGCCAAAAGCCCCCGCAGTTCGTGGTGTTCTCGTGGGACGGCTCGGGCGAGGACAGCCAGAAGCTGTTCTCGCACTTTCGCAAGGTCGCCAAGGCCAACCACGCGAACATGACGTTCTTCCTCAGCGGCGTGTACATGCTGCCGGAGGACAAGCGTGATCTGTACCGCCCCCCGCAGCACTCGCCGGGCCGCTCCGAGATCGGCTTCAACGACGATCAGGGCATCACCGACACCGTCAAACAGCTGCGGCTCGCCTGGCTGGAGGGCAATGAGATCGGCACCCACTTCAACGGCCACTTCTGCGGCGCGGACGGGGGCGTGGGCCAGTGGTCGGTGGACGACTGGAAGAGCGAGATCGCCCAGGCCAAGCAGTTCGTGAAGACCTGGAAGACCAACACCGGCCTGTCCAAGGCCGCTTCCCTGCCCTTCGACTACGACAAGGAGCTGATCGGCGCCCGCACGCCCTGCCTGGAGGGACAGAAGAACTTCATGAAGGCGGCGAGCCAGTTGGGCTTCCGCTACGACACCAGCGGTGTCAACGATCAGGTCTGGCCCAAGAAGAAGGAGAAACTGTGGGACCTGTCGATGCAGCTGGTCCCCTTCCCCGGCCACACCTATGAGCAGTTGACCATGGACTACAACTTCATGGTCAACCAGTCGGGCGCCGCGACCCAGGGTGACCCCGACAAGTTCGGCTACTGGGGCGACCAGATGCGGGACGGTCTGCTCCAGGGCTTCCACCGGGCGTACGACGGCAACCGTGCGCCCCTGGTCATCGGCAACCACTTCGAGTCCTGGAACGGCGGCACGTACATGCACGCCCTCGACGAGGTCATCGAGAACGTGTGCAACAAGCCCGAGGTGCGCTGCGTCTCCTTCCGGCAACTGGCCGACTGGCTGGACGCCCAGGACCCGCGGACCCTGGCGAAGCTGCGCACCCTGAAGGTGGGCGAGGCCCCGAAGCAGGGGTGGGCGTCCTTCCTGTCGCGCCGTCCGGCGCCCGCGCCCAAGGGGGTGCCCGGGGCGCCGGCGGTCAGGCCGTAGCCGTCAGGCGGGGGCGGCGACGCCCTCGCCGAGCACATAGCCGGGGTCGATCTGCGCGGCCAGGTCGGCTCCGGTGCGCTCGTTGCCCCACGCCTCGGCGTTCTTCAGATGGAAGTGCACCATCTGCCGCGTGTAGCGCTCCCGGTCCCGCAGCTCGTATGTCGCGTCGGCCGCGGTTTGAAGGGCGTCCAGGGCACGGCGGTTGGCGTCCTCCAGGAGCGCGAACCGGGGCGGCCGGCCCTTCTCCATGGCGCGCACCCAGTCCGACTGCCCGACCGTCACGAGCAGGTCGTCACCGACCTCCGCGCGGAGGAAGTCGATGTCGTCCTGCCCCTGCACCTTGTTGCCGACGACCTTCAGGGTGACGCCGAAGTCGCGGGCGTACTCCTTGTACTGGCGATAGACGGAGACCCCCTTCCGGGTCGGCTCGGCGACGAGGAACGTGATGTCGAAGCGGGTGAACATGCCGGAGGCGAACGAGTCCGAGCCCGCCGTCATGTCGACCACGACGTACTCGTCCCGGTCGTCCACCAGGTGGTTCAGGAACAGCTCCACCGCTCCCGTCTTGGAGTGGTAGCAGGCGACTCCGAGGTCGGCGTCGGAGAAGGGCCCGGTGACCATCAAACGGACGGCTCCGCCGTCGAGTTCCACCGGTCGGGCACACGCGTCGTACACCGGGTTGGGCTCGCGCACGCGCACCAGCCGCGAACCCGCGCCGGGCGGCGTCGTCTTGATCATCGTCGCGGCGGAGGCGATGCGCGGGTTGGAGCCGCGCAGGTAGTCCTTGATCAGGGGCAGTCGCTCGCCCATCGCGGGCAGCGCGGCCGCCTGCGCCTCGTCGAGGCCGAGTGCGGGGCCGAGATGCTGGTTGATGTCTGCGTCGATGGCGACGACCGGCGCGCCGCCTGCCGCGAGCCGGCGGATGAAGAGGGAGGAGAGCGTGGTCTTGCCGCTGCCGCCCTTCCCGACGAAAGCAATTTTCATGTTCACGAAGAGTAGTCGCATGGTGGCGGTACGTGTCACCGGGAAGTGAAGAAGACCACTCCTTCGTGGGGTGGGGGCAGTCGGTAGGGTCGTACTCATGAGTACGACAGGTGCGACCGCCGATCCGCTCGCGGCCCTGGGCTCGCTTCCCGGCGTGGCGGATTCCGTGGAGTCCGTGCGCAAGGCCGTGGACCGGGTCTACGGGCACCGGATCATGCGGCGTCGCAGCAACGAGATCACCTCCGAGGCCGCGCTGCGCGGCGCCCGGGGTTCCGCGGCGCTGTCCGGTGCCGACTGGGCCCTGGAGGAGGTGCGGCGGCGCACCGACTTCAGCGTCGACGACGAGGCGCGCGTCATGGGGGCGGCCCTGCGGCTGACCGCCGAGGCGGGCCAACTGCTGTCCATCTGGCGGCAGTCACCGCTCCGGGTGCTGGCCCGGCTGCACCTGGTGGCCGCCGCGAGCGACGCGGACGAGGTCGGCCGGCCCCGGCGGGGCGACGAGCCCGTGGACGAGCCGCTGATCGGCCTGCCGCTGCCGGACGCGGACGAGGTGTCCGGCCGACTGGAGGGCCTCTCGCAGCTGATCATCGCGGGAAGTTCCGCGCCCGCCCTGGTGACCGCGGCCGTCGTGCACGGCGAACTGCTCGCGCTGCGCCCCTTCGCCTCCCACAACGGCCTGATCGCGCGCGCGGCCGAGCGGATCGTGCTGATCGGCAGCGGTCTGGACCCGAAGTCGGTCTGCCCGGCGGAGGTGGGCCATGCCGAACTGGGCCGCGCTGCCTACCTGGCAGCCTTCGACGGCTATGTCTCCGGCACCGCGGAGGGCATGGCGGCCTGGATCGCCCACTGCGGCAGGGCGGTCGAACTGGGAGCGCGTGAATCGACGGCGGTGTGCGAGGCGCTGCAGCGCGGCGCGGCTTAGCAACAAAAAGGCCCCCTATAGGGGCCGGACAGGGTTGCGGCGGTACGAGAGTTCGTACCGCCGCTGGCATGGTCACCGAGTTACCAAGCGTCCTCGATATGTCACCCATCAGGTCGGGTACTTTGCCCGTCACCTGGTGGGCTGGCCCGTAATCGACGGGTCGACGTCGCGTGGGTTCCCGATTTTCATGCTCGGTCCGTGGGGCCAAATGCGTTGATAAAGGTGATCCTCTCGGATGTCCTTTGGTCTCGCGGGCCGCTGATTCCTTTGTACTGCAAGCTCAGAGCAAGCGGTAGTCCTGGCTGCTGTTCTTTACTTTTAGGTTCAAACAGGGGCTAAACGGACGCCGGTTGTCAAGCGGTACGACAGAGGCGGCGGAAAGCGCGGTCAGAGCACCGGGCTTCGGCGCCTGTTGGCGTACCAGACGAGTCCCGCCGTGGCCGCCGCGGCACCTATCGCCGCCGCGGCGACGAGAACCGGACGCGGCGGCGCCGAGAACGTGGGCAGCCGCTGCTTGAGTCGTACCGGGCGGTGAAAGTCCAGAATCGGCCACCCACGCGCGACTGCCTCGCGGCGCAGGGTGCGGTCCGGGTTCACGGCGTGCGGATACCCGACGGCCTGGAGCATCGGCAGGTCGGTCGCCGAGTCGCTGTAGGCGTAGCAGCGGTCGAGGTCGTACCCCTCGGTCTCGGCCAGCTCCATGATCGCCTCGGCCTTCGTCGGTCCGTACGCGTAGTACTCCACCTCCCCGGTGAAGCAGCCGTCGTCGCCCACGACCATGCGGGTGGCCACCACCCGGTCGGCACCGAGCAGCTCGCCGATCGGCTCGACGACCTCGGCGCCCGACGTGGACACGATCACGACGTCGCGGCCGGCCGTATGGTGCTCCTCGACGAGGGAGGCGGCCTCGTCGTAAATGATCGGGTCGATCAGCTCGTGCAGCGTCTCGGCGACGATTTCCTTCACCTGCTGGACGTTCCAGCCGCGGCACAGGGTGGACAGGTACTCGCGCGTCCGCTCCATCTGGTCGTGGTCCATACCTCCGACCAGGAAGACGAACTGGGCATACGCGGTGCGCAGCGCGGCCCTGCGGTTGATCAGCCCGCCTTGGTAGAAGGACTTGCTGAACGTGAGCGTGCTCGACTTCGCAATGACCGTCTTGTCCAGGTCAAAGAAGGCCGCTGTGCGGGGCAAGGAGTGGTTTTCCACGCCCCTGAGCATAGGCGCCCACCATTCGGCGTAAGGTGGGGCGCGTGGGTTTGCCTGAGAGGGCTCTCGGGTACACCATGGAAGTCACGGATCGTTCGCGACCGTGCTAACCCGGTCCGACTCCTCCCCCCCCGAGTCGGCCGTGGGGACGACCCCCGCTCTCCCCCCCGGCGGGGGTCGTCGCATGTCCGGACGGGTTTTTCTCTCTTCTTCGGTTCTTCCTGCGGCCGCGCGGCCGCGACAGGGCGGCTGCGGCCGCCCCTTCGGCATGCCCATGATCCGTCACTGTGAGTAGCTGCCGGGCTGCTCTGCGGAAGTCGCACAAGAGCCAGTACAGGGGTCACCGGTATGGGTGACGGCGATATTCACAACCGCTGAGTTGTCCACAGTTTTTGAGCAAGATCCACATGATTTCCCGGGCTGCTGCACCGTGATTCCAACGCGCTCCCACCGCGGCGAGTTCATGGCCGGTTCTGTTTGTCGGCGCGCGTATGGCCGGTTCCTATCGACCTCCATATGGAGGTCGGTTGCCGGTCCTTCACACCTTTGGGAATCGCGGGGCCGCAGAGGGCCGCGCGGGAGATGCAGCGAAGAGGGAGCCCACATGACCGGAACCGTCACCCACGATCCACCGCCCACCGCCGGAGGACAACCGGAGCGGCCGCTGATCGTCACCGAGGACGCCGAACTCCTCGACGACCTGCTGCGCCTGTGCGCGGCGGCCGGCGCCACACCCGAGGTCCACCACGGGATGCCGGAGCGCAGAGGCCGCTGGGAGACCGCGCCGCTCGTCCTGGTCGGCGACGACGCGGCACGGCGCGTGCGCGGGGCCGTGCGCAGGCCAGGGGTGGTGCTGGTCTGCCGCGACCAGGACGACTCCGGGGTCTGGAAGCGGGCCGTGCAGATCGGCGCCGACCACGTCCTGCTGCTGCCCGACGGCGAGCAGTGGCTGGTCGACCGCATCGCCGACGTCGCCGAGGGCGTCGGCCGCCCGGCGCTCACCGTCGGCGTCATCGGCGGCCGCGGCGGAGCCGGCGCCTCCACGCTGGCGTGCGCGCTCGCCGTGACCTCCGCGCGCGAGGGACTGCGCACCCTGCTCGTGGACGCGGATCCGCTCGGCGGCGGACTCGACGTCCTCCTCGGCGGGGAGACGGCCGACGGTCTGCGCTGGCCCGCCTTCGCCGCATCGCGCGGCCGGGTCGGCGGGGGCGCCCTGGAGGAGTCGCTGCCCCGGCTCCACTCCCTGAGAGTGCTCAGCTGGGACCGCGGCGACTGCGTCGCCGTCCCGCCCCCGGCCGTACGGGCGGTGCTGGCCGCCGCCCGGCGGGGTGGCGGCACGGTGGTCGTCGACCTGCCGCGCCGCCTGGACGACACGGTCGCCGAGGCCCTCGCCCAGCTCGACCTCGCGCTCCTCGTCGTCCCCGCCGAACTGCGTGCCGTCGCGGCGGCCGGACGCGTGGCGTCCGTCGTCGGCATGGTCCTGCGCGACCTGAGGGTGGCGGTGCGCGGACCGTACGCCCCCGGTCTGGACGATCGCGAGGTGGCGAGGCTGCTGGGCCTGCCCCTGGCCGGAGAGGTGCCCGTCGAGTCGGGACTGCTGCGCCCGCACGAGAGCGGGAAACCGCCCGGCTCGGCCGGCCGGGGGCCGCTGGCCCGCTTCTGCCGGGGGTTCTGGGAGCGGACGCTGGTGGAGGCGGGTGCCGTATGAGGACGCTTCCCGGGATCGAACCGGCGGACGGGCCGCGGCTGCTCGACGGGGTGCGCCGGCGGCTGGCCGAGAGCGGCGCCGAACCGACACCCGCGCGCGTGGCACAAGCGTTGCGCGAACAGGGGCGCGTGCTCGGCGACGCCGAAGTCCTCGGCGCGGCCGAGCGGTTGCGCTCCGAACTGGTCGGCAGCGGACCGCTGGAGCCACTGCTCGCCGACCCGTCGGTCACCGACGTCCTGGTGACGGCCCCCGACCGGGTGTGGGTGGACCGCGGTGGCGGACTGGAGCTGACCGGGGTGACCTTCCCCGACGCGGCGGCCGTACGACGCCTCGCGCAGCGCCTGGCCGCCGTGGCCGGACGGCGCCTCGACGACGCGCGCCCCTGGGCCGACGCCCGGCTGCCCGACGGGACCCGGCTGCACGCCGTGCTGCCCCCGGTGGCCGTCGGCTGCACCTGCCTGTCGCTGCGGGTCGTACGGCCGCGGGCGTTCACGCTCGCGGAACTGGTGACGGCGGGCACCGTGCCGCCCGGTGGGGACCGCATCCTGCGCGCGCTGCTCGACGCACGGCTGTCCTTCCTCATCAGCGGCGGCACGGGGTGCGGCAAGACGACGCTGCTGAGCGCGCTGCTCGGGCTGGTCGGACCGGGCGAGCGGATTGTGCTCGCGGAGGACTCGGCGGAGCTGCGCCCCGATCACCCGCACGTCGTACGGCTGGAGACCAGACCGGCCAACCAGGAGGGTGCGGGCCTGGTCACCCTGGAGGACCTCGTGCGCCAGGCGCTGCGGATGCGGCCCGACCGGCTGGTCGTGGGAGAGGTGCGCGGCCCCGAGGTCGTGCATCTGCTGGCCGCGCTCAACACCGGCCACGAAGGCGAGTGCCTGGCCTAAGCGTACATGAACGGGTTGGCTCAGCGAAGAGGCACCGATACACGCAACTGCGCAGGTCAGAGCCCTAGTTGGAGCATCCCCTCGCCGTCCTCAGTGCCCGTGTGGCAGCGGGTCAGCAACGAACGTTCCCAGCCCCACCTCGCCGCGCGTCCAACCCTGCTCCCGTACGTGGCGCATGGCTTTGGCTGCCGTGGCATTCACGACGCCGAACTCTTGAGCGATCTCCAGCGTCGACGGCACACGGCTACCGGGCGGATAGGTGCCGTTCTGAATCCGCTGGGTGATCTCCGCTGCAATCTGGCGCCACAGCGGGCGAGTGCGGTCTAGCTCCATAGGCTCAGCGTGGGGTACTGCGGATTTCTGCGCATCCGTGGATAACCGCAGATAACTACGGCTAACGTGGACCCGGACACAAAAGCGCCCCGGCGGGAAGGTGCAAGCTTCCGCCGGGGCTTACCGACTGGATTGGAGTCGGCATGGCTGAGCCTATCGACGGACAGCGCGGAGCCAACCCCGTGGAGACGCACGAGCGCTTGCGGCGCCTGCCGTGGACGAGCCCGGACGGGAAGGCGGAGTACGTGACGCCGGGCGATGGCGTGATCAATCAGATTGCCGACAGTACCGAGGTGCACATCATCAGCATGGCGCGCGACGATGCCGCCGACGCGCTGGCCATGGTGGAGCGCCCCGAAGTCTGTCGCGCTGAACTAGCCCTCATCTTGCGCAAGTTGGCGAGCGCAGTGAACGACGTTGCCCACGTGGCGGAGCTGCGCGGCGAACGGCTCACTGAGCCTGCGCCTGACTCGGCAGCAAGGGCGCTGGCGGCAGCGTTGCGCGCATCCATTCGGCGGTGAGCGCGTGGCTGCCGACAAGTCGCTTATGACGCTCCGGGTATCGCGCGACGGAGGGCGTACCTGGGGCCGCTTGAAGACGTTCCACACCAGCGATTCCCTGCCGCCGCTGAGTACGTCGACGTGGCCGCCGTGCGAGTGTTTCCGCTGCGCTCCGACGAAGCGGCATTGAACCACCTTAGGAACACGGAGAAGCCCCGCATTGACGCCTATCAAGGGAATCAGTACGGGGCTTCTTCTATGACCTCACAGAGGAATTCGGAGATTCCGATTGCCTCCTTCTATGTGAAGTTTGCGGTTTGGTTCCGTCATCGTCAAGGGCGGCGCTAGCAATCAGCGCAAACTCATCAACAGCGTTGCCGAGTAGGCGCACGGTGTCCAGTAGTTCCCCCATGAAACCCTCATACCGGTACTGTGCTGCCTCATGGCGTTGCTCGTCGTCCTCATCTACGCGCAGAAAAACAAACTCTTCATGCGCAGTAATCTCTATTTGTCGCACAATATCTAGGGCAATATTCCGGACGTGGGAGGCGCCAGCAATCACGGAAGCAGGCCCCAAAAGGCTGAGGTCGACCCAACGTGCATTGATTTCCCTTCTCAAAGATTCCCGCTCGCTGCGAGGTGGATGATCATAGTGCGGAAGTGACCTAAAGCGCTCTTTGAGATCAGTCGTCACTTCAATAAAGGCCCTGTATGCCTGGCGGCGGGGTTGGTGCTTTTCCTTCAGATGCTCAGCCCTTGTAGAAATCCGCACCCCTTCTCGTTGTGCCCAACCTGACACAATGGCAGCACCGATTGTCGTCAGTGAACCCAAAAGCGTTCCGACCAGTGCCGCTATGACCGCAACCATGAGCCGATTGTGAGGCGTCTGCGTCCGAACGTCCAGACCCCATCAAGCAGACAGCGAGAGCAGTGGAGAGATCACGCGTGATCCTCAGCCGGAAGTCGCAGCGTTGCTGGGCGTAGGATCTTGGCGCCCGCACAACCAGTCGCAAACGCGTCCTTCGAGAAAACCGAAGGTCAACACACCTAGGGGCCTCAGCCGGCGAAAGATGCCCAATTCCACTCGCCAACGCAGAAGAGTCTTCTGCCAGTCATCGGGTAATATACCGGCATGTCAAAATGTGTCGAGTGTGGAACAGCATTCGAAATCGAGGACGCGCGAAACGAGTACAACTCCGAGTTCAACGGAGACCCCGATTTTGATGAATACTATGGCGAAGGGGACTTCTGCGGGAGTTGCGCCGCATCGGCAACCAGTTCGGCCATGAATCATGGCAACGCAATCCAAATGATGAACGGCGATGTGGACTATGATGATGACTTCGTGGAGAAGTATTTGTAAGTGATCTACAAACGACGGTAGCCCCATACCCGGCCACCAGTCAGGCAACGGGTACGGGGCTATCAGTCATGCGGCCATTGCCAGATACCGGCGGCCGGTTCGTTCGGACACGCCGAAATGGTCGGCCAGCATGCGCCGGTCACGTGTCGGCCGCCAACGGAAAGAGCAGCCACGGCGGAACGGGGTAGCGTCATTCTCCGCCGGTCGCAGGAATTCGAGGATGTTCCGGAAGTGGCCGCGCTACTCGCTGAGCACCAGGCAGCCTGGAGAGGCGGAAAATCCCGTACCGCCCACCAGCCAGGAGCAGGGTACGGGACGCAACGTGTCGTTGCCGAACGTTTAGCTTGATCGTTTTGCAAAAACCTCCCAGCGTGACGAACGCTCATGACATTATCGGATCATGCTTACCAACCTACTTCCAGGGCTCCGCCACTTCCGCACTCCCATAACTGTTGGAGTGCTCATCGCGTTCCAAGTCTGGCTCATTTTCGGCGATTCGATACCTTCGCGCAGTGAGGCTCGGGGGACATTGGGGCGTCTGTATGCGCTGGCAGACATGGCCGGACGGCCTATCGTTTTGGCAGTATTAAGCGTCACTCTCTACCTCCTTGGCGATATCTGGAAACTCCCGGCACCCCAAATAGCCAGCATTCACAGCAGGTTGCGAGGGAATAACTCACTCCTGTCACCTGAGTCGCGCATTCAATTGCACGTTTTTGCAGAAGGTGCTTTTCGTCGACGACCACTCGACGACAGCAGGCCTAGCCCCAGCAATCGCCTAGTGCAAGATATACAAACGGAGTTTCCGGATATTCGAATGCGCCTCATCGTCAACCATACGGATATTTACCTGGAGCACGATAGGCTCGAATCAGAAGCCGAATTTCGCGTCAATGTGGCGTTCCACTCCGTCGCCATGTGGGTTGTGTTGGCGCTGACCTTGACTCCTTGGTGCATGCTTGGGCTTGTAGCAACCGTACTCCTTTATGAAAATGGCATACGCACCTTCCGTGGCGCGAATGCTATTCTTGTGCAATCGATCGTATCTGGAATTATGACATCTAGGTATTACGAGGAGGAAGTTCAACGCGATGAGGCGAATGAAGGAAGTGCTACGGCCTAGCTCTCAGGGTTTAGGTTAGAGGCTCAGCGCAGGAACGCGCCCTCAGGAAGCTCGACGATATGGCAGTGATGACGCGCAGTTAATCCCGGTCGAGAGCTAGCTATTCGCATAGGACTGGCCGACAAGTTCGCGACGGTTATGGGAACAAGTAGATGAGTTCGCTCCGATAGCCTGGAAGGCGCTGGACGAGGACGGCAGCTTGAGCTAGAGGCTCTGTGCGTGATCCGTAAGTTATCTCTCATGCATGTCCTGATCGCCGACAGGGCATCAGAAATGGGGCCAGCCGGCCTGGAAATTGCATAAATCCGCAATTCAGACAGCTATTTCGACCAGACCCCCCGGGTCTCTATTTCGCGGCGATGCGCGCGGCCATGGGTGCCGGGTCCCCGGAACGATCTCGGCTAGGGAATGATCCACCCCGGGGCGCGTACATATTTATGCGGGATGGGTGAATGGTTGTGCGTCGAGGAATGCAAAACAGCCCGGCACAGCAGCAAGGGAAGTCGCTGTGTACCGGGCTGTTCCTCGGGCGGCTGTTAGAAGGTCGGGGTCACCAGACCCGTACCCGTGATCTTGCCGACCGAAGGGGCATAGCGGGCCGCGAGACCACCATAGGCGTACGCGCGGAAGAGCACGCCCATCTGATTCGCGTACGGCTGCGGGAAGGTCTCGAACCGAGGCACCGACTCCCACCGCATCACGTCCTGCATACGGGCCACCAGGATCACATCCTGGTTAGTACCCGCACCAAGGTTGGTCGGGATCAGAGGGTCAGTGAATACCGGCAGCCCCTGAAGGGTCCCCACGTGTCCCTCGGCAGCAACGGCACCCGCAACGCCCAGCGCGTTATTCGGACCGTTAAGGGCCGAGGGAGCGATAAGCGGGCGGTTGGTGGTGTCGATAGCCGCTTCAATCCACGCCCAGCGGCGCGGGTGCAAGATGATGCAATCCGGTGACGCAAAGCGCGCGGCGTGAATCTGGGAAATCGTGTTGGCGATAGTGCCCCATAGCTGGCCGGAGCCAGTTACCGCCGGGCTGGCCTGCGTCCAGGTCACCGAAGTTGTCCCGGAAAGCGTAAGCAGACCAGTCAGCTGACCATTCGTCCCGGTACCGTTCAGTACCTGGTTATCCAGCGCGCGCCCGTATTCGGCAGCGAGATCGGCCATAATCACCTGGTCAACGCTTCCCGCGCTCTGCTCCAGCATTTGAACAGAAACGAGCTGCGTACCGCCCAGAGTGACAACCGGGCTCGTGACGCTGGTGGTCGCGATATCGGTCTGACTCAGTGCCGTAAGTTCGCCGTTCTGAGCAGCGACGCTAGAACCGGTGGTGAGCTTAGGGACGCTCAGCAGATCGGTTCCCGGCGGGAGATCCTGCGTAAAGCAGAGATCAGCGGTAGTGCGCCCCGGCCTTGCGAGCGCAATCCACTGGTCCACCAGATAAGCGGGAGGGACGAACGAACCGCCCGAGCTACTTCCAGTGGTTACGCCGCGCTGTTCGGCAGCATTGCGGCGCAGGCGTTCAGCGGCGTCATAGTCGCCATTACGGGCGCCGTGCAGATCCCGGAAAAACGAGAATTCGCCGTCACGGCGGTAAGTTCCAGACTCCCGGACGCTGGTGATTCTCGGCGCATACTTACGCGCCATCGGCCGGGCAGCCTCATCGGCGGCAATCTGTCCTTCGAGCTCATCGATCCGCTCGTGTAGCGCCAGCGCTTCAGCCTCGGACGCATTGAAACGAACCTGTTCGCCGTGCGAGATATCGCGGTTGAACTTCTTGGCAGTTTCCATGATACGGCGCATCTCCGCCGTAGTGTCGGACAGCTTGGCGCGCAGGTCTTCGACCATTTCACGCTTGTTCATTTGGGGCTCCAATTGAGCTAGATGAAAACAGGGAATTGCGACCCGCATAGGCGCAGCCCATCGGAGCCCCGGCGGTTTCCGAATCCACGGACCGCGTGGGAATGGGCAGTGCGATGGCCGGAATCCGAAATCCATCGGTCCGGCCATCTCTCAAGGCAGGTTTGACAGCGAGCAGCGCGCGGACGCTCCCGAATCCACCGGGCGCCCTACGCGCTGTCAGCTGCGTTTGTGCTGGCGCCTTATGCGCCTGTGCCGGGCGCCGGTAGATCGGCGCTTGCGGCCTCCGCTTCCGCAATGCGGGAACGGGTAAGCTCCGCGCTGATATCCGCGAATCGCGCCGCCTCGATCGCATTGGCGGCCAGCAGTTCACGCGCAAGTGCAAGCAAAATAGGTTGCTTCGAAGTGAAGAACACTTGCGCCGCTATCGCGCGGTCTCGCACGGACATGTCGTCAATGACACGCTCAAGATTTGCCAGACGGTGAGCCATGGCTAGAGGATCTCGCCGGTGAAAATCCGACGGGTTTCCGGATCGTCAAGAATCCGAGTGACCGTCCTTTCCGCGTCGTCCAGCGGAATGCCGCGCTTTACGAGTGCGCTGATCATCTGCGAGCGGACATCACCGGGATGCACTTTCGATGCGTACTCAAGCGGGGATTCCTGGACCATATGGACTCCAATGCAGAAACCCCCTAGGCGCAGGGACTCGCCACGGCGGCAACCGCGAGTCGACCTGTTCCTAGGGGGTCCGATAGTTGGGCGTGGGTTGCCGTATCACGCGCAATGCAAGGGGACACGTGCTTTCCCTCGCTACTAGAACTGGGGCCCAAACACTCCCTGCTGGCCACGGAAAAGCCACCGAATCCACGGGCCGTAAAGTAAAGACTTGTCAAGTCTCTTGACGTAATGAACGGCAGCACAGGTGGTCGCATAAGGGCTCGGGCAAGCCATTGGCGGGAGAATTCCTGGCGGAACCCTCAGCAGCCCGCAGAACTACCTACGGAGCCTTGCGGCTATTGCGGGTCAGGATTCCGGTTCGCTGGCTTGCTCTACAGCGCGGGGAGGCGGCTGAGCGGTGAAGCGTGGTGGGAGTGGCGAAAGTGGAGCCGACTCCGGTATCCCTCTAGGCTTTCTATGTTGGATTGGAATTGAACACCACTTCACCACTATCACCATTTAGCCAGGTCAGACGCCTGATCGGCTTCTCTAGCTGTGGTGAATTGAGAAAACCCGCCGTTCCTCGCTGTCCGCCCTTGGGGCCCTTGCCGTCCAGCTTTCGCAGGTACTCAGCGCGGCTTCGGCAGTGCACAGAACAGTACGCAGGGCGGCGCCCCTTGCCGCTGTAGGTCAGTTTCTCGCTGCATTCGGGAGATCCACAGCGAGTAGGCGCGATACCGATGATGACCTGGTCTTCTATCTCGCGCACAAGCGCGTACAGACGCTCAAAGGTGGGGTCGATTCTCGTCATCGGACGGAGCAAACCCTCCGCCTCGGCAAGCTTGCTGAGAATCGAGTCAACGTCGACTCCGGCCATGGTGAAACTCCTGTTTTCTTTGGCTGAGGGAGTGCCTGAGTAACGGGAAATCCTCCGGGTTGGCCGGCTGAGGAATGTCGGATTCTCCGGAATGGCGGTCTGGGTAACTGTCACTGCTCCAGAACGGCAGTCTGAGGAATTTCCCTTACTCCTGAACTGGGGGCCAAACACTTCCTAGGAATGGACCGTTACTCCGGAAGGCAGGCGGCGTCTCAGAAACAGAAAACCCCCTGTCCGAGCCGTAGCCCAGAGCAGGGGGTTTTCTCACGCAGCGAGGAGAGCGCGCTTACGCGCCGTACGCTGCCGATTGGTCGCCGTCCGTTCCAGTTCTCTCGCGATGTTCCGTGCGTTGATGAGCGGGTCGTAGAGAGCCTGCCTGCCGTCAACGGCAGCATCGAGCATCAGCAGCAACGCGCGCAGCGCGCCAATCTCACGGGCACCCATGGTCTCTCCCTTGTTGCCGTCCGCAGTGCCTTACGAACTATCAGGGGCCCAGACACTTCCCGCGCCGCTGTGTGACTCTGTACGGCCGCCTGCGGGCATGAGAAAGCCCCGCCGGGCCCGGAAGGACCCAACGGGGCTGAGAGGGGCTTAGGTGGGGCACCTAGTCGAGTAGGTCCATGGCTATGGATGCAAGCGCACCTGCCGCCGGTTCATCACGCCACCAAGCCGGGCCCTGGAAAGCCACGGCTGCTCGCGACGGGTCGAATCGCTTAGGGGCACCTGGGGTTGCCGGACGCACCATCACGCGCGCGCCCAAGTCTGCGAGCAAGCCCCGTCGCCCCTCGTCGTCGCGTCGCTCCCATTCGTCCGCCACGGTGCCTCCAGCGTCAACCCAGCGGCCCTCAGCGTGTTCGGCCTCCTCCTGTAGTTCAGCCTGACGCTTTTCCAGCGCTGTTAGCTGCCCGATGACTGCCCGTGCCGCAGCGCCGTTCGGGGTAAGACCCGCGAGATTCCCCGCCAATCGCTCAATCTGCTCTGTTACTTCGGAGAGTTGCAGGATCGCACTGCCGTCAGGTTCAGCCCAGCGCATGAGCGCCAGGCGGCCGAACCGCTTTAGGTAATCGACGGTGACCAACTCTTCAAGATGCCGGGCAATGATGACGTTGGGCTTGTGAATTCCTCGCTTGCCCACGCCGTTCCGGCATACGTAAGTGCCGTAGTCCTTTCCGTGGACGGTACGACGCTGCCGGTACATGGGGCCTTCGCACTCCGAGCACAGTGCTACGTGCAGGAGGAGTGCCTTACCGGTTCGCTCGCTACCCCGTCCCTTTGCCTTGCCGTCGATAACCGCTCGCACTGCCGACCATGTCTCAGCGTCGAGGAGTTCCGGCCCCGCCGACACCGGCTTTGCCTCGGCGTCGAGGACGGGCTGATTGGTGAGCGCTCCGCGCTTTTCGCCAGGTACCGACTGCACAAGCCAGCCACGGACGGCAGGTGTGTAAAGCGCATCCCGCAATGTGGTGGAGTGCCAGCGCTGATTTCGCAGCTTCCGCCCGTCCCGCTGTCGTGCGTGATCCGCAGGGGGCAGGATGCCGCGCTCATTCAAGTCACGAGCAAGGCCGGTCAGGGATGCGCCGTGGTTGATGAGCTTGTCAGCGCAGGTCCGCAGGATTGCTGCCGCCGGTTCATCAATGATCCATCGCTTGTTGTTCACGGGTCCGCTTACGGCGTAGCCATACGGTGCCAACCCTCCGAGGTGGTTCCCGCGTGCGCGGAAATGTTCCTTGCTCGCTGTAATGCGAGCCTTAATCATGTCTCTCTCGTACTCAGCGAAAGCAGCGAGGACGTTGATGATGATGGATGCGTTTTCCGGCGACACAACGCCATCGGCTGTGATGATCGTTGTGCGGGTGGACTCAGCAGCGCGCAAGAGCCGCTGAAATTCCAAGACGCTGCGGGCGTACCGGTCCAGCTTTGCGGCCAGCACGTAGTCAGCGCGCGGGAGCCAGGCAAGCACCTCTCGCATTCCGGGGCGGTCTTCCAGTCGGCTTGCTCCGCTGACGTTCGTGTCAGTGGCGACGTGCACCACTTCCCACCCGCGCTGTTCGGCGTATGCCTTGCAGGCGGTAATGCGGTGGTCGGGTGCTTCTTCGGCGAACAGTCGGGACAGGCGGTCGTAGATGACGACGGTTGGTTTGCTCATCGCTACCCCTGGGGCGCAAGGACTCCCAGACCCCGTGGAGGTTTAGGAGAGGCACTCGGGAGGCTGCGGCACCGTTCACGCCAACGCCGCCGCGGACGTCCCGGCCCGCCTGGAGGCCCTGGGCACGGCCGCCGGGCTCGATCGGGCCGCGCTGCACAGCCAGTTGGCGGCCGCGCTGTCGGTGGTGCTGCACCTCGTACGGGACCGGACCGGCCGGCGGCGCATCGCCGAGGTGCATGTGCTGGAGCGGGGTCCCTCCGGACTGGTGCGGACGGTGCCGGCGCTGCGCTGGGGCGCGCGGGCGTTCGCGCGGGAGAGCGGGTGGGACCGGCTGCGGGGGCTGCTGCGCAAGGGCGCGGACGAGGCAGACACGGGCGGCGGAGACGCAGGCAAGGGAAGCGACGGGAGGGACGCAAGTGATGCATATGACGGGTGAGATGGGCGACGTCTCGGTGGCGGCCGGGGCCGTGTGCGTCGGAGCGGCTGCCTGGCTGACGGGCGGGCGGCACTACGGCGCGCGGCGGGCGCGGCTGCTGCTCGCGGGCGGAGGGGTGGTGGGGACCGGACCGCCCACGTGGGATCAGGCCCTCGGTGAACTGCGGCGCCTGCGGGGTCGGTTGCGGGGCGAGTGGTGGTCGCTGGTCGCGGGGCTGGTGCTCGCCTTGCTGGGTTCGTCGCCGATCCCCGCCGTCGTGGGGGCGGCCGGGGTGCCGGTGCTGCGCCGGGTGCGGTGGGCGCGGGAAGCGCGACGGTCCCGGGAGCGGCGCGGCGATGCGGTGATCGCCCTGTGCGGGGCGCTCGCCGGGGAGGTGCGCGCCGGGCGGCAGCCGGGCGAGGCGCTGCTGCGGGCGGAGCGGGACTCCGGCGGCCTCGGGGAGGCGCAGGCCGCCGTGCTCGCGGCCGCCCGGTTCGGCGGGGACGTACCGGGCGCGCTCGGTACGGCGGCCCGACAGCCGGGCGCCGAAGGGCTGTCGGGGCTCGCGGCGTGTTGGCGGGTGGCCGTGGACCAGGGTGCCGGGCTCGCGGCCGGCCTCGACCGGCTCGACGCGGCCCTGCGCGCGGAACGGGACCAACGCGCCGACCTGCGCGCCCAGTTGGCGGGAGCCCGGGCGACCGCGGTGATGCTCGCGGCGCTGCCCGTGCTGGGTCTCCTCCTCGGTACGGCCATGGGCGCCGACCCTCTGCACGTGCTGCTGCACACCGGTGCCGGCCTGGGCTGCCTGGTCGTCGGGGGAGTGCTCGAAGCCGCCGGGACGTGGTGGGCGGCGCGGATCGTGCGGGGAGCGGAGGCGGCGTGAGCGCGGAGGTCGTCCACAGGCTGGGGGTGGCCGCGGGAGCGGCGCTGACCCTCGGATGGCTCGTACGGCGGCTCGTGGCGGCGCGGCGTGAACGCCGGCTGCGGCGACGGCTGGCCGAGCTGGTGGTCCCGGAAACGCCCGCGGGCAGGCCTGCGTTCGCGGTGTGGGATGCCGCGCGGCGATGGCTGCCCGTGGCCGGGGTGGTGGGTGCCGGGTGGGTGCTGGTCGGCGGCATCGTCGGCGTCGTGGTGGGGCTGGGCGCTGCCGCGGGGCTGTGGCACTGGCGACGTCGGCAGGGGGACTCCGGGCAGGCGGCGGAGGTCGATGCCGCGGCGGCCGCTCGCCGACTCCCGCTCGCCGCCGACCTCCTGGCGGCCTGCATCGCGGCCGGAGCGGGGCCGGTGCTCGCGGCTCAAGCGGTCGGAGAGGCGCTCGGCGGACCCGTGGGGGAGGGGCTGGCGCGGGGCTCGGCGGAGCTGCGGCTCGGCGGTGAACCGGCCGACGCCTGGAGCCGGTTGGCCTCGTTGCCGGGCGCGGGAGCCCTGGCGCGACTCCTGAGGCGGGCCGACGAGTCCGGGCTGCCCGCGGCCGTTCCCGTCGCCAGGCTCGCCGCGGATGCCCGTGCGGAGTGGGCGCGCACGGCGACGGCACGGGCTCGCCGGGCGGCCGTCATGGTCACCGCGCCGGTGGGGCTGTGCTTCCTGCCCGCGTTCATCGCCATCGGCGTCGTGCCCGTCGTGATCGGGCTGGCGGGCGGGGTGATGGGAGGGGGTGGTGGATGACGGGGGCGGACGGGTGTCGGAAGCGGCAGAAGTGATTCATCTATCGGTTCGACAGGGCTGAAAAGCAAAGGAGTTGAGATGTCCGAACAGGCCAGGAAGGTCAAGCGGATCAAGCAGGCCAAGAAGGTGTGGGCGCGGGTGCTGGGGCTGCGCGGGAGCGACAGGGGGATGGTCACCTCCGAGTACGCGATGGGGATCGTCGCGGCGGTGGGATTCGCGTTGCTGCTCTACGAGGTCGTGACGAGCGGGCAGGTCAGGACGGAACTGCAGGACATCGTGAAGCGAGCCCTCAGTGCGCGGATGTGAGCGAGGGGCGGACGGAGGGTTCGTGACGGCGGAGGCCGCGGTGGTGCTGCCCGTGCTGGTGGCGTTCACGATGGCGCTGGTCGGTGGGTTGTTCGTGGTGACCGCGCAGATCCAGTGCGTGGACGCGGCACGCGCGGGCGCCCGGGCGGCGGCACGCCAGGATCCGGCCGAGGCGGTCGTGGCGGTCACTCGGGAGGCGGCACCGCACGGCGCGAGGATCACGGTCACCCGAGAGGCGGACCAGGTACGCGTCACGGTCGTGGCGAAGCCGCCGATGCTGCACGGTCTGCCCTTCGAGGTGCGCGAGGAGGCCGTTGCTGCGGCGGAGGAGACAGTGGGGGAGGTGGGCTCATGAGTCACCGCTTTCCGGGCCTGAGTCGCCGCTTCCCCGGCCTGAGGCACTGCTTTTCGGGTCGGCTCTCCGATCAAGGGTCCGCCACCGTCTGGAGCGTCGGTGCGATCGCCGTCCTGTGCGTGGTGTTCGGGGTCGTGCTCGGCCTGGGGCAGGCCGTCGTGTCCCGGCACCGTGCGGCGGGCGGTGCGGATCTCGCGGCGCTCGCGGCCGCGGACCACTGGTCCGAGGGCACCGAGGCGGCCTGCGCCCGCGCCGGGCGGGTGGCGAGGGCGCAGGGCAGGCGGCTGGTGCGCTGCGTGATCGTCGGCGAGATCTCCGACGTGACGGCGGCATCGGGCAGAGGCCCGTTCGCGGCGGAGGTCAGGGCGCGGGCGGGCCCTGCGGAGCCGGCCTCGCAGGCTCCTCTGCCGCAGGACTCCGCGTCGGCGTCTCCACCGGTGTCGTCATCGGCGTCTCGGCGGGTGTCTCCATCGGTGTCTCCACCGGCACCGTGGCGGCAGGCGCCTCCGCGGCCGGCTTCTCCGCGGCCGTCTCCTCTGGCGCCCCCCGCAGCAGCACCGTGAGCAGGCGGACCGCTCCGCGCTTGTGCAGGGGTTCGTTCCCGTTGCCGCACTTGGGGGACTGGACGCAGGACGGGCAGCCGGCGTCGCACTCGCAGGAGGCGATGGCCTGGCGGGTGGCGGCGAGCCAGTCCCGGGCGGCGTGGAAGGCGCGCTCCGCGAACCCCGCGCCGCCGGGCTGGCCGTCGTACACGAAGACCGTCGGGAGGAGGGTGTCCGGGTGCAGCGGGATCGATACGCCGCCGATGTCCCAGCGGTCGCAGGTGGCGAAGAGGGGGAGCATGCCGATCGAGGCGTGTTCGGCGGCGTGCAGGGAGCCGCCGAGGATCTCGGGGTTGATCCCGGCCTCCTCCAGCTGGTCCTCGGTGACCGTCCACCACACCGCGCGCGTGCGCAGCGTACGAGGAGGGAGGTCGAGCTTCGACTCGCCCATGACCTCGCCGGTGATGACGCGACGACGCAGGAAGGAGACGACCTGGCTGGTGACTTCCACCGAGCCGTAGCACAGCCGTCCCGCCCCCCAGGGGATCTCGATGTCCGTCTCCAGGACGGAGACCGAGGTCGTGTCGCGGGCGATCGTCGTGTACGGCGGGTCGGCCTGCTCGACCAGGGCGACCGACTGCTCCAGGTCGAGGGAGCGCACCAGGTACGTACGGCCCTGGTGCAGGTGCACAGCTCCCTCGTGCACCGCCGAGTGCGAGGCGCTCTCGTCCACCGTGCCCAGCAGGCGGCCCGTTCCTTCCTCCACGACCTGCACGGGCGGTCCGCCGACGCCGCGGATGTCGGCGAGGTCGGCGGCGCGCTCCCGGCGCGTCCAGTGCCAGGCCTTCGTCCTGCGGCGCAGCAGCTTCGCGGCCTCCAGCTGCGGCAGCAGCTCCGTGGTGGCGGGGCCGAACAGGTCCAGGTCCTGGTCGGTCAGCGGGAGTTCCGCGGCGGCCGCGCACAGGTGGGGGGCCAGGACGTACGGGTTGTCGGGGTCGAGGACCGTGGACTCCACCGGCTGGTCGAAGAGGGCCTCGGGGTGATGGACCAGGAAGGTGTCCAGCGGGTCGTCGCGGGCGACCAGCACGGCCAGGGCGCCCTGGCCCGAGCGCCCGGCCCGGCCGGCCTGCTGCCACAGGGACGCGCGCGTGCCCGGATATCCGGCGATCACCACGGCGTCCAGCCCGGAGACGTCGACGCCGAGCTCCAGGGCGGTGGTCGCGGCGAGGCCCAGGAGCTCGCCGGAGTGCAGGGCGCGTTCCAGGGCGCGGCGCTCCTCGGGGAGGTAGCCGCCGCGGTAGGCCGCCACGCGCCGGGCCAGGGAGCGGTCGACCTCGGCGAGGCGTTCCTGGGCGATCACCGAGATCAGCTCGGCGCCGCGCCGGGAACGTACGAAGGCGACCGAGCGTACGCCCTGCACGGTGAGATCGGTCAGCAGGTCGGCCGACTCGGCGGTGGCGGTACGCCGGACGGGTGCGCCCTTCTCGCCGTGCAGCTCGGTGAGCGGGGGCTCCCAGAGGGCGAAGACCAGTTCCCCGCGCGGGGAGGCGTCGTCGGCGACCTCGACCACCGGCAGGCCGGTGAGACGGCCGGCGGCCACGGAGGGCTCGGCGGTGGTCGCGGAGGCCAGCAGGAACACCGGCGAGGAACCGTAGCGCGCGCACAGTCGGCGCAGTCGGCGCAGCACCTGGGCGACGTGCGAGCCGAAGACGCCCCGGTAGGTGTGGCACTCGTCGACGATGACGTACTTGAGCGACTTCAGGAAGGAGGACCAGCGCGCGTGTGAGGGCAATATGCCCAGGTGGAGCATGTCCGGGTTGGTGAGGACGTAGTTCGCGTACTGGCGGATCCACTCGCGTTCCTCGACGGGCGTGTCGCCGTCGTAGACGGCGGGGCGCGCCGCGTTGCCCAGGGGTTGTGAAAGTTCCTTCACCGACCTGCACTGGTCCGCTGCCAGGGCTTTGGTGGGGGACAGGTACAGCGCGGTGGCGCCGCGGCCGTTCGGGGCCTCCGAGCCGTCCAGGAGCGTCGAGAGGACCGGCACGAGGTACGCCAGGGACTTGCCGGACGCCGTGCCCGTGGCGACCACCACGGAGTCGCCGTCCAGGGCGTGCTCGGCCGCCCGTGCCTGATGGGCCCAGGGATGCTCGATGCCGTACGCCTGCACGGCCGCGATCACCTCCGGTCGAATCCGGTCCGGCCAGACGGCATGGCGGCCCACGCGCGGGGGCAAGTGCTCCGTATGAGTGATGCGGGAAGCCCGGCTCGGTCCCGAGGCGAGCCGGTCCAGGACCGTGCCCGGAGAGAAGCTGGATGCGGGGTCCGTCGGGGGTCGATCCGATCGGTGATTCTTGGCCATCGGCATCGAGTGTGTCACCGGCGTGACGGACAATGGGGCCAAGGCGTCGTGCATGGCTGCCGGTAAGTGATTGAATGCCATCGCGGCTGGCGTAGCGCTCCGGGGCCCGCAAGCCGAGGTGTCCCGAGGGGCGACCGCTCGATAGCAAGGTGCTGGAGGATCCGTGGACCTGTCCCTGTCGACCCGTACCGTCGGCGATCGTACGGTCGTCGAGGTCGGTGGCGAAATCGACGTATATACCGCGCCCAAGCTGCGCGAACAGTTGGTCGAGCTGGTGAACGACGGGAGTTTCCACCTCGTCGTCGACATGGAGGGCGTGGACTTCCTCGACTCCACCGGGCTCGGCGTACTGGTCGGCGGCCTGAAGCGGGTGCGTGCCCACGAGGGCTCCCTGCGCCTGGTGTGCAACCAGGAGCGCATTCTCAAGATCTTCCGCATCACCGGCCTCACCAAGGTGTTCCCGATCCACACCTCGGTCGAGGAAGCGGTGGCGGCCACCGACTGACCCCGGGCTGCCGACCGGTCCCGGGCTGCCGAACGGCCCGGCCCGGTCGGCAGTCACGCTTCGGGCCCCGTTCGGCCGATTCGGATTCGTCTGGTTCGTCCGGCTCGGATGCGACCGATGGGCGGTCCGGAGCGGAAGAAGTTCACCAGGGGGGTCAGGGCTGTCGGCGGCCCGGCCCTCCGACAGTTCACCCGTAGTTCCGAGGGGGACGCATGGCCACCGTTGAACTCCGCTTCAGCGCGCTGCCCGAGCACGTCAGGACCGCCCGACTGGTGGCGGCGGCGGTGGCGCGCAGGGCCGGGGTGGACGAGGCCGTCCTCGACGAGGTCCGGCTCGCCGTCGGCGAGGCCTGCAGCCGTGCCGTCGGCCTGCACCAGAGCGCCGGCATCGCGGCGCCGGTGAAGGTGGCGCTGATCGAGGAGGAGAAGCAGTTCTCCATCGAGGTCGGCGACGAGGCGCCGCATTCGGCCCCCGGCGACGGGGTGCCCGGCGGCGCCGCCGAGGACGCGGAGGCCGAGGAGGACGAGATGGGCCTCGCGGTCATCAGCGGCCTCGTCGACGACGTGGAGGTCGCCGCCGGGGAGCACGGCGGACTGATCCGCATGACCTGGCCGACCACACCGCCGGCCGTGGCGCTCGGCTGAATCGGCCTGCCGCACCACCTCGCCGTACCATCCCGCGTGATCTTCGAAGGCCCTGCTGAGCAGGGCCTTTCGTATGACTGTCCGCTTGCTGTCCGCCCGGCGCGGTAATTCGTGAATGAATTCACGATCAATCGCCGATCATTTGATCAAGCGTCAATGCGGGCGTCAATGCCTTTGAGGCATTACCGCTTTCGGGTTCTGTGGCTTGACGCCGATCATTTGCTGAAGAGCACGCGAAGGCCAATTCCGTTTACCGCGCACTGTTTTGATCAGGTTCCGGTACCTAGAATCCGTCCACATCTTGAGCTCAGCCCAAGCGTCAAGGAGGACGAATGGCGGGGCTTTCTACCCCTCATCAGTTGGGTCATCCCACAACCTTCGCATCCGCAGTCCTGACCCACGACAACCGCATCCTGGTCGCGGTCATCGCGGTCGTCGCGCTGGCGGCGCTCGCGGTCGCCGGGATCCTGGTGCGCCAAGTGCTCGCGGCGGGCGAGGGCACCGACAGCATGAAGAAGATCGCGGCGGCGGTACAGGAAGGCGCGAACGCCTATCTGGGCCGGCAGCTGCGCACGCTCGGCGTATTCGCCGTGGTCGTGTTCTTCCTGCTCCTGCTGCTGCCCGCGGACGACTGGAATCAGCGTGCCGGACGATCGGTGTTCTTCCTGATCGGCGCGGTGTTCTCGGCGGCCACCGGCTATATCGGCATGTGGCTCGCCGTACGCAGCAATGTGCGGGTCGCCGCGGCGGCCCGGGAAGCCACCCCGGCGGAAGGCGAACCCGAAAAGGATCTCACCGCCGTCGCGCACAAAGCCATGAAGATCGCTTTCCGCACGGGCGGCGTCGTCGGCATGTTCACGGTGGGGCTCGGCCTGCTCGGCGCCGCCTGTGTGGTGCTCGTGTACGCGGCCGATGCGCCGAAGGTGCTCGAAGGCTTCGGCCTTGGGGCCGCCCTGATCGCGATGTTCATGCGTGTCGGCGGCGGCATCTTCACCAAGGCCGCCGACGTCGGCGCCGACCTGGTCGGCAAGGTCGAGCAGGGCATTCCGGAGGACGATCCGCGCAATGCCGCGACCATCGCCGACAACGTGGGCGACAACGTCGGCGACTGCGCCGGTATGGCGGCGGACCTCTTCGAGTCGTACGCCGTGACCCTGGTCGCCGCGCTGATCCTCGGCAAGGCGGCCTTCGGCGACTTCGGACTCGCCTTCCCGCTGCTCGTGCCGGCGATCGGTGTGCTCACCGCCATGATCGGCATCTTCGCGGTCGCCCCGCGCCGGGCCGACCGCAGTGGCATGACCGCGATCAACCGCGGCTTCTTCATCTCCGCGGTGATCTCGCTCGTGCTCGTCGCGGTCGCGGTCTTCGTCTACCTTCCGGGGAAGTACGCGGACCTCTCCGGCGTCACCGACGCGGCGATCAAGGCCAAGAGCGGCGACCCGCGGATCCTCGCGGTGGTCGCGGTGGCCATCGGCATCCTGCTCGCCGCCGTCATCCAGCAGCTGACCGGCTACTTCACCGAGACCAACCGCCGCCCGGTGCGGGACATCGGCAAGACCTCCCTCACGGGTCCGGCCACCGTCGTCCTGTCCGGCATCTCGCTGGGCCTGGAGTCGGCCGTCTACACCGCTCTGCTGATCGGCCTCGGCGTGTACGGGGCGTTCCTGCTCGGCGGTACGTCGATCATGCTGGCGCTGTTCGCCGTGGCGCTGGCCGGCACGGGCCTGCTCACCACGGTCGGCGTGATCGTCGCCATGGACACCTTCGGTCCGGTCTCCGACAACGCGCAGGGCATCGCGGAGATGTCCGGCGACGTCGAGGGCGCGGGCGCCCAGGTGCTCACCAACCTGGACGCCGTCGGCAACACCACCAAGGCCATCACCAAGGGCATCGCGATCGCCACCGCCGTCCTGGCGGCATCGGCGCTCTTCGGGTCGTACCGCGACGCGATCACCACCGGAGCGCAGGAGGTGGGCGCGAAGCTGACCGGTCCGGGTGCGCCGCTGAGCCTGTCGCTGGACATCTCGCAGCCCAGCAACCTCGTCGGGCTCGTCGCGGGCGCGGCGGTCGTCTTCCTCTTCTCGGGGCTGGCGATCAACGCCGTGTCGCGGTCGGCGGGCGCCGTGGTGTTCGAGGTGAGGCGGCAGTTCCGCGAGAAGCCCGGGATCATGGACTACACGGAGAAGCCCGAGTACGGCAAGGTCGTCGACATCTGCACCAAGGACGCGCTGCGGGAGCTGGCCACACCGGGTCTGCTCGCCGTGATGGCGCCGATCTTCATCGGCTTCACGCTCGGCGTCGGCGCGCTCGGCGCCTATCTCGCGGGCGCGATCGGCGCGGGCACGCTGATGGCCGTGTTCCTCGCCAACTCCGGCGGTGCCTGGGACAACGCCAAGAAGCTCGTCGAGGACGGGCATCACGGCGGCAAGGGCAGCGAGGCCCACGCGGCCACGGTGATCGGCGACACGGTCGGCGACCCCTTCAAGGACACGGCCGGACCGGCGATCAACCCGCTGCTGAAGGTCATGAACCTGGTGTCGCTGCTCATCGCCCCGGCGGTCATCAAGTTCTCCTACGGCAACGACAAGAGCGTCGGCGTTCGGATCCTGATCGCGGTCGTCGCCCTGGTCGTCATCGTCACGGCGGTGTACATCTCCAAGCGGCGCGGCATCGCGGTGGGCGACGACGAGAACGCCGAACGGGTGACCAAGTCGGCCGATCCCGCGGTGGTTTCGTAGGCCGTCTTACGGAGGCCTGATCCAACGGGCGGGCGGACGGCGCGTGTTGACGTGCCGTCCGCCCGTTCGTGTGTGTGCGTGCCTCACCGTGAGCCTTATCTCTCTTGGTGCAAATGGTCTCAAAAGGTGTCTTAATGGATGCCTGACATGCAGGTGTCTTGCATACGACGTGTAGGGTCCGTGGGCCGAGAGCCACGGAAGGGACCTATCCGGTGAACAAGAACCTCGCGGCCGCACTGTCCGGCGGTGCGGTACTCGTGCTGGCGCTGACGGGTTGCAGCAACGGCAGCGGCAACAACGACAAGCTGGATGCCTGGGCCAAGACGGTCTGCAACGCGGTACAGCCGCAGGCGAAGAAGATCGCGGCCGCCAACGCCGCGATCCAGAAGCAGACCTCGGACAACAGCGCGCCTGCGGACGTGCGGAAGACCGATGCACAGGCCTTCCAGGACATGTCGGACGCCTACAAGGCGATCGGCGCCGCCGTGAAGTCGGCCGGGGCGCCCAACGTCGACAACGGCGCGAAGAAGCAGCAGGCCGCCGTCACGGAGCTCAACGGCATCTCGGCGCAGTACGCCGCGCTGAAGAAGCAGATGGAGCAGCTCAACACCAAGGACCAGGGCAAGTTCGCCGACGGTCTCAAGGACGTGGCGACCCGGCTGGACAAGCTGAGCCAGACCGGCAACGACGCGCTGAAGAACCTCGAAGCGGGTGAGGTCGGCCAGGCGATGGCCAAGCAGGCGAGCTGCAAGGCGACGCCCGCCCCGACGGGCTGACCCCGGAGAACGTCCGGTACGCGCGCGTGCGTCAGCCGTCGTCCGCCGTCGGGAGGACGCGTGGTCATCGGCGGCGGACGGCGTACGTACGTCGGCGTCAGACGAGGTACGTGCGTTGTCGGTGGGAGCGGACACAATGGGGGGCGTGAGTAACGCCACCCTGTCCCCCCTGCCGTCCTCCGATCGCCCCGACCTCGCCGCCCGGCTGCGTGAGGCGCTGCTCGGCGCCTCCTTCACCGCCGACGGGCTGCTCGATCTGCTCGGTGCCCCCGCGTACACGGCGCTGGCCCGCAGCGAGACCGTGCCCGCACTCCGGGCGACCCGCGGGGACACACCGCTGGAGACGCTCGTACGGCTGTTCCTGCTGCAGCAGCCCGTGCCCTACGCGCGCGTGGCGGACGTCCTGCCCGTCGAGGAGTGCCTGGAAGTCGGCTGGCTGGTGCGGGTCGGCGCGGACGAGGTCGCCGCGACGGTGGACGTCCGGCCGTATGGCGGACCCGGCGGCGAGGACTGGTTCATCGTGTCCGACCTCGGGTGCGCGGTGGGCGGCGCGGGCGGCATCGGGAGCCGTGCCGAAGGGGTCGTCCTCGGCGTCGGCGGCGCGTCCACGACCCTCGCGGGCATCACGGTCCGTACGCCCGTCGCCTCGGCGCTCGATCTCGGCACCGGCTCCGGGATCCAGGCGCTGCACGCCGCGCAGCACGCCACGCGCGTGACGGCGACCGACGTCAACCCGCGCGCGCTGCACATCACCTCCCTCACGCTCGCCCTGTCCGGCGCGCCGGCCGCCGAGCTGCGCGACGGTTCGCTCTTCGAGCCGGTCAAGGACGAGGAGACGTACGACCTGATCGTGTCGAACCCCCCGTTCGTGATCTCGCCGAGCGGGCGCCTGACGTACCGCGACGGCGGAATGGGCGGGGACGATCTGTGCCGCTCGCTCGTCCGGGGGGCCGGTGAGCGTCTGAACGACGGCGGGTTCGCGCACTTCCTCGCCAACTGGCAGCACGTGGAGGGGGAGGACTGGCAGGACAGGCTGCGGTCCTGGATCCCGCGCGGGTGCGACGCCTGGGTCGTGCAGCGCGAGGTGCAGGACGTCACGCAGTACGCCGAGCTGTGGCTCCGGGACGCGGGCGACCACCGCGGGGACCCGGTCGAGTACCAGGCGCGGTACGACGCGTGGCTCGACGAGTTCGAGGCGCGCAAGGTCAGGGCGGTGGGCTTCGGGTGGATCACGCTCCGCAGGACCGGGGCCGCCGTGCCGTCGGTCACCGTGGAGGAGTGGCCGCACCCGATCGAACAGCCGCTCGGTGGCACGGTCCGGGCGCACTTCGCCCGCCTCGACTACCTCCGGGAGCACGACGACGCGGCCCTGCTCGACGGCCGCTTCAAGCTCGCCCCCGAGGTGGTCCAGGAGCAGGTCGGGCTGCCCGGTGCCGAGGATCCGGAGCATGTCGTGCTGCGCCAGAACCGCGGGATGCGCCGGGCCACCAGGGTGGACACGATCGGTGCCGGGTTCGCGGGTGTGTGCGACGGCACGCTGAGCGCGGGGCGCATCCTGGACGCCATCGCCCAGCTCGTGGGCGAGGACCCGGTGGTGCTCCGCGACCGTACGCCCGCGCAGATCCGGCTCCTGGTGGAACAGGGGTTCCTGGAACCGGCCGGGTGACCGGAGCCACGTGCGCCCGGTGAGCGGGGTGAGCCGCATGGGTCGTATGAGCCACATGAGTCCCATGAACCGCATGAGTCGTATGAGTTCAGTGAGGCCGACGCGCCTGATGTGACAGGGCTGGAAAGCGGCCGAAAAAAATACGGCCGGAAAAAAAATCGGCATCCGGCGCGGTCACCGCGTCGCTCGAAGAGGTGTGCGAAGGGGGGTCGGCCCCGCGTTCACCTCGGGTTCGCCCGCCCGATTCCCACGGGTGGCAGTCTCCCCGCGCTGGGCAGACACGACGGTGGGAAAGGGGCGCACGGAGCCATGGAGAGCGGACCGGCGATCTTCGCGGGGATGGTGTTCGCCCTGTTCGGAGGCGCACTGCTGGTGTGGACCGGTGCTCGGGTCCGGCTCGGCGAGCCCGTCGCCCAGGGCGTGAACCAGGCCGCGGCGGCGACCCTCGCGGGCGTCGCCGCGGTGATCTCGCTGGGGCTCGGGGCGTACTGCTTCCTCCACATCTGAGGACGGCGCGTGTGCTGTCGTACGAGTAAGGGGAGCGTCACCCTCCGGACAGGGCCGGAAAGGCCGCCGGGGACTCCGGGCGGCAGGAATGGCGGTAGTCGGGTTACCGTTCGAGTGGCCGTTGTGGGCTTTTCCCGTTTGACACGGGGGCGGGATGTACCGTCACACTCCGCAGCGTCACCACCATCCGACCCCGGGATGAAGGCCCGGGGAGGCCCAGCCTCGACCGGAGAGAAGAGCGAAGTTGTCCCCGACCAGCGACACCGCACACGGCGGCCGCCGACTCGTCATCGTCGAGTCGCCCGCCAAGGCGAAGACGATCAAGGGCTACCTCGGCCCCGGCTACGTCGTCGAAGCGAGCGTCGGGCACATCCGCGACCTCCCGAACGGTGCCGCGGAGGTGCCGGAGAAGTACACGGGCGAGGTCCGCCGTCTCGGCGTGGACGTCGAGCACGACTTCCAGCCGATCTATGTGGTCAACGCTGACAAGAAGTCGCAGGTCAAGAAGCTCAAGGACCTGCTGAAGGACTCCGACGAGCTCTTCCTCGCCACCGATGAGGACCGGGAGGGCGAGGCCATCGCCTGGCACCTCCAGGAGGTCCTCAAGCCGAAGATCCCCGTCAAGCGGATGGTGTTCCACGAGATCACCAAGGACGCGATCCGCGAGGCCGTCGCCAACCCGCGCGAGCTCAACAAGAAGCTCGTCGACGCCCAGGAGACCCGCCGCATCCTCGACCGCCTCTACGGCTACGAGGTCTCGCCGGTCCTGTGGAAGAAGGTCATGCCGCGCCTGTCGGCCGGCCGTGTCCAGTCCGTCGCCACCCGGCTCGTCGTCGAGCGGGAGCGCGAGCGCATCGCGTTCCGCTCCGCCGAGTACTGGGACCTGACGGGCACCTTCTCGACCGGCCGCGCCGGTGACCCGAGCGACCCGTCGACCCTGGTCGCCCGCATCCAGACCGTCGACGGCAAGCGGGTCGCACAGGGCCGTGACTTCGACTCGCTGGGGCAGCTGAAGAGCGCGAACCTCCTCCACCTGGACGAGACGAACGCCCGCGCCCTCGCGGCCGCCCTGGAGGACACCCGGTTCGCGGTGCGCTCCGTCGAGTCCAAGCCGTACCGCCGCTCGCCGTACGCCCCGTTCCGTACGACGACGCTCCAGCAGGAGGCCAGCCGCAAGCTCGGCTTCGGCGCGAAGGCGACCATGCAGGTCGCCCAGAAGCTGTACGAGAACGGCTACATCACGTACATGCGTACGGACTCCACGACGCTGAGCGACACCGCCGTCGCCGCGGCCCGTGCGCAGGTCACGCAGCTCTACGGCGGCCACTACCTGCCGGACCAGCCGCGTTCGTACGCCGGAAAGGTCAAGAACGCGCAGGAGGCGCACGAGGCGATCCGCCCCTCGGGTGATCGTTTCCGCACCCCCGCGGAGACCGGCCTGACCGGCGACCAGTTCCGGCTCTACGAGCTGATCTGGAAGCGGACCGTCGCCTCCCAGATGAAGGACGCGACCGGGAACTCGGTCACCGTGAAGATCGGTGGCACCGCCGCCGACGGGCGCACCGTCGAGTTCAGCGCGTCCGGCAAGACGATCACCTTCCACGGCTTCCTGAAGGCCTACGTGGAGGGCGCCGACGACCCGAACGCCGAGCTGGACGACCGCGAGCGCCGGCTGCCGCAGGTCAGCGAGGGCGACCCGCTGAGCGCCGAGCGGATCACGGTCGACGGGCACGCCACCAAGCCCCCGGCCCGCTACACCGAGGCCAGCCTGGTCAAGGAGCTCGAGGAGCGCGAGATCGGCCGCCCGTCGACGTACGCGTCGATCATCGGCACGATCCTCGACCGCGGCTACGTCTTCAAGAAGGGCACGGCCCTCGTGCCGTCCTTCCTGTCCTTCGCCGTCGTCAATCTCCTGGAGAAGCACTTCGGGCGGCTCGTCGACTACAGCTTCACCGCCAAGATGGAGGACGACCTCGACCGCATCGCGCGTGGTGAGGCCCAGTCCGTGCCGTGGCTGAAGCGGTTCTACTTCGGCGAGGGCACGGGTGAGGGCGGCGCCGCCGCCGACGCCGGCAACGGCGACGGGGACCACCTGGGCGGCCTCAAGGAGCTGGTGACCGACCTGGGCGCGATCGACGCGCGCGAGGTGTCGTCGTTCCCCGTGGGCCACGACATCGTGCTGCGGGTCGGGCGCTACGGCCCGTACATCGAGCGCGGCGAGAAGGACACCGAGCAGCACCAGCGCTCCGACATCCCGATCGACCTCGCGCCGGACGAGCTGACCGTCGAGCTGGCCGAGGAACTCCTCGCCAAGCCGAGCGGTGAGCGCCCGCTGGGCACCGACCCGGAGACCGGCCGCCCGATCGTCGCCAAGGACGGCCGCTACGGCCCGTACGTCACGGAGATCCTCCCCGAGGGCACCCCGAAGACGGGCAAGAACGCCGTCAAGCCGCGCACCGCCTCGCTGTTCAAGTCGATGTCGCTGGACACGGTGACGCTCGACGACGCGCTGCTGCTGATGTCGCTGCCGCGCATCGTCGGCACCGACGCCGAGGGCGTCGAGATCACCGCGCAGAACGGGCGCTACGGGCCGTACCTGAAGAAGGGCACGGACTCGCGCTCGCTCACCGCCGAGGACCAGATCTTCTCGGTCACGCTGGAGGAGGCGCTGGCGATCTACGCCCAGCCCAAGCAGCGGGGCCGCGCGGCCGCCAAGCCGCCGCTGAGGGAGCTCGGCGAGGACCCGGTCAGCGGGAAGCCGGTCGTCGTCAAGGACGGTCGCTTCGGGCCGTACGTCACCGACGGGGAGACCAACGCGACCCTGCGCTCCGGCGACAGCGTCGAGGAGATCACCCCCGAGCGCGGCTTCGAGCTGCTCGCCGAGAAGCGCGCGAAGGGGCCCGCCAAGAAGACGGCGAAGAAGGCGCCTGCCAAGAAGGCGACCGCGAAGAAGGCCCCCGCGAAGAAGGCGGCTCCGGCCAAGAAGACCGCCGCCAAGAAGACCACGGCGAAGAAGACCACCGCGGCCGCGAAGAAGACCGCTGCCAAGAAGACGGCGGCGGCTTCGAAGACGGCGACGGAGGAGCAGCCTCCCTTCTGAGGTGCACACGCTCGTTCCCGAGGCATCCACGCCCCGGCATCACCGCGATGCCGGGGCGTGCGCGCGTTCGCGCGATCGGAGCTGTGTGTCGGTGGCTGCCGATAGGCTGAACGCATGACGCGAGCCGAGCAGCCAACGGCCCCCCACACCCCACCGGACACCGCACCCGACGACGCCCTGCTGGCGGACTCCCGCGAGCGGGCGGTCCGCGCCCTGCTGCGCCGACCGCAGCTGAAGCGGTTGTGGAGCGCACAGCTGGTGAGCGGCGTCGGGGACGTCCTAGCGCTGCTGGTGCTGGTCGTCCTCGCCCTCCAGGCGGCGATCGCCCAGGGTTCGTTCGGCGGCGGCTACCGGGGCGTGGCGTTCGCGGTGGCGGCCGTCTTCGGGGCCCGCATCCTGGCGACGCTGCTCTTCGGCGCCGTACTCCTCGGCCCGCTCACCTCGCTGACCTCCCAGGACGGCCCGCTCGAGCGCCGCTGGACCATGGCCGGCGCCGACGCGCTGCGGGCCGCCCTGCTGATCGTCGCCCCGCTGTGGATCGACTGGGTGCCGGACAACGCGCTGGCCGTCGTCCTGGTGACCGCCTTCGTCATCGGCGTCGCCGAGCGCCTGTGGACGGTGTGCCGGGAGAGCGCGGCCCCCGCGCTGCTGCCCACCCCGCCCCCGGAGGGCGCGACGGTACGGCCGCTGCCCGACCACCTCGACGCCCTGCGCCGCCTGTCGCTGCGTACGGGCTTCGTGGCGATCCCCCTCGCGGCCGCCACCCTCGTCGTCGCGGCGCTTCTCAACAACCTGCTCGGCACCGGGATCGCCTGGTTCGCCCAGCACCAGGCGGCCCTCGGCTCGTACGTGGCCGCCGGACTCTTCGCCGCGTCCCTGTCCGTGGTGACCTCCCTCGAACTGCCCGGCACGCGCACCCCGCGCGCGCGGTCCCCGCTCGAGGGACTGCGCCGCCCCAAGACGGGCACCGGCGTCGACAAGGGCCGTACGGGGGCTGTTCCGCTGCTCGTCCTGGCCTGTGCCGCCGTCGCCGGGGCGATCGCCGCCGCCGTCGCCGTGTCCGTGCTGCTCGCCACGGACCTGGGGGGCGGCCCGGTGCTGTACGGGCTGCTGGTGCTCGCGCTGACCGGCGGCGTCGCCGTCGGCATCCGTACGGCCCCCGCCGTGCTGCCCTCGCTCTCGCGCCGCAGGCTGCTGGCGCTGGTGATCGCCTTCACCGGTGTCGCTCTGCTCGCCGCCGGACTGGACCCGGACGTCAGCAGCGTCCTGCTGATCGCCGCCCTCGCCGGAGTCGGCGCGGGCATCGCCGCCAACACCGGGCACACGCTTCTCGACCAGGAGGCCGAGGACTACCGGCGGGCGCGCATGACGGAGCACCTGCACGCGGTCGTACGGGTCTTCGTGGCGCTCGGCGCGCTGATCGCGCCCCTGGTGGCGGCGCTCATCGGGCCGCACCGGCTGCAGAACGGCAAGTTCGTGTTCGCGCACGGCGGCGCCTCCTTCACGCTGATGCTGGTCGGCGCGCTGCTGCTGCCGGTGGCCGCGCTGGTGCTGGCCAAGGTCGACGACCGCTCCGGTGTGCCGCTGCGGCACGACCTGCGCGACGCGCTGCTCGGCGGCGACGATCCCGTGCAGGCGCCCGCGACGAACGGTTTCTTCATCGCCCTGGAGGGCGGCGACGGCGCCGGGAAGTCCACCCAGGCCGAGGCCCTCGCCGAGTGGATCCGGGACAAGGGCCACGAGGTCGTGCTCACGCGCGAGCCGGGGGCCACGCCCGTGGGCAAGCGCCTGCGCTCGATCCTGCTCGACGTGTCGTCGGCGGGACTGTCCCACCGCGCGGAGGCGCTGCTGTACGCCGCCGACCGTGCCGAGCACGTGGACACGGTCGTCCGGCCCGCGCTGGAGCGGGGCGCCGTCGTCATCTCCGACCGGTACATCGACTCGTCGGTCGCCTACCAGGGCGCCGGCCGTGACCTGTCCCCGACCGAGATCGCCCGGATCAACCGCTGGGCGACCGACGGGCTCGTCCCGCACCTGACCGTCCTGCTGGACGTCTCGCCGGAGGCCGCCCGCGAGCGGTTCACGGAGGCCCCGGACCGCCTGGAGTCGGAGCCCGCCGAGTTCCACGCGCGCGTGCGGTCCGGTTTCCTGACGCTGGCCGCGTCCGACCCCGGCCGGTACCTCGTCGTGGACGCGGGCCAGGAGCCCGAGTCCGTCACGACGGTGATCCGGCACCGGCTCGACACCGTGCTGCCGCTGTCCGCGGCCGAGGTGAAGGCCCAGGAGGAGGCGCGCAAGGCCGCCGAGGAGGAAGCCCGCCGCAGGGCCGAGGAGGAGGCCGCCCGCAAGGCCGAGGAGGAGCGCCTGGAGCGCGAGCGCCAGGAGCAGCTCGCCCGGCTGCGCGCCGAGGAGGAGGAACGTCAGCAGCGCGAGCTGGAGGAGGCGCAGCGGCGCGAGGCCGAGCGGCAGGCGGAGGAGGCCCGGCAGCGGGCCGAGGAAGCGCGTCGTCGTGCCGAGGAGGAGCAGGCCAGGCTGCTCGCGGAGGAGCAGGTCCGGGCCGCCGAGGAGGCGCGGCGCAGGGCCGAGGAAGACCTGCGGCGCCGGCAGGCCGAGGAGGAGTCCCGGCTGCGTGCCGAGGCCGAGGAGCGGCGGCTGGAGAAGCAGCGGAAGGCCGAGGAGGCGCTGCTGCGGGCCGAGGACGCGCGTCGGCAGGCGGCGGAGGCGGCGGCCGAGGCCGATGTGGCGGCCCGCAGGCCCGCGGCACCGCGGCCGACGGCCACCGGTGTGACACCGGAGGCATCGACCGTGCCGACACCCGTGGTGCGGCCCGGGGCGGACGAGACCGCGGTGCTGCGCCCGGTGCGCGAGGAGCGGGACGGCGAGCAGCGCGGGGTTGAGCAGCGCGGGTTTGAGCAGCGCGGTGGCGAGGAGCGGGGCGGCCGGCGCCGCCCGGCCCGGGAGTCCGCCTCCGAGGTGACGGCGAAGCTGCCGAAGCCGCCCGCGCCCCAGGGGGCGTCGGACGAGACGGCGGTGCTGCCCCAGGTGCCTTCGGACGCGGCCGACGAGACGGCGGTGCTGCCTCCCGTACGGGACGAGCGGCCGGTGGACCGGGTGCCGCCGGGGTTCTTCCGCAAGGAGCCGCTCCCCGGGAACTCCGACGGTGCCGAGGACCGTACGCGGGAGATGCCGCGCGTCGACGCCGACGCCGCGGCCCAGCGGCGGCCGCGGCCCGACTGGGCCGAGGAGACACCGCTGGACGACCTGCCGTCGCTGGCGGACGAGCTGCTGGGTTCGTACGACGAGCCGGACCACGACGAGGGCGACGGCCGGGGGCACAGGGGCTGACGCCTCTCGACCGGTCGGGGATGTCAGTGGGCACCCGCACAATGGATCCCGGAACGTGACGTGTGACGGAAGGGCGGCGTGACCCATGACCGTATGGGACGACCTCGTCGGGCAGCAGAGGGTGAGTGAGCTGCTCGACGCGGCCGCTCGGGATGCCGACGCCCTCGTCACCGCGGCGGGGGCGGACGCGCCGCCGCCGGAGGCGTCGAAGATGACGCACGCATGGCTGTTCACGGGCCCGCCCGGAGCAGGCCGCAACCAGACGGCGCGCGCCTTCGCCGCCGCCCTGCAGTGCGTGAGCCCCGACCGCGCTCTCGGCGGAGCCCCCGGCTGCGGCTTCTGCGACGGTTGCCACACGGCGCTGGTCGGCACCCACGCGGACGTCACCACGGTGGCCGCCGTCGGTGCCGAGATCCTCGTCAAGGACATGCGGGACACCGTCCGCAAGTCGTTCACGTCCCCGGCGAACGGCCGCTGGCAGATCATCCTCGTCGAGGACGCCGAGCGGCTGAACGAGAAGTCGGCCAACGCCGTCCTCAAGGCCGTGGAAGAGCCCGCCCCCCGCACGGTCTGGCTCCTGTGCGCCCCCTCGATCGAGGACGTGCTGCCCACCATCCGCTCCCGCTGCCGCCACCTGAACCTGAGCACGCCGTCGGTCGACGCCGTCGCCGACATGCTCGTACGGCGTGAGGGCATCGAGCCGGGTGTGGCGATGGCCGCGGCCCGCGCCACCCAGGGCCACGTCGACCGGGCCCGCCGCCTGGCCACCGACCCGGCCGCCCGCGAGCGCCGCGCCTCCGTGCTGAAGCTGCCGCTGCGCCTCGACGAGGTCGGCGCCTGCCTCAAGGCGGCCCAGCAGCTGGTCGACGCGGCCGCGGAGGACGCCAAGCAGCTCGCCGAGGAGATGGACGGCAAGGAGGCCGAGGAGCTGAAGGCGGCGCTGGGCGCGGCCCAGGGCGGGCGCCTGCCGCGCGGCACGGCGGGTGTGATGAAGGACCTGGAGGACATGCAGAAGCGCCGCAGAACACGGACGCAGCGCGACAGCCTCGACGTGGCCCTGAGCGAGCTCACCGGCTTCTACCGCGACGTCCTCGCCCTCCAGCTCGGCTCCCGTGTGGCGATCGCCAACGCGGACGCCGAGGACGCCCTGGAGCGGCTGGCCCGCGGCAGCTCCCCGGAGGCGACCCTGCGCCGTATCGAGGCGATCTCCGGCTGCCGCGAGGCCCTCGACCGCAATGTGGCGCCCCTGCTGGCGGTGGAGGCGATGACGATGGCGCTGAGAGCGGGCTGAGCCGGAGCCACCGCCGGTCGACGTCGACTGGTGATGCCGCCGGTCGACGCCGACGGTGACACGAACGGTTGATGTGACAACGGCAGCGTCGGTTGACGCCGTCCTCCGTACGAGCCATACCCCACACGTAGAGCGTCCGGGTGGTCGCACAGCGTTACGCTCGCCTGATGCACATGAGGCGAACCACCCGCCAGAACCAGGCCACGGCCCGCATCACCGTCACCGTCCTCGCGGCCGCCGCCGCCCTGCTCGTGTCCGCCTGCTCCCCCGGCAGCGCGACGATGTCGGCCGGCAACGCGGCGCAGGCGGCGCTCGCCGCGCTGCCCCGCTCGACCCCGTCCGCGCTCTCGCCGTACTACACGCAGAAACTCACGTGGCGCAGCTGCAAAGTCGCCGGTTTCGAGTGCGCCACGATGAAGGCGCCGCTGGACTACGCCAAGCCCGCCTCGGGCGACGTCCGGCTCGCCGTCGCCCGCAAGAAGGCCACCGGCAAGAACGCCAAGGCCAAGGACCAGCCGCCGGCCTCGCTCCTCGTCAACCCGGGCGGTCCGGGCGGCTCGGCGATCGAATACCTGCAGAAGTACGCCGGCCTCGCCTACCCCGCGAAGGTCCGCGCCCACTACGAGATGGTCGCGATGGACCCCCGCGGCGTCGCCGGCAGCGAGCCCGTCGAATGCCTCGGCGGGCGGCAGATGGACACGTACACGCAGGCGGACGTCACGCCCGACGACCAGAAGGAGACGGACGCGCTGGTCGCGGCGTACCGGAAGTTCGCGGAGGGCTGCGGCGCGAAGTCGGCCGCGCTGCTGCGCCACGTCTCCACCGTCGAGGCGGCCCGCGACATGGACATCCTGCGGGCGGTGCTGGGGGACTCGAAGCTGAACTACGTGGGGGCGTCCTACGGGACGTTCCTCGGGGCGACGTACGCCGGGCTGTTCCCGGACCGGGTGGGCCGCATGGTCCTCGACGGCGCGATGGATCCGACGCTGCCCTCCCGCGAGCTGAACCTGCAGCAGGCGGCGGGCTTCGAGACGGCGTTCCAGGCCTTCGCGAAGGACTGCGTACGGCAGCCCGACTGCCCGCTCGGCGGCAAGGGCACGACACCCGCTCAGGTCGGCGACCGGCTCGACGCCTTCTTCCGTAAGCTCGACGCCCACCCCATTCCCGCCGGCGACCGGGACGGGCGCAAGGTCGGTGAGGCGCTCGCCACCACCGGCGTGGTCGCGGCGATGTACGACGAGTCGACCTGGCCGCGGCTGCGCGAGGCCCTGACCTCGGCGATGAAGGAGAACGACGGCGCCGGCCTCCTCGTCCTGTCCGACAGTTACTACGAGCGCGACGCTTCCGGCCACTACGCGAACCTCATGGCCGCCAACGCGGCCGTGAACTGCCTCGACCTCCCGCCGGCCTTCAGCACCCCCGAGCAGGTCGAGAAGTCGCTCCCCGCTTTCAAGAAGGCGTCCCCCGTCTTCGGCGAGGGCTTGGTCTGGGCCTCCCTGAACTGCGCGTACTGGCCGGTGAAGCCCACCGGCCAACCCCACCGCATCGAGGCCAAGGGTGCCTCCCCCATCGTGGTCGTGGGCACCACCCGCGACCCGGCGACCCCCTACTCCTGGGCCCAGTCCCTCGCCCGCCAGCTCTCTTCGGGCCGCCTCCTCACCTACGTCGGCGACGGCCACACCGCCTACGGCCGCGGCAGCCGCTGCATCGACACCGCGATCGACTCCTACCTGCTCAAGGGCACCCCACCAGCCGAGGGAAAGCGCTGCTCATAGCCCTACGACCCGTCCCGATCCCACCCCGGAGGCCTCCTCTCCGGGGTGGTACGAAGCACTCCCGGAAACTGTGTAGACTTACCGACGTTGCCGATCGCACCACAGTGCGCACGGCGTGCCGCCTTAGCTCAGATGGCCAGAGCAACGCACTCGTAATGCGTAGGTCTCGGGTTCGAATCCCGAAGGCGGCTCCACTGGAACCCCAGGTCGAGAATTCGACCTGGGGTTTCTTGCGTTCGCCCGCAGTGGGACGGGTGGCGGCCGGTGAAATGGCCTGCCGGGGGCGGTACTTAAGCCGTACGGTGTCTCCGCGACGAGGGGGGCGCGGCATGAGTACGTCCGGTGGGACGCGGGGCGGAGTTCTGCGCAACCGTGACTTCTCGCTGCTCCTGAGCGGGCAGCTCGTCTCCAGCCTGGGCAATCAGATGCAGCTGTTCGCGCTGCCCCTCGTGGTGCTGGCCCTCTCCGGCACGCCCACGCAGGCCGGGCTGGTGATGGGGCTGAACACCGTGTCCTTCCTGGTCTTCGGCCTGGTGGCCGGTGCGCTCGTGGACCGGTGGAACCGCAAGGTCACGATGATCTGGTGCGAGGTGGGGCGGGGGCTGCTGGTCCTCAGCGTCGTCGTGGCCCTGTGGGGAGACCGGCTCACCATGGCCCACCTGTACGTCGTCGCCCTGGCGACCGGCGTCCTGGGCACCTTCTTCCAGGTCGCCGACACCGCGGCGCTGCCCAACGTGGTGGCTGCGGAGCAGCTTCCGGCCGCCCTGGGCCTCTTCCAGTCGATGTCCAGCACGCTGCGCATCGTGGGCGCGTCGATCGCCGGTGCGCTGTACGGGCTGGGCCGGGTCGTGCCGTTCCTCGTGGACGGGCTCTCGTTCCTGGTCTCGGCGGTCTCCCTGCGGTTCGTCCGCGCCGAGTTCCAGCAGGAGCGCGAGAAAGCCGGTGAACGCCCGGCGTTGACACTCCGTGCGCTGACGGAGGAGATACGGCACGGGGTGGGCTGGGTCGGGCGGCAGCCGGTGATCCGCTTCCTGACGTTCGTCCAGGCCGCCGACAACCTGCGTTATGGCGCCGGATACCTGGTCATCATCATGCTGGCGAAGGGCGTCGGCGCCGACTCCACCGAGATCGGCCTCATCTTCAGCGGTGCCGCCGTGGGCGCGCTGGTCGGCTCGGCGCTCTCGGACCGGATCATCAGGCGCTTCCCGCTCGGCCGGATCGCAGTGATCGCCATGGGCGTCGTGGCGCTCGCCTTCCCGCTGTACGCCGTGGCCTCCGATCCGCTGCTGCTGGGCGTGGTGGCGGCCCTGGAGTCACTGGTCAGGCCCGTCTGTACGGTGGCGCTCACCAGCTACCAGCTGTCCATCACCCCGGACGCCCTCCAGGGCCGGGTCACCAGCGCCGTTTCCACGCTCGTCTTCGGCGCGATGTCGATCGGCACGCTGGTCGGCGGCGCCCTGGTCTCCGCCCTGGGCGCGGACCGCGTGGTGCTGCTGTTCTCGGGCTGGCTCCTGCTGCTCGCGCTGCTGACCGCGGGCAACCGTACGGTGCGACGGGCGCCCCGGGTGGGGGAGGCCCGGCCCGTCGGGGGCGAGGCCGTCGCGGACGAGGGTGTATCGGTGACTGGCAGTCAGGCGGGGCGCCTCGACTCCGCGGGCTGAGCCGGCCAGGTCTCAACCAGCCCTGTCACTCGCCCCGTTCACCAGCCTTGTCACGAGCCCCCTCGTCACTTGGCGTCCGCATAGCACTCCACCACCGCCGTGGTGAACGGAAACCGCACCGGTGTCTCGCCGAACGTCAGCCGCCCCGCGAGGTCCGCCGCCGCGCGGATCGCGGCGACGACCGTCTCGGCCTCCTCCTTCGGGCAGTGCACGATCACCTCGTCGTGCTGGAAGAAGACCAGCTCGGCCGCCAGGTCCGCACAGGTCCGCCGCAGTGCCGCGAGCAGCAGCAGGGCCCAGTCGGCGGCGCTGCCCTGGACGACGAAGTTGCGGGCGAAGCGGCCGCGGGCGCGAGCGTTGGTAGAGGCGTAACCCGGTGTCCATGGGCGGCCGTCGGGCTCGTCGTTCCCCACCGGGATGCCCGCTTCCTCCGCCGCGTCCTCACCCGCCCCGGCGACCGGCGGGCATGTGCGCCCCAGCCACGTCCGCACCAGGCGTCCCTCCTCGCCGGCCCGGGCCGCCTCGTCGACGTACGCCACCGCCTTGGGAAAGCGGCGTCTGAGCGCGGCGAGGTTCTTCAGACCGTCGCCGGAGGTCTGGCCGTAGACCGCGCCGAGCACCGCGAGCTTGGCCTGGGTCCGGTCGCCGGAGAAGGCGCGGTCGGAGACGGACTGGTAGAGGTCGCTCTCGCGCCCCGCCACCTCCATCAGGCCGGGGTCGCGGGAGATCGCCGCCAGGACGCGGGGCTCCATCTGGTCGGCGTCGGCCACCACCAGCCGCCAGCCCGGGTCGGCGACCACGGCCCGCCGGATCACCTTGGGGATCTGCAGCGCACCCCCGCCGTTGGTCACCCAGCGTCCCGTGACCGTCCCGCCCGCGAGGAACTCCGGCCGGAACCGCCCGTCCCGCACCCAGTCCTGCAGCCAGGACCAGCCGTGCGCCACCCAGATCCGGTAAAGCTTCTTGTACTCCAGCAGTGGCTTCACGGCCGGGTGGTCGAGGGACTCGATCTCCCATCGGCGGGTGGAGCCGACCTTGATCCCGGCCCGCGCGAAGGCCTTGACCACGTCGGCGGGCAGATCCGGTCGCACCCGGTGGCCGAACGCGGCCGACACCTCGTCCGCCAGCTCGGCGAGGCGACGCGGCTCACCCCCGCCCGCGTACCGCTCGCCGAGCAGGCCGCGCAGCAGCTCCCGGTGGACGTCCGCGCTCCAGGGCAGGCCCGAGCGGTTCATCTCGGCCGCCACGAGCATGCCCGCCGACTCGGCGGCGGTCAGCAGCCGCATCCGGTCGGGGTGGGCGGTCCGGTCGTGCCGTCGCTGCTGTTCGGCATAGACGTCGAGGAGGTCGGCGAGCGGCAGGCGGGTGGTGCCCTGCGGCTCGAACAGCGGGGACTGCGCGCCCGGTTCGGCGGAGCGCAGCGGAGGATCGGGCGGTACGGGGCCGCCGCGCAGCCGGGCCAGAGCGGCGGCCGCCGAGCGTGGCTCGCCGCATCGCCCCTCGTGGCCGAGCAGGAGTGTCTCGGCGTCCTCGACGTCGTAGCACCGCTCCACTCGCACCCCCGTGGCGAGCAGACGCGGATAGACCTCGGGGGTCGACCGCCACACCCAGCGCGTCACCTCCGGTCGGTCCCGTACCGCCCCGGCGAGATCGGGCTCTCGCCGCACCGGCCCGACGGGCAGCCCGTCCGGACCGAGGGGGGCGAGCTCCACGCCGCCGTCCTCGGCCGGAGCGATTGCCCATCGTTCGGCCATGTCGTGAGTCTGGCAGGCAGGACTGACAATGCATGGTGACCTGCTGTTTTATCCTTCAGTGGGTCCAGCGGGCCGGTCCGGCGACCAGACGTGCGGTCGGGTCTGCCTCAATGTTTTCCACAGGCTGTGGACAGTGGCGGACCGTTGTCGGCGGTACGTGACACGATCGACGGGTGAGCAGCAGTACGACCACGACCGTGGAGCGAGCCTTTCAGGCCGCCCTCTACGACGACACCGATTCCGGCCTCGACACGGGCGCGTCCCTCCTCGCGGCCGACCCCGCCGCGGACGCCGAACTCGCGCGGCGGGGCGAGGAGTTCGTGGCGGCGGCCTGGCGGCGCGGTTGGCAGCCCGCCGACGTCGTACGGATCGTGCGGCGCGAACTGGACGACGAACACGTCCGCCTGGCCGCGGAGCTGATCCGTGCCCAGGTGCCGGGCGACCGTCCGCGCGGGCGCCGCTGGACCGATCAGCTCGCCGCCCTCCCGGCCGCTCCCGCACGCGGGGCCGACCGCTTCTCGCACGCGACCGCCGTACTGGAGCTGTACCGACTGCTGCTGCGCCTGCCCGTCCTGGAGCCGCTGGAGGAGCCCTCGAACGCGCGGCCGCACGCGAGCGGACAGGCGCCCGCGCGCGCGGGGCACCAGGCCGCCTCCCGCATGCTGACCCGCATCCGTGCGCTGCTCGCCAAGGCGGAGGCGACCGGGTATCCGGACGAGGCGGAGGCGCTGAGCGCCAAGGCGCAGGAGCTGATGGCCCGGCACAGCATCGACGAGGCGCTGCTCGCGGCCCAGGCGCCCGCGCCGGACGCCCCGGGCGCCTGCCGGATCGGTGTCGAGTCGCCGTACGAGCAGGCCAAGGCGGTGCTGCTGGACGCGGTCGCCACCGCGAACCACTGCCGTGCCGTGTGGAACGAACCCCTCGGCTTCTCCACGATCGTCGGCTTCGAGCCCGACCTCGAGGTGGTCGAACTCCTCTACACCTCGCTCCTCGTGCAGGCCACGCACGCGATGACGAAGGCGGAGGCGGTTCAGAGGGCGGGCGGCCGCAAGCGGACCAAGACCTTCCGGCAGTCCTTCCTGGCGGCCTACGCCCACCGCGTCGGCGACCGCCTCGCGGCCGCCGCCGAGACCCAGGTCACCCAGGACCTGCTCCCGGTCCTGGCGACCCGCGAAGTGGCCGTCACCGACCGCGCGGAGCGCATGTTCCCGGAGACCACCACGGCCCGCCTGCGCGGGGTGAGCGACGCGGCGGGCTGGACGGAAGGCATGCAGGCGGCGGACCGGGCACAGGTCAGGGCCCGCCCCCGCCTGGAGTGAGCCCTGGCGGGCGACGGCCCGGTCGGCGGCCGGTCGCGCCCGCTTGTCGTGTCGGCTAGTCGCCCGGCTGCTGGAAGGCGCTGACGGAGGCGTTCGGGTGGTCGGCGGAGCCCGTGCCGGCGACCGGGCCGTACGACCAAGGGAAGGACTGGGTGGCGTCGGAGCCGGGCAGGCCGATCCGCACGGTCTTGGCGTCCAGGCTCGCCTTGTCGCCCGCCTTGCCGCGCACATAGGTGATGGTGAACGACGCGGAGTCGCCCTTGGCGAGCTTCAGCTTCTGCGGCTTCGCGCCCTTCAGGGCCGGAAGGGTCGCCGCGCTGCCGCCCTGGTGGAGGCCGACGCCGGGGAACTCGTTCAGGGTGCACGGGGCGCTCTGGTTGGTGATGCTGACGGGCACCTCGCCCGTGTCGCCGGCGGCCGGGGCCACGCTCGCCGAACCGATCTGTACCGAGACCGAGCCGATCTTGCAGGCCGATCTGTCCTTGGTGTTGCCGCTGCCACCGTTCCCACTGCCACCGCCGCCGTCGCAGGCGGTCAGGACGAGGGCGGCGGTGAGGGCGGTGACGGTGAGCGGAATGACGCGCATGTGCGTGGGTGTCCTGTCGAGGTCGTCGAGGCCGTCGAGGTCATGACGGTGTTCAAGCATCATCACGCGTGGCGCGGACACCCGGTTGCGCGCCCCTCTGTTTACTACGCGTGCGCCCCACAAGGCTTTTTACGACGCCTACGACCTCTACGGCTCGGGGCCTGTCGCTCTGCGGCCCGACTGCGGCCCGAGTCCCGTCGGCTACCCGAGGCCCGTCGTCGGCAGCCCCGAAGGCAGCTTCCCGCCCTCGGCCTTGGTGAAGGTCTCCTTGCCCAGCTTGCCGGACCAGTTGACCTGCATGCTCGCCCCGTTCACGGAGCCGACCATTCCGCTTGCCCGGTCCTTGCTGCCGTTGGTGCAGGTCAGGTGGAGCATCCGCATGCCCGCCTCGTCGCCCGCGGTGCCGCTGCACACGGTCCCGCCGGTCGCGAAGAGCCCGGCCCGCTTGCCGGTGATCACCAGGGCCACGGCCTTGCCACCGGTCGTGGCGAGCCAGCTGCCCTGCAGGGAGCCGGCGGCGGACGTCGGTGCACCGCTGCCACCGGCCCTCGCGGTCGCGGTCGTGGAGGCACCGGGACCGGACGAGGAGTCGCCCTTGGAGTCACCGCCACCACTGCACGCGGTCAGCGCGAGCGCGCCCGCCAGACCCGCGGCCATGGCCGCGACGCGCACCCTCGTAGCCGCCGCCCTCGTAGGCGCAACCCTTCGGGTCGCCGTCCTCGAAGTCGCCATCCTGGTAGTCGCCGAAGTCACTGGAAGCTCCCAAGCTGTAGCCGGTCTGCCCTCTGTCGGCCGTCTGCCGGCCGCCCGTCGTCCGGAACGACCGCAGCAAGCTACCAGTGACTCATCGGGAGGACTTCCGTACGTCGGACGGGAATCCGGTCCCTCCCCCACATCTTCACGACACAGGTAGGAAACTCCCTACGTTTGACGCGTAGGCAATCGCCTACCTATGGTCGTCGGCATGAACATCACCCACGCCTCGTTCGTCACGCTCCCTGTCACCGACCAGGACCGTGCCCTGCGCTTCTACCGGGACGTCCTCGGCTTCGAGGTCACCGCCGACCTCGACATGCCCCAGGGTCGGTGGCTCCAGGTCGCTCCCAAGGGTGCGCAGACCGTCTTCACGCTGTCCGGTCCCGGCATGGGCGATTTCGAGCCCGGCTCGACCCGGGGGATCATGTTGGTCACGACCGACGTCGACGCCGACTCTGCGCGGCTCGCCGAGGCCGGTGTCGCCGTACAGGGTCCGGACGACCTCCCGTGGGGCCGGATGGCCTCCTTCCGTGACCCCGACGGCAACCGCCTGATGCTGCTCACGGAGGCTCGTTCGTAGGCAGGTGCGCAGTCAGGCAGGCAGGAAGGGACGGATGACCACGACCGGGGTCGGAGCCGCCGCGGAGGACCGCGTCTTCGCCGCGCTCGCCAACGCCACGCGCCGCGAGGTCCTGCGGCTGCTGCGTGAGCGGGGGCCGCAGCCCGTCCAGGACCTGGCCGACCACTTCGACATGCGCCGCCCCAGCCTCTCGGAACACCTCAGGGTGCTCCGGGAGGCCGGCCTCGTCTCCGAGCAGCGCTCCGGCCGGCAGCGCATCTACCGCCTCGAGGCGGCCCCGCTCGCAGACGTTCAGGACTGGCTCCATCCGTACGAGCGGTTCTGGCGCGACCGCCTGAAGGGGCTCGGCGCGCTCCTCGACCGTATGCCCGACGAGGATCCGGCATGACCACCGATCCCGAGGACGACCTCACCGTCATCCGCGTCGACCAGTTCCTGCCCCACCCGCCGGCCAAGGTCTGGCGCGCCCTGACCGAGCCCGAGCTGCTCGCGCAGTGGCAGATGCCGGGCGCCGAGGACTTCCGCCTGGAGGTCGGGCACCGGTACCGGATGACCTCGGTGCCGCGCCCGAACTCCCGCTTCTCCGGCGTCGTGGACGTGCGGGTTCTCGCCTACGACGACGGGCGGATGCTGTCCGTCCGGTGGGCGGATGCGGATCCGGCCAATCCCGTGGACTGGACCATCACGTGGACCCTGGAGCAGGAGGGGCGCGGAACGCGTCTCTTCCTGGTGCACGAGGGATTCGATCCGGACGATCCGGCGCAGATGACGGCGCGGACGATCATGAACGGGGGCTGGCGCGGGCATGTCTTGCGAGCTCTGGGGCACACGCTGGAACGGCTCAGGTAGGAGAGTCGGCGAGGCTGTCAAGGCTGTAACCGGAGGAACACCGCGCGTGCACGTGCATCTGCTCATGCATCTGCATGTGAACGCCGCTATGATCCGGGTCAGTTGACCACAGCATCATCAATTGACCGCAGCAACAATGGCCACATCAGCCAGTGCACCACCGGGGAGCGACCTGTGGACCGCGACGTTGAGGGCGTGTACGGGGGGTACGAGGTGTACAACGGCATGGCCGCCACGCAGTTGGACGTGGCCTGGCAGAAGAGCAGGCACAGCAACTCGCAGGGCTCCTGCGTGGAGTTCGCCCGGCTGCCCGGCGGTGACGTGGCCGTGCGCAACTCCCGCTTCCCGGACGGCCCCGCGCTGGTCTACACGCGCGCGGAGATCGAGGCGATGCTGCTCGGCGTCAAGGACGGCGAGTTCGACCACCTGATAGCCGGCTGAGCCGAAGTGCCGACGGACGGCCGAGCAGGCGAACCGGCAGCCGTCGGAACACGGCCACCCACCGGCCTCGTACGCCGCCCACGGGAACGCGCGTAGAAGCGCGGTGTCAGAAGGTGCCGTATTCCGCTACTTTGCCGGCGGGAGCCGGAACAACGACCAGACGACCTTGCCGTCCAGGTTGCCCGCGAGCGGGTACCAGCCCCAGCTGTCGCTGAAGGAGCCGACGAGGAGCAGGCCGCGGCCCGACTCCGCCGAGAAGTCCTCCGAGGTGCGGGCGACCGGGGTGTCGTGGCTGGGGTCGCGTACCGCGCACACCAGCCGGTCGCTCCAGCACAGCAGGTGAAGGCGTACGGCGGGAGTCTGCTGCTGCAGATGGCCGCCGTCGCCCGGCAGTGCGTGCCGCAGGGCGTTGGTGACCAGCTCGGAGACGACCAGGCAGATGTCGTCGAAGCGGTCGCCGACGTCCCACTCGTCGAGCGTTCTGCGGGTGAATCCCCGGGCCTCGCGCACCGCTTCGTAGCGGGCGGGCAGGGCGCAGGAGGCGGCGTTGGACACGGTGGTGGGGTCCAGTGGCGGAAGGCCCTGCCGTAACGGCTCGAGCATGGTCGATCCATTCGTCCCCATGCGAGGCACTCCCGGGAATTCGCGGTCGTTGCGATGCAGCGGTGGCGCGGGACCATGGTTTCGGATGCGCACAGCAGATGCAAGGGCAGATGCACGTGCACGCGGCCGAATTGGACCCTCTCGTACCGCTTCTGGGCCTTTTTCCGTCACCCTTCATGTACGTGGCTCACCTTCTTCTTGCGTCTACCTGCACGGAAACTTCGTCGTCCTTCCGTTTCCGTAACCGGACGAGTACTGCTCGAAGTGTTTTAGTGGCAGACTGCGGCATCGGAATCGGTTGGGGAGGCTGGCGAAACGTGAGCGCGGGAGAGCCCGGATCGGTGGTGCGGCGCATGCTGCTCGGCTCGCAACTCAGGCGGCTGCGGGAAGCACGGGGGATCACGCGTGAGGCGGCGGGCTACTCGATCCGCGCATCCGAGTCGAAGATCAGCCGGATGGAGCTGGGCCGGGTGAGCTTCAAGACGAGGGACGTCGAGGATCTGCTGACGTTGTACGGCATCACGGACGAGATGGAGCGCAAGTCGCTCCTCTCCCTCGCCCGCGAGGCCAACGTCGCGGGCTGGTGGCACAGTTACTCGGACGTGCTGCCGAGCTGGTTCCCCACCTATGTCGGCCTGGAAGGCGCGGCCCACCTCATCCGCGCGTACGAAGTCCAGTTCGTGCACGGCCTGTTGCAGACCGAGGCGTACGCCCGCGCGGTCGTCCGGCGCGGTATGAAGGGCGCGAGCGACGCGGACGTGGAACGGCGCGTGGCGCTGCGCCTGGAGCGGCAGAAGCATCTGGACTCCGCGAACGCGCCGGAGTTCCACGTCGTCCTGGACGAGGCCGCCCTGCGCCGCCCGTACGGCGACCGCGAGGTGATGCGCGAGCAGCTCCAGCACCTGATCGACATCTCCGAGCGGCCCAACGTGCGCCTGCAGATCATGCCGTTCAGCTTCGGCGGCCACTCCGGCGAGTCCGGCGCGTTCACGATCCTCAGCTTCCCGGAGTCCGACCTGTCGGACGTCGTCTACCTGGAGCAGCTCACCAGCGCGCTGTACCTGGACAAGCGCGAGGACGTCACCCAGTACGAGAAGGCGCTGAAGGAGCTCCAGCAGGACAGCCCCGGCCCCGCGGAGAGCCGAGATCTCCTGCGCGGACTCCTTCAACTCTCTTGAAACACAAGTACGATGACGGATCATCATGCCTTGGAGCCGATCAGAGTCGATCGGGCGTCTGCTAGGGATTGAGGGGTCACATGTCGTCCTACTTCACCGACCTGGCTCAGCAGTACATCGACGGCGAGTGGCGCCCGGGCACCGGCTCCTGGGACATCATCGACTTCAATCCGTACGACGGCGAGAAGCTGGCGTCCATCACCATAGCCACGATCGACGAGGTGGATCAGGCCTACCAGGCGGCGGCCCGTGCCCAGAAGCAGTGGGCGGCGACCAATCCGTACGCCCGCCGGGCCGTCTTCGAGAAGGCGTTGCGGCTGGTCGAGGAGCGCGAGCAGGAGATCGCCGAGGTGATGGTCGCCGAGCAGGGCGGCACGCGCATGAAGGCGGCGTTCGAGCTCCACATCACCAAGGAGTTCCTGCGCGAGGCGATCCACCTGGCGCTCAGCGCCGAGGGCAAGATCGTCCCGTCGCCGATCGACGGCAAGGAGAACCGCGTCTACCGCGTCCCGGTCGGCGTCGTCGGCGTCATCAGCCCGTTCAACGTGCCCTTCCTCCTCTCGATCAAGTCGGTCGCCCCGGCCCTCGCGCTCGGCAACGGCGTGGTCCTCAAGCCGCACCAGAACACCCCGATCACCGGCGGCACCCTGGTCGCGAAGATCTTCGAGGACGCGGGCCTCCCGGCCGGCCTGCTCAACGTCGTCGTCACCGACATCGCGGAGATCGGCGACACCTTCATCGAGCACCCGATCCCGAAGGTCATCTCCTTCACCGGCTCCGACAAGGTCGGCCGCCACGTCGCCACCGTCTGCGCCTCGCACTTCAAGCGCTCGGTCCTCGAACTCGGCGGCAACAACGCGCTGGTGGTCCTCGACGACGCCGACATCGACTACGCCGTCGACGCGGCGGTCTTCAGCCGGTTCGTCCACCAGGGGCAGGCCTGCATGGCCGCGAACCGGGTGCTCGTGCACCGCTCGGTCGCGGACGATTTCACCGAGAAGTTCACCGCCAAGGTGCGCGGCATGAAGACGGGCGACCCGAGCGACCCGGCCACCGTGATCGGCCCGGTCATCAACTCCTCGCAGGCGGACGCCGTTTCGGCCGTCGTCGAGCAGGCGATCGCCGAGGGCGCGACCGCCCTGGTGCACGGCACGACCACCGACAACCTGGTCGCGCCGTCCGTCCTGACGGACGTCCCCGCCGACTCGGCGCTGCTGCGGCAGGAGGTCTTCGGCCCGGTCGTCTTCCTCCTCCCCTTCGACAGCGAGGAGGAGGCCGTCCGCATCGTCAACGACAGCCCGTACGGCCTGAGCGGCGCCGTCCACACCGGCGACATCGAGCGCGGCGTGAACTTCGCCAAGCAGATCGACACCGGCATGTTCCACGTGAACGACGGCACGGTCCACGACGAGCCGATCGTCCCCTTCGGCGGCGAGAAGCACTCCGGCATCGGCCGTCTGAACGGCGAGACGATGCTGGACGCGTTCACCACGACGAAGTGGATCTCGGTGCAGCACGGGCGCAGCCCGTTCCCGTTCTAGAAGTTCTCCGCTGTATCTGAAGTTCTCGGCTGTGTCGGGCCCTTGCGGACGGAAGACGACCGCGAGGGCCCGCGGCGTGTACGCCTCGACGACACCTTCCCGCTCCCGGACGCACCCCGGTGACCATGGAGCAGGCAGAACAGGCAGCCTGATGCGCCGTCCCTAGTGGTGGAACCCGGTCGCCGCTTCCTTGTCCCGGGGCAGCGGATGCGGCTGGCGGCGCAGTTCCGGCAGCGCGCGGGCCAGGTCCTGGACGAACAGATCGGCGAGGTCGGTGGAGAAGCCGTTGCGGCACACGATCCGGAGCACCGACAGGTCCTCCCGGTTGGGCGGGAAGGTGTACGCGGGCACCAGCCAGCCGCACTCGCGCATCCGCTGGGACACGTCGAAGACGTCGTACGCCGTCACGTCCGGGGTGGTGGTGAAGGCGAACACCGGCAGCTGGTCGCCCCGGGTCAGCAGCCGGAAGTCGCCCAGTTCCTCGATCCGTTCGGCGACGTTGCGCGCGACGTCCCGGGTGGACTGCTGTACGGCGCGGAAGCCCTCGCGGCCCAGCCGCAGGAAGGTGTAGTACTGCGCGACCACCTGGGCGCCCGGCCGGGAGAAGTTGAGTGCGAAGGTCGGCATGTTGCCGCCCAGGTAGTTCACGCGGAAGACGAGCTCCTCGGGCAGCGCCTCCTTGTCCCGCCACAGCGCCCAGCCGACGCCGGGATAGACCAGGCCGTACTTGTGCCCCGAGGTGTTGATCGACGCCACGCGCGGCAGCCGGAAGTCCCACTGCAGATCCTCGTCGAGGAACGGCGCGATCATGGCACCGGACGCGCCGTCCACGTGCACGGGGATGTCCAGCCCCGTGCGTTCCTGGAGGTCGTCCAGGGCCGCGCACAGCTCGGCGATGGGCTCGTACGACCCGTCGAAGGTGGAGCCGAGGATGCCGACGACCCCGATGGTGTTCTCGTCGCACAGCGCGGCCGCGGCCTCGGGGTCCAGGTGGTAGCGGTCGCCCTCCATGGGGACCTGGCGGGCCTCGACCTCCCAGAAGTTGCAGAACTTGTCCCAGCAGACCTGGACGTTGACCCCCATCACCAGGTTGGGCCGCGCGTCACGGCCCGGGTAGCGGTCGGCGTTGCGGTGGGCCCAGCGCCGCTTCAGCGCCATGCCGGCGAGCATGCACGCCTCGCTGGAGCCGGTCGTCGAACACCCCACGACGGCCGCCGGATCGGGCGCGTTCCACAGGTCGGCGAGCATGGCCACGCAGCGCCGCTCCAGCTCGGCGGTGCGCGGGTACTCGTCCTTGTCGATCATGTTCTTGTCCCGGCACTCGGCCATCAGCTGCCCGGCCTGCGGCTCCATCCAGGTGGTGACGAAGGTGGCCAGGTTCAGCCGGGCGTTGCCGTCCAGCATCAGCTCGTCGTGCACCACCTGGGCGGCCGTCGTCGGCGCCGTCGGGCCGTCCGGGAGCCGGTGCGTGGGCGGGGCCTCGGTCATGCCGGTGATCGGGTTGGCCTCCCCGAAGAACGGGTTGACGGACATGGGTCTTTCGTCGTGCTCCTGGGGGCCTTTGTGGAGCGGCATGGAGGTACCTCCTGGGGGTCGGGAGCGGCCGGGCGGTTATCGGACGGGTGCCCCGTCGAACCGCAGTTGCATCTGCGGGCGGCCCGTCACCAGCAGCCAGGCCGGCAGCGAGGCGATGCACAACAGGGTCAGGATCGTGGGGGACGCGACGAGTACGGCGGCGGTGAAGAGGCTCACCCAGCCCTGCCGGGTGATGGCCAGGAGCGTGCCGAGGACGCCCGCCGCCACGCCCACCGCCGGCTGGACGCCGGGCACCAGGGCGTGCGCACACAGGCCGAGGGCGCAGCCGACGAAGACGGACGGGAAGATCCGGCCGCCCCGGAATCCGCAGGACGCGGCGACCAGCATCGCGGCCAGCTTCACCACGGCCATCGTGGCGAACTGCCCCGCCGTCCAGCCGTCCGGACTGCGGGCCAGCGTCGCGACCTCCTCCAGCCCCTTGAACAGCGTGAGATGGCCGCCCAGCGCGGCCAGCCCGCCCAGGACCACTCCGCCCGCGGGAAGCATCAGCATCGGGTGCCGCAGCCGCTGGAAGGCGCGGTGGACGTAGGGGAAGGCGTAGATGGCGCACATGCCGAGCAGCGCGGCGGCCGTCGCGACGACGACCGCCGCCAGCAGGTCGCCCCCGTCCGTGCGGTCGAGCCGGGGCAGACCGAGATCGAAGTTCGGACGGGCCACCAGCGCGGTCGTGAGGGCGCCGGCCGCCCCCGCCGCCAGGGGCGCGAAGACGTTGTCCCACAGCCGCCCCCGCATGAGATGCCCGGCCAGCGCCTCCGAGATGACCAGCGCCGCCGCCACCGGCGTACCGAACAGCGCGCCGATGGTCGCCGACTCCGCCAGCGCGGCCCACGGCGCGCCCCGAAGCCGGGGGACGAGCCTGGTGCCGAGCCATACCGCGAGCGCCACGTTCACGGCGATGATCGGGTTCTCCGGGCCGAGGCTCGGGCCGCCCGCCAGCATCAGGACGGTGGCCAGCAGCAGGCCCGGCACGACGACGGGCGGGAAGGTGGGTGCGTCGAGCCCGAGGGTCGCCGGGTCGGGTCCGGCGTGGCCCGGCACTTTCCACACCACCAGGCCGACCGCGATGCCGGTCGCGATGAGCATGACGAACATCCACAGCACGGAGTAGCGGCCGATGCCCAGCGCGTCGGGCAGGTTCTGCCACAGCACGTGCTGGAGCTCCTCGGCCGCCGTGCTGACCCCGATCAAGAGCAGGGCGGCCGCCACTCCCACGACCAGGGCGGGCAGGATCAGCGGCAGCAGGGCCCGCGCCGGAGTCCCCGGAGCGGTGGGCGCCTGCGGCGCGGTGTCCTGGGCCACGGGCCCACGATAAGCGGGCAAAACGGGCGCAACATCTCGAGTGCGCGCCGCACGGCCGTACGGGACTTGCACCTCACGTGGCGTGAGGCCGCAGCGTGGAGGCGTACCGAGAAGGGAGCGGAGACGTGAGCCACTCCGTGGGACAGGTCGCCGGATTCGCCGGAGTGACGGTGCGCACACTGCACCACTACGACGACATCGGCCTGCTCGCCCCGAGCGAGCGCAGCCACGCGGGCCACCGGCGCTACAGCGACGCCGACCTCGACCGGCTGCAGCAGATCCTGTTCTACCGGGAGCTCGGCTTTCCGCTCGAGGAGGTCGCGGCCCTGCTCGACGACCCGGACGCGGACCCGCGCGCACACCTGCGCCGCCGGCACGAGCTGTTGACCGCCCGGATCGAGAAGCTGCAGAAGATGGCCGCGGCCGTGGAGCACGCCATGGAGGCACGCAGGATGGGCATCGACCTCACGCCGGAGGAGAAGTTCGAGGTGTTCGGGGCGTACGACCCCGACCGGTACGAGGAGGAGTCCCGGCGCCGCTGGGGCGACACCGAGCCGTACCGGCAGTCGCAGCGCAGGGTCGCCTCGTACACGAAGGAGGACTGGCTGCGCATCAAGGCCGAGGGCGCGGGCAACACGAACGCCTTCGCCGCCCTCATGGACGCCGAGGTCGACCCCGCGTCCGAGTCGGCGATGGAGCTGGCCGAGCAGCACCGACGGCAGATCAGCCGCAACTTCTACGACTGCACGTACGAGATCCACCAGGGGCTCGCCGAGATGTACGTGGCGGACGAACGGTTCGCCTCCACGTACGAGCAGATCAGGCCGGGCCTGGCCGCCTACCTGAGGGAGGCGATCCTGGCGAACGCCGCCCGTCACACGGCGTAGTCCCACCGCGCGGGCCTGCTTGCCGGGCGGGCCCCGGCTTTGACGCCGTCGGCCCCCCGTGCATCCTGGAGACACCGGTGGAACCCGAGGCGGTCACAATGCGTTGGTAGCTTTGTGCGGCTCACCCGGCCACCGCAGCCGCCTTCACCCCTCAGGAGCCCGGAACCGTGACGACGCTCGCCCTCGGCCCGAGTTGGATGGATCCCAACTACCTACTCGACACCTACGGCATCTGGGGCCTGCTCCTCGTCGTCTTCGCCGAGTCCGGCCTGCTCATCGGCTTCTTCCTGCCCGGTGACTCGCTGCTGTTCACCTGCGGCCTGCTGATCACCTCCCACCAGCTGGACTTCCCGCTGTGGGGTGCGGTCGGTCTCATCTGCCTCGCCGCGGTCCTCGGCGACCAGGCGGGCTACATGTTCGGCAAGAAGGTCGGACCGAGCCTGTTCAACCGGCCGGACTCCCGCCTCTTCAAGCAGGAGAACGTCACCAAGGCGCACGAGTTCTTCGAGAAGTACGGCCCGAAGTCCCTGGTCCTGGCCCGCTTCGTGCCCGTGGTGCGCACGTTCACGCCGATCATCGCCGGCGTCAGCGGCATGAAGTACCGCTCGTTCCTGCTCTTCAACGTCATCGGCGGCACGATGTGGGGCGCGGGCGTGACCCTGCTCGGCTCCTGGCTGGGCAACATCGACTTCGTCAAGAAGAACATCGAGGCGATCCTCATCCTGATCGTCCTCGTCTCGGTGATCCCGATCATCATCGAGTTCCTGCGGGCGCGCTCCAAGGAGAGGAAGAACCCGACGGCCCGGCAGCCCGAGGCCCCGGCCATGGACGACGCCACGACCCAGCTGCGCCGCATCGAGCCGACGCACGAGCAGCCCCGGCAGCAGCAGCCGTACGGCCGTCCGCAGCAGCCCCAGCAGCGTCCGTACGAGCAGTCGCAGCAGCAGCCGTACGGCGGCCGTCCGCAGCAGCCGTCCTACGAGTCCGGATCCGACGACGGCTACGGCCGGCACTACGGGCAGCAGCCGCAGCAGCAGCAGCCTTACGGACAGCCGCAGCAGCAGCCTTACGGGCAGCAGTACCCGCAGCAGCAGCCTCAGCAGCCGCAGCAGTACCCGCAGGGATACGACCAGCAGCAGCCGTACGGGTCCCAGCAGCAGGGTGGCTACCCGCAGCAGTACCCGTACGGCCGTCAGTAGGTCCGGCCTCAGAAACCCCTCGTGCGCTTCGCGGCCTTGCGCCCGGCGGCCCGTTCGGCGCCGGGAACCCGCAGGAACAGCCGCGAGATCTCCGAACCGAGGTTGACGCCGATCGCGATGGCCATGGCGAGCGAGGCGGCCGTGGCCAGTGACACGAGCCCCTCGTCGACCCTGTTCTGCGCGATGGACAGCAGCCCGAAGTAGGTCGCCGAACCGGGCAGCAGCGGCCCGATGGCGGCGGTCGTGTACGGCAGCGCGGACGCGAACTGGTACCGCGACAGCAGCTGTCCGAACAGTCCCACCAGCCCGGCCGCCACCGCCGTGGACGGCACGGGCGAGATGTTGGCGACGAAGTGCATCGCGCCGTACACCGACCACGCGACACCGCCGCCGAGCGCCACGGGCAGCACGGTGACCCGCTCCTGCTGGAGCAGCACGGCGAAGGCCAGCGACAGCAGGATCGACGCCGCGATCTGCAGCAGCGGCCGCTGCGGGATGTCCAGCGCGGCGTCCGGGTTGAGCGTGCTGCCCACCTTCACGCCGAAGTACAGGACGAGCAGCACCCCGACGACGATGCCGACGAAGAAGTACATGACCTCCAGCAGGCGCGCGGCCGCGGTGATGTAGAAGCCGGTCAGGCCGTCCTGCACGCCCGCCACCAGCGCCCGTCCGGGCAGCAGCGCGAAGAGTCCACCGGTGACGACCGCGGACGCCTTGACGTCGGCCTCGGCGAGCGAGAGCGCCACCCCGATCGCGGCCGGCGGCATCGCGGCCACCGTGAACTGGTAGAACTCCGGCATCCCGCGTCCGGCGAACAGCCACGCCAGCCGGTCGCCGAGCATCGCGCCCAGCGCGGCCGCCACGAACACGACCACGTCACCGCCGACGAGGATGGAGGCCGAACCGGCCAGCAGCCCGGTCGCCCCGGTGAGCGCCCAGCCGGGGTAGGGGTGCCGGTTACGGCGTATCTCCGCGAGCCGCCGGTAGGCCTCCTCCAGCGAGATGTGCGTCTCCGCGTCCGTCAGGTCGTCGACCAGCTGGAAGACGGCCGCGAGGCGTGTGTAGTCGGTGCCGCGCCGGCGCACCGTCCGGGACGCCGTCACCGGGTCGTCCACCAGGGACGGCTGGTACGAGATCGACAGCAGCGTGAAGGTGACGTTCGGCTCGCAGCGGTCCAGCCCGTACGACCGGCAGACCGCGAACATCGCGGTCTCCACGTCCTCGGCGCCCTCACCGCCCGCGAGCAGCAACTCCCCGATACGCAGGGTCAGGTCGAGCACGCGCGGGACGGCGGGGCCGCCCTCCTCGACCTTGTGCACCAGCTCCGGAGCCGGCCGCTCCGCCACCGGCATGCGCAGCATCGTGCGCATGCGGTCCTGCCAGGGCGCGTCCTTGGTCAGGTTGATGGCCAGGATGTTGGTCGTCTGTGTGATCGCGACCGGGGCGTCCTGGGTGCTGTAGGTGCTCGGCATGCTGAACGCCGAGCTCTCCGGCTCGACCACCGGGGGCTGCCGGGTGTCGAGCCCCTCCGGCACGGTGAATTCCGACGTCGTCTCGGGCTCGCCACCGGACTTAGGGACGACCAGTCCCTCCGGAATGGCGAACTCGGACGTGATCTCGGAATCGAACGTGCCCTTCGCCTCGTCCGACCGAGGCTTGCGGTCCTCCGCCTCCGTCACTTTCGCAACGCTCCCTGAACGAACATTCTTTACGCATCAGTATGCGCGTGGTGTGCACGTGGACACGCAAACGGGCCGCGTTCCCCCCATCGAGGAGCGCGGCCCGTTTGCGAAAAGGGTCTGTGGGGGTCAGTGACCGCCCTGCTCCTTGAAGCGCTTGTACGACCGCTCGATCTCCGCCTCGGCGTCCGTGCGGCCGACCCAGTTGGCGCCCTCGACCGACTTGCCCGGCTCCAGGTCCTTGTAGACCTCGAAGAAGTGCTGGATCTCCAGGCGGTCGAACTCCGACACGTGGTGGATGTCGCGCAGGTGCTCCACACGCGGGTCGGTGGCCGGAACGCACAGCAGCTTGTCGTCGCCGCCCGCCTCGTCCGTCATCCGGAACATGCCGATCGCACGGCACTTGATGAGGCAGCCCGGGAAGGTCGGCTCGTCCAGGATGACCAGCGCGTCCAGCGGGTCGCCGTCCTCGCCGAGAGTGTTCTCGACGAAGCCGTAGTCGGTCGGGTAGGCGGTCGAGGTGAAGAGGCGACGGTCCAGGCGGATCCGGCCGGTCTCGTGGTCCACCTCGTACTTGTTCCGCGAACCCTTAGGGATCTCGATCGTGACGTCGAACTCCACCGGTGGCTCCTCCATGATCAACACATAGTTCTGGTGGTTAAGTGTCCCTCACGCAGGTGTGTGATCGCGAAAGGGGCTGGTGGTCGTGCCGGAGCTGGGGCCTTGGCGAGCCGTGAGACCGCATGCGGTGCGGATCGCCGAAGCCGTACGACCGCGTCTGGCACGGGCCGCAGCGATGGCGAGACCGCCGGTCGCATGGCTGACCCGGGCCGTGAAACCGCAGCTCACGCGGCTTCCCGGGGGTTCGGCCGCGAGGACCTGGCAGTACACCGCGGTGGCCGCCACCGCCGGTATGGCGCTGGCCGCCGGTGTGGTGGGCGCCGTCGGCCCCTGGGACGTCACCGGCCAGCGTACGGCCGAGCGGGACCGGGCCGCCGCCCTGGAGCGGGTGGGTGGCGCAGATCACGACGCCGATTTCGGCACGGAGCCCGGCATGTCACGGCCCGTCCCCAGCGCCGCCGCCGTCCTGGCCGGCCTCGGCCGGGCCGCGAGCCCCCCGAAGCCGGTGTCGGGCGGAAAGCCGCTCGCGGATGTCCTGGGGCCGCTTCTGAACGCCCCGGCGCTCGGCGGCTCCCACACGGCGGCCGTCGTCGACGTGGCGACCGGCAGGCGGCTGTACGGCACGGGCGCCGGCAAGGGCCTGACGCCCGCCTCCACCACGAAGATCGCCACGGCGGTCGCCGCCCTCTCCGCGCTCGGCCCGGACCACCGCCTCACCACCCGGGTCGCCCTCGAACCCGGCACCAGGAAGATCGTGCTGGTCGGCGCCGGCGACCCCACCCTCACGGCGCACGAGCACGCCGACGGCTGGGCGAGCCTGCGCACGCTGGCGGACCGCACGGCGAAGGCACTGCGGCGACGCGGCATCCACCAGGCGACCCTGTCGTACGACACCTCCCTGTACGCCGGGCCCGCACTCCACCCCGTCGGCGTCAACGACAACCTCGCCCCGGTCAGTGCCCTGTCGGCGGACGAGGGCCGCACGGACGACTCCTTCCACGGCCCGGCGGCCCGGGTGGCCGACCCGGCGGCGGACGCGGCCCGGAGGTTCACGGGCTTCCTCAAGGACGCCGGGATCAAGGCGACGCCCCCCGGCCCCTCCAAGGCCACCAAGGGCGCCGCCACCCTCGCCACCGTCTCCTCGCCCCCGCTTTCCGCCCTGGTCGAGCGCATGCTGACCAACAGCGACAACGACATCGCCGAGGCGCTGGCCCGCCAGACGGCCGCCGCGACCGGCCGCCCCGCGAGCTTCGACGGCGGAGCGGCGGCGATCGCCGCCCAGCTGAAGAAGCTGGGCCTTCCCGTGTCCGGCGCCCGGTTCCACGACGGCAGCGGCATGAACCGCGACGACCGGCTGACGGCGGACCTCCTCACCGCCCTCCTGGTCAAGGCCGGCGACCCGGACCGCCCCGGCCTGCGCCCCGTCCTCACGGGGCTGCCCGTGGCCGCCTTCACCGGCACCCTCGCCACCCGTTACACGGACGGCGCGGGGGGCCTAGTACGGGCGAAGACGGGCACGCTGACGGGCGTCAACTCCCTGGCGGGGACGGTGGTCGACCACGACGGCCGCCTCCTGGCGTTCGCCTTCCTGGCATCGGGCACGGCGAACCCGATAGCGGCGCAGACGGCTCTGGACCGCACGGCCACCGAGCTGGCCGCCTGCGGCTGCCGGTAGCCGCCCACCACCAGCGGCCAGGGGCGCCGCGGGGCGCGCCGTCAGAGGCGCTCACGCCTCGCGACGCGCCCCTGGCCCCACCGGCCCCGACGGCCTGCCCCCAGCGGGAACGCTCACGTACGGTTGACGCATGACGAGCATCGGTGGCACCGAGATGGTCGACTGGAATCTCGCGGTGGCGACCGCGACACGGCTCGTACGACCGGGCCCCGAGGTCAGCCGCGACGAGGCCCGGGCCGTCGTCGCCGAGCTGCGTCGGCACGCCAAGACCTCGGAGGAGCACGTCCGGGAGTTCACCCGGATGGGCACCGAGGCCACCCACGACACCCCCGTCCTCGTCGTCGACCGCCCCGGCTGGGTCCGGGCGAACGTCGCCGGCTTCCGGGAGATCCTCAAACCGCTGCTCGACAAGATGCAGGAGCGGCGCGGCGGCAGCCCCGGCAACGCGGTCCTCGGCGCCGTCGGCGGCAAGGTCACCGGCGTGGAGCTCGGCATGCTGCTGTCCTTCCTGTCCTCCCGCGTCCTCGGCCAGTACGAGACCTTCGCCCCCGCCGCCCGCGACCTGCCGACGGGTGGGAACGGCGGCGGCCGGCTGCTGCTCGTCGCGCCGAACATCGTCCACGTGGAGCGCGAACTCGACGTCGAGCCCCACGACTTCCGCCTGTGGGTGTGCCTGCACGAGGAGACGCACCGCACCCAGTTCACCGCGGTGCCCTGGCTGCGCGACCACCTCGAGGGCGAGATCCAGTCGTTCCTGGCGGAGACCGACGTCGACCCGATGACCGTCCTGGAACGCATCCGCGAAGCCGCCCAGTCGCTGGCCGGCGGGCGCCCCGAGGGCGAGGAGGACAACGGCGGCCGCTCGTTCGTGGAGCTCGTGCAGACGCCGGCCCAGCGCGAGATCCTGGGCCGCCTCACCGCCGTGATGTCCCTGCTGGAGGGCCACGCCGACTTCGTGATGGACGGGGTCGGCCCGGACGTCGTGCCGAGCGTCGCCGAGATCCGCGAGAAGTTCCAGCAGCGTCGCGCCAAGGGTGCCTCCCGCCTGGACATGGCCCTGCGCAAGCTGCTCGGTCTGGATGCCAAACTCAGGCAGTACCGGGACGGGGAGCGCTTCGTACGAGCCGTCGTCGACCAGGTCGGCATGGACGGCTTCAACCGCGTGTGGACCTCCCCGAACACCCTGCCGACGAAGGCGGAGATCGCCAAACCGGCGGACTGGATCGCGCGGGTGCATCGCAGGACGGAGTCGTGAACCGTACGCGGACGTCGTGAACCGAATCCGGCCGACGGCAGGGGAACGCCCCTCCAATCACCCGTCCGAGGGACCGTGAGCCATGGATAGGCGTGCAATGCTCGTGGAACGGCCCGCTTCTGTCACCATCTACACACTCTGAGTGACCGACCTCGGGCCTCCACCCCCCGAAAACTTCATGAAGGGAACCGGACATGGGTCCCCATCCTGCGGTCGCGGCGATACGCCTGGCGGTCCGCCGCGTCCTTCACGACATCCTCAGCGAACACAACCCCACCGCTTCGGGCGCCGCGCCCGAGCGCCCCCCGCTCCCGCTCGTCCTCGCGGCGTGCTCCGGCGGCGCCGACTCCATGGCACTGGCCTCCGCCCTCGCCTTCGAAGCCCCCAAGCTCGGCATCCGCGCCGGCGGCATCACCGTCGACCACGGCCTCCAGTCCGGTTCCGACGTGCGCGCCGAGGAAGTGGTCCTGCGCCTGCGTGAACTCGGTCTCGACCCGGTCGAGTCCACCGCCGTGACCGTGGGCCGCGACGGCGGGCCCGAAGCCGCCGCCCGCGACGCCCGCTACGCCGCTCTCGACGCCGCCGCCGCCCGCCACGGCGCCACCGCGATCCTGCTCGGTCATACGCGGGACGACCAGGCCGAAACCGTCCTGCTGGGTCTCGCCCGCGGCTCCGGCATCCGCTCCCTGTCCGGCATGGCCGCGGTCTCGGGGGCCGAAGGCCGCTATCGCCGTCCCTTCCTGCACCTCGACCGGCAGACCGCCCGCAAGGCCTGCATGGTCCAGTCGCTCCCGGTGTGGGACGACCCACACAACGCCGACCCCGCCTACACCCGCTCCCGGCTCCGCCACGAGGGCCTGCCCGCCCTGGAGAAGGCCCTCGGCAAGGGCGTCGTCGAGGCCCTCGCCCGCACGGCCCAGCTCTCCCGCGACGACGCCGACGCCCTCGACGCCTGGGCCGGCCAGGCCGAGGTCGCCGTCCGCGACGCGACCGGCCTGCTGGAGTGCGCCAAGCTGTTCGCGCTGCCGCCCGCCGTGCGCCGCCGCATCCTGCGCCGCGCCGCCATCGAGGCCGGCGCCCCGGCCGGTTCGCTGTTCGCCCGCCACATCGAGGAAGTCGACCGGCTGATCACCGGCTGGCGCGGTCAGGGGGCCATCAATCTCCCCGGCAAAGTCGTCGCCCAGCGTCAGGGTGGCAGACTGGTGATTCGGCAAGGCTGAAATCCCGATCCTCCGGAGGGACCCCCGACGGCGGAGCGGGCAGCCCGTGGCCGTAAGTGCGGGACGACCGAAAGTGATGCGGGTGGACGCGAAAGACATGGGTGCCGGCCTCCAGCAGGTGCTCATCACCAAGGAAGAGATCGACGCGAAGCTGGCCGAGCTGGCCGCGAAGATCGACGCGGAGTACGCGGGCAAGGACCTGCTGATCGTGGGCGTGCTCAAGGGCGCGGTCATGGTCATGGCCGACCTCGCCCGAGCGCTGTCCACCCCCGTCACCATGGACTGGATGGCCGTGTCCTCGTACGGCGCGGGCACCCAGTCCTCCGGCGTCGTGCGGATCCTCAAGGACCTCGACACCGACATCAAGGGCAAGCACGTCCTGATCGTCGAGGACATCATCGACTCCGGCCTGACCCTGTCCTGGCTGCTGTCCAACCTCGGCTCCCGCGAGCCCGCCTCCCTGAAGGTGTGCACGCTGCTGCGCAAGCCCGAGGCCGCCAAGGTCGCCATCGACGTCGAGTGGGTCGGCTTCGACATCCCGAACGAGTTCGTGGTCGGCTACGGCCTGGATTACGCGGAGAAGTACCGCAACCTGCCGTTCGTGGGTACGCTCGCGCCCCACGTCTACGGCGGCTGAGTCCCGGAGGGCCCAAGCCCGTCGGACGATCGGGAACCCCAGCGGGTTCTGCGCCGTTGAAGCATGCAGAGACGGGATTGCCAGCCGTCCGTGCCGCTTCGCGCCACGATGCTGGGGTACCGTCAGAAGAACTGTCTTATCAAACTCACTATGGCAGGAGGGACGGGGCGACACCGCTCCGTATGGATGGACGTGAAGCGATACTTCCGTGGGCCGGTCATGTGGATCGTGCTGGCCGTCCTTGCCGTGGTCGTGTTGATGCAGGTCGTCGGCTCGTCCGGCGGCTACAAGACGGTGGACACCGGCCAGGTCATTGCCGCGATCAACGACAACAAGGTGGAGTCGGCGAAGCTGACCACCGGTGACGAGCAGACCGTCAAGGTCACGCTCAAGAACGGTGTGAAGGTCGACGGCAGCTCGAAGATCCAGGCGAGCTACATCGGCGACCAGGGCGTGACCATCGCCGGCACGCTCCAGAACAAGTACCAGGACAAGCAGATCCCGGACGGCTACACCGTCTCGCCGTCCAAGCAGAACCCGTTCGTCGGCGTTCTGCTCTCCCTGCTGCCCTTCGTCCTCATCGTGGTCGTCTTCCTGTTCCTGATGAATCAGATGCAGGGCGGCGGCTCCCGGGTCATGAACTTCGGCAAGTCCAAGGCCAAGCTCATCACCAAGGACACCCCCAAGACGACCTTCTCGGACGTCGCGGGTGCCGACGAGGCCGTCGAGGAGCTCCACGAGATCAAGGAGTTCCTGCAGGAGCCGGCCAAGTTCCAGGCCGTCGGTGCCAAGATCCCCAAGGGTGTGCTGCTCTACGGCCCGCCCGGCACCGGTAAGACCCTGCTCGCGCGCGCTGTCGCCGGCGAGGCGGGGGTCCCCTTCTACTCGATCTCCGGTTCCGACTTCGTCGAGATGTTCGTCGGTGTCGGTGCCTCCCGGGTCCGTGACCTGTTCGAGCAGGCCAAGGCGAACGCCCCGGCGATCGTCTTCGTCGACGAGATCGACGCGGTCGGCCGCCACCGCGGCGCCGGCCTCGGCGGTGGTCACGACGAGCGCGAGCAGACGCTGAACCAGCTGCTCGTCGAGATGGACGGCTTCGACGTCAAGGGCGGTGTGATCCTCATCGCCGCGACCAACCGTCCCGACATCCTCGACCCGGCGCTGCTGCGCCCCGGCCGCTTCGACCGCCAGATCGCGGTCGACCGCCCGGACATGCAGGGCCGTCTGGAGATCCTCAAGGTCCACCAGAAGGGCAAGCCGGTCGCCCCGGACGTCGACCTGGCCGCGGTCGCCCGCCGCACGCCGGGCTTCACCGGTGCCGACCTGTCGAACGTGCTGAACGAGGCGGCGCTGCTCACGGCCCGCAGCGACAAGAAGCTGGTCGACAACCAGATGCTGGACGAGGCGATCGACCGTGTGGTCGCGGGCCCGCAGAAGCGGACCCGGATCATGTCGGACAAGGAGAAGAAGATCACCGCGTACCACGAGGGCGGTCACGCCCTGGTCGCGGCGGCCTCCCCGAACTCCGACCCGGTCCACAAGATCACGATTCTGTCCCGCGGCCGCGCCCTCGGTTACACGATGGTGCTGCCGGACGAGGACAAGTACTCCACGACCCGCAACGAGATGCTGGACCAGCTGGCCTACATGCTGGGCGGCCGCGCGGCCGAGGAGCTGGTCTTCCACGACCCGACCACGGGCGCCGCGAACGACATCGAGAAGGCCACCACCACGGCCCGCGCGATGGTCACCCAGTACGGCATGACCGAGCGCCTGGGTGCGATCAAGTTCGGTGGCGACAACACCGAGCCGTTCCTCGGACGTGAGATGGCTCACCAGCGCGACTACTCGGAAGAGGTCGCCGCTCTGGTGGACGAGGAAGTCAAGAAGCTCATCGAGAACGCGCACAACGAGGCCTGGGAGATCCTGGTCGAGAACCGCGACGTCCTCGACAACCTCGTTCTGGCCCTCCTGGAGAAGGAGACGCTCGGCAAGGAGGAGATCGCCGAGATCTTCGCCCCGATCGTCAAGCGCCCGCCGCGGCCTGCGTGGACCGGCTCCTCGCGCCGTACGCCGTCGACCCGCCCGCCGGTGCTCTCCCCGAAGGAGCTGGCACTGACCAACGGTGCGAACGGCGTCACGCCCGCGATCAGCACGGTGAAGTCCACAGCGACGGAGGCCACTCCGCTGACGGAGAAGTCCCCCGAGGACCGCACCGAGAGCTGACCCCGCCGGCCCGGGTGCTGATACCCGGCTCGGAATGTATGCCGCGCCCCCCAGGTTCTAGCCTGGGGGGCGCGGCATTTCCGCATACCCGCACGTGAGAGACCCCGGAACACGGAACGAGGCACCACATGACCGACCCGGTGACGCTGGACGGCGAAGGAATCATCGGCGAGTTCGACGAGAAGCGAGCCGAGAACGCCGTACGCGAACTCCTGATCGCAGTCGGGGAGGACCCGGAGCGCGAGGGTCTGCGGGAGACGCCGGCGCGGGTGGCACGGGCGTACCGGGAGCTTCTGGCGGGGCTTCGGCAGGAACCCGAGGACGTCCTGACGACGACGTTCGACCTGGGGCACGACGAGATGGTCCTGGTGAAGGACATCGAGATCGTCAGCCTCTGTGAGCACCACCTCCTGCCGTTCCACGGCGTGGCGCACGTCGGCTACATCCCGGCCGAGACCGGCAAGATCACGGGCCTGTCGAAGCTGGCACGCCTGGTGGACGTCTTCGCCCGCCGTCCGCAGGTGCAGGAACGGCTCACCACCCAGATCGCGGACTCCCTCATGGAGATCCTGGACGCCCGGGGCGCGATCGTCGTCGTCGAGGCCGAGCACATGTGCATGTCGGTGCGCGGCATCCGCAAGCCCGGCGCCAAGACCACCACGTCGGCGGTGCGCGGCCAGCTGCGGGACGCTACGACCCGCTCCGAGGCGATGAGCCTGATACTGGCGCGCTGATCACCCGATGACCGTCGGGGGCGGGCGAGCGGGGGCGCTGGATCACGCCGCCGGTTCCGCCCCCGGGTGGTCCTTGTCGTCGTCCTCGGGGAGTCGGCACACCCGCTCCAGGAAGAGGGCGGCCGCTATGACGGCGATGCCGGACACGACCGAGAACCCGGCGTAGAAGGCCTGGTCCCGGCGGGCCGGGAGGTCGAGGAGCTCCAGGAGGAAGACCGTCGCCCCGGCGTACATGCCGGAGACGAGGGCGGCGACCAGGGCGCTGGCCTGGCCGAAGACGACCGCGCGGGCGGCCATCATCGGGTCGACCCCCTTGGCGTCGGGCCGACGCTCGCGTTGGGCCTTCAGCCGGGCGCGCAGCGAGAGCGCCGTGGAGAACAGGACCACGGCGATCAGGGCGAGCACGATGGGGGCGGCCAGGGGCACGCTGGGGAGCGACCCCACCGCGTTCCACAGGCGGGCGGCCGCCCAGGACAGCACCCCCGCCATGACGAACACGCCGACCAGCAGCCTGATGCGCAGCTCTTTCACGGTGTTCCTTCAGCTCCCCCGGACCGGGCGTGGTGAAGGGCCCACGTCCGTGGGCCCGTCCGTCCTGTTGTCGTCTCGCAGTGGTCGTGTCGACCTTAACGACTACTCGGGCAGCCGGAGTTCCAGGTCCATGCGGGCCGCCACACCGGCGCGGGTGACGACGCCGAGCAGATCCGACACCGAACCCCGGCCGGGCAGCAGCGCCTGCGGGTCCACGTCGTACCAGGGGGCCAGCACGAAGGCGCGCTCGTGGGCGCGCGGGTGGGGGAGGGTGAGGTGCGGGTCCTCGGAGACGACGTCGGCGTACGCGACGATGTCGACGTCGAGGGTGCGCGGGCCCCAGTGCTCGTCCCGTACGCGGTGGAAGGCCTCCTCGACCGCGTGCGCCCGCTCCAGGAGGGAGGACGGGGGGAGCGTGGTCTTCAGGACCACGACCGCGTTGTAGTACGACGGCTGGCTGCCGGGCTCGACGCCCCACGGCTCCGTCTCGTACACCGGGGAGACGGCCTTGATGCGCACGCCCGGGGTGTCCTCCAGGGCGTCGATGGCGCCCTGGAGGGTCTCCAGGCGGTTGCCGAGGTTGGAGCCGAGGGAGACGACGGCCCGTTTGGGGTTCTGCAGCGTCGTATCGGCGGCGTCGACCTTCTCGACGACGGAGGCGGGCACCGGCTGTACGGTCGGGTCGCTGTGACCCTCGGTGAACGAGGCAGTCATACTCGGCTCCGGGTGATGGTGACGGTCACGTCGTCGAAGGGGACCGTGATCGGGGCGTCCGGCTTGTGGACGCAGACCTCGATCTCCTGGACGCCTTCGTGCTTCAGGCAGGTCTGTGCGATGCGCTCGGCGAGGGTCTCGATGAGGTTCACCGGCTCGCCCTCGACGACGGCCACGACCTCCTCGGCCACGATGCCGTAGTGCACGGTCTTCGTCAGGTCGTCGTCGGCCGCGGCCGCTCGGGTGTCCAGGCCGAGGACCAGATCCACGATGAAGGTCTGGCCTTCCTCGCGTTCCTTGGGGAACACACCGTGGTGCCCGCGAGCCTTCAGGCCGCGCAGCGCGACACGATCCACGCGAAATCACTCCTGCAATCGTCGTTGACGGCCGATTCGTACCGCCTGCGTACGGCACGTCTGCCATACACGAATCTACCTGCGGGCACTGACAGGACCGGGCCCCGGGGGCGTGGGTCCGGCCCGGGGCCAGGAGGGTTCATCGCTCGTTTCCCCTGGCGAACCCGGCGGCTCATGGGTCGGTAGCCGCACTTACCCGGGTGTTCGTGATTCCAACCACTTCTTGGTCCCTGCGGGCCGTCTACCCACTCAGGCAGGTGTGTCGTTGTCCTCGTCCTCACCGTTTTCGGCCAGAACGGGGGACGCGTGGTGCGACCACATCTTCCAGCCGACGGGGGTGCGGCGGAACACGTTCGTGGCGACGACGAGCTGGCCGACGAGGGGGCCGAGCTCCTGGCCGCGCTCGGGGGCCGGGCCGCCGCTGAGGATGTTCTCGGTGCAGGTCACCAGGGCGGTGTCGCCGGTGACGGAGACATGCACATCGGTGAGGAAGAACTGGATGTAGTCGGTGTTCGCCATGATCAGCGCGTACGACCGGAGGACCTCGCCGCGGCCGGTGAGCACCGGCCAGCCCGGGTGCACGCACGAGACCACGCCGGCGTCGGCCGGGTCGTGGTACTCCTCGTCGACGCCCAGGTCGGACGGGGTGAGCCAGAGCGAGGACAGCTCTTCGAAGTCGCCCTGCTCCATCGCCTCGTAGAAGGCCCGGTTGGCGAGCTCGACCTGTTCGACATCGGTGTGCGGGGCGGTCACCGGGCTCCTTCGGGGGCGTGCGCGCCCGGTGCGCCAGGCTGCGCCGCGCGCGCCTCCTCCACCGCCCGTGCGACCCGTACGGCGTCCGCCGTGGCGCGCACCTCATGGACGCGTACCGCCCACGCTCCGGCGTGCGCCGCGAGCGCGGAGACGGCGGCCGTGGCGGCGTCGCGCTCCCGGGCCGGCGGGGGCGCTCCCTCGGGCCCGGCCAGGACCCGGCCGAGGAACCGCTTGCGGGACGCCGCGACGAGCAGCGGGTGCCCCAGGGCGTGCAGGCGGTCGAGGTGGGCGAGCAGGGCCAGGTCGTGTTCGGCCTCCTTGGAGAAGCCGAGGCCGGGGTCGACGATGATGCGGTCGGGGGCGATGCCGCCCTCCAGGATGGCCTCCACGCGCGCGTGCAGCTCGTCGAGGACCTCGCCGACGACGTCGTCGTACCGGCCCGGGACGTTGCCGCCCTCGAGGAAGCCGCGCCAGTGCATGACGACGAAGGGGGCGCCGGCGGCCGCGACCACGGGGATCATCGCCGGGTCGGCGAGGCCGCCGCTGACGTCGTTGACGAGGGCGGCGCCGGCGGCGAGGGACTGCTCGGCGACCGAGGCGCGCATGGTGTCCACGGAGACGGTGACGCCCTCGGCCGCGAGGCCGCGGACGACGGGGATGACGCGGCGCAGTTCCTCGGCCTCGTCGACACGGGTGGCGCCGGGGCGGGTCGACTCACCGCCCACGTCGATCAGGTCCGCGCCCTCGGCGACCAGATCGAGGCCGTGCTTGCAGGCGGCTGTCGTGTCGAACCAGCGGCCGCCGTCGGAGAAGGAGTCGGGGGTCACGTTCACGACGCCCATGACCGCACAGCGATCCCATGCCGGAAGGCCCGCCACTCGGCCGCGCCCGCTCTTGTTGCTCATAAGTTCAGCGTAGGCCCCGGGCCGGGGCGCGAGAGCGCGCGGGCCGGGCGGGGGGCTGCGGTCCAGGCGTCCGAAGCGTGCCGCCCGCCGGCCGGGTCACGCCGCCCGTATGCCCTGTTCCGACTCCCGCGTGTCACCCTCCGTCTCCGGTACGGAGCCCTCCGTCGCGCGTACGTGCCCTTCTGTCGGCACGTGGGCGCACGGGCGGCCGGTGGAGAGGCGGCGGCGCAGGAAGCGGGGGAGGGGGAGGGCGAGGTTGACGAAGCCCTCTGCCTGCATGGCGGCGAAGCCGATGCGAGGGAGGTCGGCCGAGGCGCGGTAGACGACGAAGCGCGGCTCCCAGCGCGGTCGGAACTTGGCGTTGAACTTGTACAGCGACTCGATCTGGAACCAGCGGGACAGGAACACCAGCAGTCCGCGCCAGGCGCGCAGCACTGGCCCCGCGCCGAGCTTCTCGCCGCGCGCGAGCGCCGAGCGGAACATCGCGAAGTTGAGCGAGATCCGGGTGATGCCGAGGTTCGGGGCCGCCTCGAGCGCGGCGACGATCAGCAGTTCGTTCATGCCGGGGTCGGCCGAGCGGTCGCGCCGCATCAGGTCCAGGGAGACGCCGTCGGTGCCCCAGGGCACGAAGTGCAGGATCGCCTTCAGATCGCCGTACGGCTCGCCGTGCGGATCGGGCCGGTCGTCCGTCCGGTGCGCGGTGGCGACCAGGCAGTCGCCGTCGAACGGGTCGCCGATGCGGCCGAGGGCCATCGAGAAGCCGCGCTCGGTGTCGGTGCCGCGCCAGTCGTCCGCGGCGCGCCGTATGCGCTCCAGTTCAGCCTCGCCGAGGTCACGGATGCGCCGTACCCGGGTCTCGTAGCCGGCCCGCTCGATGCGCCTGACCATCTGGCGCACGTTGCGCATCGCGCGTCCGGCGAGCGAGAAATCCGCGACGTCGACGACCGCCTCGTCGCCCAGTTCGAGGGCGTCCAGGCCGGTCTCACGGGTCCACACCTCGCCGCCCGTCTCCGAGCAGCCCATGACGGCGGGGGTCCAGGAGTGGGCCTTGGCCTCGTCCATGAAGCGCTCGATGGCGCCCGGCCAGGCCTCGACGTCGCCGATCGGATCACCGCTGGCGAGCATCACGCCGGAGACGACCCGGTACGTCACCGCCGCCTTGCCGCTGGGCGAGAACACGACCGCCTTGTCGCGCCGCAGGGCGAAGTGGCCGAGGGAGTCGCGGGCGCCGTGCTTCTCCAGCAGGTCGCGCAGCCGCGCCTCGTCCTCCTCGGTGAGCCGGGCGGCCGGGTGCTCGGGGCGGAAGGCCAAATAGACGGTGGTGACGGCGGTGAGCAGGCCGAGCGCGCCGAGGGAGAAGGCGACCGTCCAGGAGGTGTCGCCCCGGTAGCTCACCGGGCCTTCGAAGCCGAACAGGCCGTACAGGACGTGGGCGAGGCGGTCGGCCAGGCTCGGGTCGCCGATCGTCCGCTGCGGGTGAACGCTGACGACGATCAGCCCGAGGGCGAGCGAACCGGCGCCCATGAGGACGAAGTTGGCGAGCGCGCGCCACCGGCTGCGCGGGTCGGGCAGGGCCGCGAACTCGCCGCGGTGGCGCAGCAGGGGCAGCAGCAGCGCCAGCGAGACGAGGACGCCGGCGAGGGAGTGCCGGTACCCGAACTGCGCCACGGCACCGGCCGGCAGCAGGGCGACCGCGGCGCGCCACGCCTGGCGCTTGCGCCGCTTGAGCCCGTGCGCGAGCAGCAGCAACAGCACGCCGGTGCTGAGGGAGAGCGCCGCGGCGAACGGACCGAGCGCGCCGGGCAGCACCTCGGCGAGGGCGTGCATACGGCTGTGACGGAAGCGCGGGAAGACGCCCGCGGCGATGTCCAGGAGACCGACGAGGGCGCACGCCCGGCCGGCCAGGAGGGGGACCACTTCGGGGGACGGCCCGCGCAGCAGTCGGCGTGCCGCACTCGGCCGGCGCGGAACCCGGCCCGACATTTCCCCATCTATCCTGGCAGACATCGCATCCCGTAGTTGTGCGAGAGACCTTGAACCCGGTGCCGATTCGGGCATCCGGCGACATTGCGCCCTCTAGGACGGTGTCTAGGGGAGAGAGGTTCACTCCCCACCGGAAAGCCGGTTCAAAGGGCAGGGAAAGCCCGGGGCAAGTCCGCGCTACGAAAGCGTGGGCGGTCGCGGGCGGGAAAGCGCAGGTAGGAAGCAGCCCATGGGTCTCACGAGCAACAAAGTGCTGGTGCTGGCGATCGTGTTCGCCATCCTGCTGTTCATCGCCACGGTGTGGCTGTGGCCGCGCCTGGCCCGCACGGGCTGGGGGGCCGTCGGCGGACGCGTCGGCCTGCTTCTGGCGACCCAGCTCGCGCTGATCGCCTCCCTGGGCGTCGCCGCCAACCAGGCCTTCGGCTTCTACTCCAGCTGGGCCGACCTGTTCGGCAAGGAGACGGACCAGGGTGTCGTCGTCGACCACGGCGTCCACGGCGGCAGCGGCGGTCCGCTCCAGGTGCTCGCCGTCACGCGCGTGCAGGGCGGCGCGAACGGGCAGCGGCCGCAGACGGCGGGGCAGGTCCAGAAGGTGGACATCGTCGGTCGTACGACCCGCATCGCCACGTCGGCGTACGTGTACCTGCCGCCGGAGTATTTCCAGCCCCAGTACCGCACGCGTACGTTCCCCGCTGCCGTCGTCCTCACCGGTTATCCCGGCACCGCGCAGGCGCTGGTGGACAAACTGCAGTACCCGAGTACGGCACGGAAACTCGCCAAGGACGGGCGCATGCAGCCGATGATCCTCGTGATGATGCGGCCGACCGTGGCGCCGCCGCGCGACACGGAATGCGTGGACATCCCCGGCGGCCCGCGGACCGAGACGTTCTTCGCCAAGGATCTGCCCCAAGCCGTACTCGCCCACTACCGAGTGGGCAGAAATCCCGGCAGCTTGGGGATCATCGGCGATTCCACGGGCGGTTACTGCGCGCTGAAGCTCGCCATGCGCCACCCCGGTGTGTACGCGGCGGCCGCGGGTCTGTCCGCCTACTACAAGGCGCCGACCGACCCCACGACCGGTGATCTCTTCCGTGGCTCCACTGCGCTGCGGAACCGTTCCGACCTGTGGTGGCTGCTCAAGCACGAACCCGCGCCGCAGACCTCACTGCTCGTCAGCAGCAGCAGGATCGGTGAATCCAACTACAAGGACACACTGCAATTCATCAGCCGTGTGCGGGCCACGAACCGCACCCTGATCTCGTCGATCATCCTTCAGAGCGGTGGGCACAACTTCAACACCTGGCGGCGCGAGATCCCCGGGGCGTTGCAGTGGTTGAGCGGCCGTCTCACCGACCGCTGAAACGATCTTGTGGAATTCGGCGGCCGGTTGAGCGGGCATGCCGTTCCTGACGGCATGTGAACTCATCAGTAACGTCTTGTTTTTACGGGGCGGGGCACCGCGATTCGCCTACGCGCGGTAAGTTTCTGGCCATGCCACGTGGACGTCATCGCCATTCCCCCCCACTGCACAGGTTGTTGCCGCCTTCCGCGATAGCAGGCCTCTCCCTGGTCTGCGCGCTGAGTCCCTGGGTTTTCTCCGAAACGATGGTGCTCCGGTCCCTCGCCGCGGCCGCCGCGGCGACGGCGGTCGTCGGTGCGGTCGTCATGCGTCGCTGGGACACTCAGGCGGGCAAGCAGGTCGCCGACCTCACGCGCGCGCGTGCCAGCGACGAGTGGCGTCACGAGGAGCGGATCGCCGAGCTGGAGGCCGACCTCGACGAGTCGCGCGACCTGCGCCTCAAGCTCGAACAGCGGCTGCGTGCGAAGCGCACGGAGCTGACGGGCCTGCGCAACGAACACGCCGCCCTGCTGCGGCGGTACGCCACGGCGGAGACCGAGCGCGCCAGCGCCCTGGAAGGACGCCGGCTGCTCGAACTGGAGGCGGTCACGCCGTCGCGCGCGCTGCCGCCCGGGTCGACCACGACGCCGGATGCCGATGCGGAGGCGGAGGCGGAGTCTGCCGCGGTGGCGGCCTCGGCTTCGGCCGACACCGCCGAACCCACCCCCACCGACGAGGAGTCGGCTGCTCCGGCGGTGTTCTCCCCCGACGGGTCCCAGCTGTTCCTGCGGGCCAAGGTGGCGCTGTCCCGGTTCGGCGAGGGCGACTTCGGCGAAGGGGAATCCGACGAGGGCGACTCCGACGAGGGGCACGAGGCGTCGTCCACGGCGTCGTCCGCGGACAGGTCCGTCCCCAAAGGGGACGGCGTGACGGAAGCGGTCGCCGAAGCCGGGGCGAGCGGCGCGAAGACGGCACGCGCCGAGGAGCCCGCGCAGAAGGAGCCCGCGGAGGAGCTCTCCGCGCAGAAGGAGCCCGCGCAGGAGGACGAAGCCGAGGGGCAGCACGAGGCGGCCGACGGGCACGAGCACGCGGCCGCCGGCACGACGACCGCGCAGGCACCGTCCGCGCCGTCGGCCCAGCCCGCGCAGCAGCCCGCGGGGCACTTCACGGTGCCGACCGCGGTGGCCGTCGCGCCGGCCGCTCCCGTGCGGCGTCCGGCGGCCGGGGGCGGCTTCGACTTCTTCGGTACGCACAAGGGCGACGACTCGTCGGGCGCTCTGGACGCCGTACACAACGAAGACCTCGCCGACGTGGTCGGCCAGGAGGCACTCGCCCTGCACAAGGCCGAGTCCGAGACCGCGTACAAGCCCGCCGACGCGGAGCCGGGCGACGCCGGGCAGGTCATCGATCTGACGGCCCACGACGAGACGGAATCGATCGACCTGCAGGGGCTGCGCAGCGCGGCCTCCTGAGGCGGGCGGACGGGCTGCTCACGCCGGCCACCGGCAGGGCGGCCCGCCTCCCTCCGCCCCATCCCCGGGCTCCCTCTTTCCCTGCGGTCGGCGAACGTAGGGGAGACTGTGTGCATGACGCCTACGACGGAGACCACGGTCGGGATCGGCGGCGCCGCGGAGAGCACCGACATGGTGCTCAACATCGGCCCCCAGCACCCGTCCACGCACGGCGTGCTGCGGCTGCGGCTCGTGCTGGACGGTGAGCGCATCGTGCACGCCGAGCCGGTGATCGGCTACATGCACCGCGGTGCGGAGAAGCTCTTCGAGGCGCGTGACTACCGCCAGATCATCATGCTCGCCAACCGTCACGACTGGCTGTCGGCCTTCTCCAACGAGCTGGGCGTCGTCCTCGGCGTGGAGCGGATGCTCGGCATGGAGGTCCCGCAGCGCGCGGTGTGGACGCGCACGCTGCTCGCCGAGCTGAACCGGGTGCTGAACCACCTGATGTTCCTGGGGTCCTATCCGCTGGAGCTGGGCGGCATCACCCCGGTGTTCTACGCGTTCCGGGAGCGTGAGGTCCTCCAGAACGTCATGGAGGAGGTCTCCGGCGGGCGCATGCACTACATGTTCAACCGCGTCGGCGGCCTCAAGGAGGACCTGCCCGCCGGATGGGCCTCACGCGCGCGCGCCGCCGTCGCCGCCGTACGGTCCCGCATGGACGTGTTCGACGACCTGGTCCTCGGCAACGAGATCTTCCGGGGGCGTACGCGGGGCGTGGGGCTGCTCGCGCCGGAGATCGTGCACGCCTACGGCGTGAGCGGTCCCCTCGCGCGCGGCTCGGGCGTCGACTTCGACCTGCGGCGCGACGAGCCGTATCTGGCGTACGGCGAGCTGCAGGACACCCTGCGGGTCGTGACAAGGCAGGAGGGCGACTGCCTCGCCCGCTTCGAGTGCCTCCTGGAGCAGACCCACAACTCCCTCGAGCTCGCCGACGCCTGCCTCGACCGGCTCGCCGAGCTGCCGCCCGGGCCGATCAACCAGCGGCTCCCGAAGGTCCTGAAGGCGCCCGAGGGCCACACCTACGCGTGGACCGAGAACCCGCTCGGCATCAACGGCTACTACCTGGTCAGCAAGGGCGAGAAGACGCCGTACCGGCTGAAGCTGCGCTCGGCCTCGTACAACAACATCCAGGCCCTGACCGAGCTGCTGCCGGGCACGCTGGTGGCCGACATGGTGGCGATCCTCGGGTCGATGTTCTTCGTGGTCGGGGACATCGACAAGTAGGGCAATCAGCGCTCTGACAACTAGGGCAACCAGCGCTCTCTACAAGCGTGTTGGGCTCTCTAGAGGGGTACGTCCGCGATGCCCGCCGGCTGGAGCAGCCAGCCGAAGTCCCCGAGGCCGCCCGGCGCGGTGAGTTCGGCTGCCTCGCCGGCGCGCGCGAGGGCGCGTACGTACGCCGAGGGGTCCGTGGAGGCCAGGGCGAGCGGCGGGCGTGCGGCCGTGATGCCCAGGGCGCGGAGCGCCTCGCGTTGCGTGAGGCGGCGTGCGCCGGGGAGTGCGCAGGCGTCCAGCGCGACGTGCGCCGTGATGTCGCACGACCCGTCCGGCACGGGCGCCGTCTCGCGCCCCTCCCGGAAGCCGGTCAACGTCCCGAAGGGCGGGCGCGCGTCCGCCGTGTGCGCGTAGTCGACGGCCACCGCCATGCCCCGCTCGAGCCGGGAGACGGCGGACGCCCACGCGGTGTCCCGCGGCAGGCCGATCTCGGCGCGCAGCCCCTCCTCGGCGGGCAGCGGCCACCACCGCGCGAGCCACTGCGCCTCCGCCCCGCCGGCGGGCTTCCCGAGCCGCTCGGTCCCGTCCTCGCGTACGAGCACCAGGCGCGCCACGCCCTCGGCGTCCACCTCGGCGACCTCCACCGGTACGTTGTCCAGCCACTCGTTGGCGAACAGCAACCCGGTGACGTTCTCGGGGGGCTCGCTCAGCCAGGTGATGCGGTCGTCCAGGCCCGCCGGACGGTCGGCGAGCTCGACGGCGTACCCACGCGCGCGGGCGGCCACTTCGGCGGGCAGCGCGGCGAGCACACCGGTGACCAGCTCGCCCCGTCCGGCCCCCATGTCGACGAAGTCGAGCGTGCCGGGCCGCCCCAGCGCCTCGTCGACCCGGCACAGCAGCCGGGCCACGGCGCCGGCGAAGAGCGGCGACGCGTGGACGGACGTACGGAAGTGACCGGCCGGGCCCTCGAGGCGCCGGTAGAAGCCGCCGGGACCGTACAGGGCCGCCTCCGTGGCCGCCCGCCAGCCACGCCATGCGTGCGCCGGACCGCCCGCCGTACCGTCCTGCTTCTCGTCCGCCGCGTCCCCCGCGTCCGCCGCCGTACCGCCCACCGTCTCGTCGTCCCTCACCGGGACAGCCTAGGCACACGGGCGAGGACGGCCTCCACCTTGCGGAGTACGCGCGCCGGGCCGGGATCGGCCCTCCGGTTGACCCCTGCCCACATCACGTTTCCCTACTCTGGGTTGGGTGCAGCGCCTCTATGACTTCCTCCGCAGGCACCCGACATGGGTGGACGCCTCGTGGGCCGTCGTCCTGCTCGGGATGTCCTGCGTGAGTGTGGTGCACCTCGCGCGGGCGCCGGGTCACCACGGATCGCTCGCGGCGGCGCTGGCCGTGAGCGCCGTGCTGTGCGTCGTGGTCGCGCTGCGTCGCCGGCTGCCGGAACCGATGCTGATGCTGGCCGCCGCGGCCGGCCTCGCGCAGACGGTCCTGGACGTCGAGCCGACCGTCGCCGACTTCGCCCTGCTGGTGATCAGCTTCACGGTCGCCGCCACCGGCGCGCGCTGGGCCTCCCGGTTCGCCCTGACCGCCGGTCTCGCCGCGGCCACGCTGGCGCAGCTCCGCTGGCCGGCCGAGCACGCGAGTCTCCTGGGCAGGGTCGGGATAACGGTGTTCCAGACGGTGCCGTTCGCGCTCGCCTGGGTGCTCGGCGACTCCATGCGCACCCGCCGCGCCTACTTCGCGCAGCTGGAGGAGCGGGCCGCCCGGCTGGAGAAGGAGCGCGAGGCGCAGGCCAAGGTCGCGGTCGCGGCCGAGCGCGCCCGGATCGCGCGCGAGCTGCACGACGTGGTCGCCCACAACGTGTCGGTGATGGTGGTGCAGGCCGACGGCGCCGCCTACGTCCTCGACTCCGCGCCCGACCAGGCCAGGAACGCCCTGGAGACGATCTCCTCCACCGGCCGTCAGGCCCTCGCCGAGATGCGCCGCCTGCTGGGCGTGCTGCGCACCGGCGAGCACCGGGAGAGCGGCGAGTACGTCCCCCAGCCCGACGTCGAGCAGATCGACGACCTCGTCCAGCAGTGCCGCAGCGCCGGTCTGCCCGTCGACTTCAAGGTCGAGGGCACGCCGCGCCCGCTGCCCAGCGGCGTGGAGCTGACCGCGTACCGCATCGTGCAGGAGGCGCTGACCAACACCCGCAAGCACGGGGGCCCCAACACCGGGGCGAGCGTGCGCCTGGTCTACTTCGACGACGGCCTCGGGCTGCTCGTGGAGGACGACGGCAAGGGGGCCCCGCACGAGCTGTACGAGGACGGTGGCGCCGACGGCCGGGGCCACGGCCTGATCGGCATGCGCGAGCGCGTCGGCATGGTCGGCGGCACCCTCGACGCGGGCCCCCGCCCGGGTGGAGGCTTCCGCATCAGCGCCCTGCTCCCGCTCAAGCCGGCGCACTGACGCCGGCGTTCCCCACGGCCGCCGCACGCTCCCCATGCCCTGTGAAGGAAGAGGACCCGATGCCGATCCGCGTGATGCTCGTCGACGATCAGGTGCTGCTGCGCACCGGCTTCCGGATGGTGCTCGCCGCCCAGCCGGACATGGAGGTCGTCGCCGAGGCGGGCGACGGCGTCGAGGCCCTCCAGGCGCTGCGCTCCACCGCCGTCGACGTCGTCCTGATGGACGTGCGCATGCCGAAGCTGGACGGGGTGGAGACCACCCGCCGCGTCTGCGCGGAGCCCGACCCGCCGAAGGTGCTGATCCTGACGACCTTCGACCTGGACGAGTACGCGTTCTCCGGGCTGAAGGCGGGCGCTTCCGGGTTCATGCTCAAGGACGTGCCGCCCGGCGAACTGCTGGCCGCCATCCGCGCCGTGCACAGCGGCGACGCCGTCGTCGCGCCGTCCACGACCCGCCGCCTTCTCGACCGCTTCGCGCCGATGCTGCCGACCGCCGGCAAGGAGCCCCGCCACCGGGAGCTGGCGCGGCTCACCGACCGCGAGCGCGAGGTCATGGTGCTGGTCGCGCAGGGTCTGTCCAACGGCGAGATCGCCGCCCGGCTGGTGCTGTCCGAGGCGACGGTGAAGACCCACGTGGGCCGCATCCTGACCAAGCTCGGACTGCGGGACCGGGTGCAGGTGGTGGTCCTGGCGTACGAGACGGGTCTGGTGCGGGCCGGCGGTCACGGCTGAACGGGCTGACCCGCGCGCGGGACGCCGGTAGGGTCTGCGCATGCTCCTGTGGATCAACGGCCCCTTCGGGGGCGGCAAGACACAGACCGCACACGAGATACGGCGTCGCCTGCCGGGCAGCGTGATCTGCGACCCCGAGCATCCCGGCTTCGGCCTGCGCCGCATGCTCCCGCCCGAACTGCGCGGCGACTTCCAGGACTTGACGGCATGGCGGCAGGGTGTCGTCGAGGTTCTCGACCTGGCCGTGGCCAAGCACGACGGCGTGGTGATCGCGCCCATGACCGTCACCCACTCCGGCCATTTCGAGGAGACGGTCGGCCGGTTGCGCGAACTCGGCCATGACGTCCGGCACTTCACCCTCCTCGCCGAGCGTGAGACGGTCGTCGGGCGGCTGCGTGAGCGCGGGCTCGGGCACCTCCTGCAGTACGTCGTCGGCAGGAACGCCGGTCTGCGCAGGGAGACCTGGGCGCTCCAGCAGCTCGACCGCTGTCTGGAGCGGCTGAGCGAGCCGGAGTTCGCCGAGCATCTGTGGACGGACCAGTCGACCGTCCCGAAGACGGCGGATCGCATCGCCGTTCTGGCGGGGCTGACGCTGCGGCCCAACCGCGAGGGCGCGCTGCGCACGCGCCTGCGGCAGGCGAAGGTAGCCGCCGGGCACATCCGGTTCGACTGACGTCGGCCGACGCCTCGTCCCGCCCCCGCCCCGTCAGTGCAGCACGCCCTCGATGACGTCGCTGCCCGGGCGGGCCACCGCGGACAGGTGGGCCGACGCGCCGTGTGCGTCGGCCGGTTCGCCGGTGCCGCGCCCGCAGCGGAGCGCTACCGGCTGACCTCCGCGTCGCCCGCCCCGGTCAGCCGGGCCACGAAGTCCGCGACCGCCGCCCGTACGTCGTCGGCGGTCCACTCCAGGCCGGGGGAGCGGACGGTGACCTCGGTGACGGCCAGGCCCGGCCCCCGGGCGTCCCACTCGTTGGCGAAGAGCAGCATCCCCGTCTCCTCGGCCTGGCGCACCGCCGCCTCCGCGACGACGTCCGGGTCGTACGGCAGCCAGACCTGGAACTCGTGCGTGTGCGGTTGTTCGGGGTGGACGCGTGCCCACGGCACACCGGCCGCGGCGAACCCCTCGCGCAGCGCGGCGGCGACCACGCGCGCGTGGCGCACGTACTCGGGCAGGCGGGGCAGTTCCCGCTCCAGTCCGACGAGCGCCGACAGCGCGGCGGGGAACTGCTGGAAGGCCATGCCGCCGTACCGGTGCCGCCAGGTCTTCGCCTCGTCCACGAGGGTCTTCGGGCCGGCGAGCGCGGCGCCGGAGAAGCCGTCGAGGGACTTGTAGAACGAGACGTAGACGCTGTCCGCCAGGGCCGCGATCTCGTCCAGGGGGCGGCCGAAGTGCTCGGTGGACTCCCACAGGCGCGCCCCGTCGAAGTGCACCACCGCGTCGCGCTCGCGTGCCGCCTCGACGGTCCGCGTCAGCTCCTCCCAGGTGGGCAGCACGAAGCCGGCGTCCCTGAGGGGCAGTTCCAGCATCAGCGCTCCGAAGGGCTCCTCGAAGTCGTGTATCTCGTCGGCCGTGGGCAGCCGCGGCTCACTCGTCACGCGGACCGGGCGCAGGCCGCTGACCTCGCTGAACGCGTTCCGCTCGTGCACCTCGGGGTGGGCGAGGGCGTGCAGGGCGACCGTGGGGTTGCCGGTGCGGGCCGCCCAGCAGCGCAGGGCGACCTGCTGGGCCATCGTGCCCGTCGGGAAGAACGCGGCGGCCTCCGTGCCCAGCAGCCCGGCGACCCGCTCCTCCAGGGACGCCACGACCCGGTTGCCGTAGACGTCCGAGGGCTCGTCCAGGTCGTACACCTCGGGCGCCGCCTCCATGAGCAGCGTGAGCCGTTCGCGGAGGGTGCCGCGCCAGCCCGCGCGCGAGAGCACGCGCCGCGCCGCCCGCTGGGCCGCCGCCCGGCGCTCCCGCATCCGCTCCCGCGCCGACCGCTCGTCCTCGTGTACCGCCGTATCGCTCATGCGGGGGATGATGCCGTGCCCCCTGCGCGCGGTCAGCCGGTTTTCCGCGCGGCGCCGCGCACCCTGCCTGTCGGTCACGGCGCACGGAAACCCACAGCCTGTGGACAACCGGTCGGCCCCAGACCCGATCGCGTTAACATGACGAGAAATCGTCCGGTACCCCGAGCGGACTGGAACGGGAAGGCCACCGTCGAGTGAGTACAGACCAACAGCCAGACCTCAAGGACCGCCCCGCGCGGCTCAGCGTAGGCGTCGTCGGCGCCGGTCGCGTGGGCCCCGCCCTGGCCGCGGCCCTCCAACTCGCCGGACACCGCCCGGTCGCCGTCTCCGGGGTCTCCGACGCCTCCAGACGGCGCGCCGAGCTGATGCTGCCCGACGTGCCGCTCGTCCCGCCCGCCGAGGTCCTCCAGCGCGCCGAGCTGGTCCTGCTCACCGTCCCGGACGACGCCCTGCCCGGCCTCGTGCAGGGGCTCGCCGAGACCGGCGCCGTACGGCCCGGACAGCTCCTCGCCCACACCTCCGGGCGGTACGGCGCGAAGGTCCTGGACCCCGCCCTGCGCGCGGGCGCGCTGCCGCTGGCCCTGCACCCCGCGATGACCTTCACCGGCACCCCGGTGGACGTCGAGCGGCTCGCCGGCTGCTCCTTCGGCGTGACCGCCCCCGAGGAGCTGCGGCTGGCCGCCGAGGCGCTCGTCATCGAGATGGGCGGCGAGCCCGAGTGGATCGCCGAGGAGAACCGCCCGCTCTACCACGCGGCCCTCGCCCTCGGCTCCAACCATCTGGTGACCCTGGTCGCCCAGTCCATGGAGCTGCTGCGCACGGCCGGTGTCGAGGCCCCCGACCGGATGCTCGGCCCGCTGCTCGGCGCCGCCCTGGACAACGCCCTGCGCTCCGGCGACGCGGCGCTGACCGGGCCCGTCGCGCGCGGGGACGCGGGCACCGTCGCCGCGCACGTCACCGAGCTGCGCAAGCACGCCCCGCAGACCCTCGCGGGCTATGTGGCGATGGCCCGCGCGACCGCCGACCGGGCCCTCGCCCACGGGCTGCTGAAGCCGGAACTCGCCGAGGACCTCCTCGGGGTGCTCGCCGACGGGCGCGACGAAACCAACGATACGAACGGCCCCGAGGGGAACGCCCGATGACCACCACCCTGCTGAGCACCGCCGAAGAGCTGCACGCGCGCGTGCGGCACGGGCGCCGGGCCGTCGTGATGACCATGGGTGCCCTGCACGAGGGCCACGCCACGCTGATCCGCGCCGCGCGCGCGATCGCCGGGCCCGACGGCGAGGTCGTCGTCACCGTCTTCGTCAACCCGCTGCAGTTCGGCGCGGGAGAGGACCTCGACCGCTACCCGCGCACCCTGGAGGCCGACCTCAAGATCGCCGAACAGGCGGGCGCGGACGTCGTGTTCGCCCCCTCCGCGGACGAGGTCTATCCCGGCGGCCGGCCCCAGGTGCAGGTCTCCGCGGGCCCCATGGGCGAGCGTCTGGAGGGCTCCTCGCGGCCCGGGCACTTCGACGGTGTGCTCACCGTCGTCGCCAAGCTGCTGCACCTCGCCCGCCCCGACGTCGCCCTGTACGGCCAGAAGGACGCCCAGCAGCTCGCGCTGATCCGGCGCATGGTGCGGGACCTGAACTTCGGCGTCGACATCGTCGGCGTACCGACCGTGCGGGAGGAGGACGGCCTGGCCCTGTCCAGCCGCAACCGCTACCTCTCGCCCGACGAGCGCAGCACCGCCCTCTCCCTGTCGCGGGCCCTGTTCGCGGGCCGCGACCGGCACGCCGCGCAGGAGGCGCTGCGCGCGCGGGCCCGCGAAGTGCCCGCCACGCGCGCGCGTGCCGAGGCGCTCAGCGCCATAGGCGAGTCCCGCGCCGCGGCCGACGCGCACGCCGTGGCCAAGGCCGCGCCCGGTGGCCCGGCCGCCGTCCGCGCCGCCGCCCGTCTCGTCCTGGACGAGGCGGTCCGCTTCGATCCGCCGCTCGAACTGGACTACCTCGCGCTGGTCGACCCGTCCGACTTCACCGAGATCGAGGACGGTTTCACCGGGGACGCCGTCCTCGCCGTCGCCGCCCGGGTCGGCTCGACCCGGCTGATCGACAACATCCCCCTCACCTTCGGATCCTTCGGAGCCGCCTCGTGACCGGCACAGGCATACGGCTGTACGCGCCCGCCCCCGGGTGGTCCGTCTCCGCGGACGTGGTGGTCGTCGGCTCCGGCGTCGCCGGCCTGACCGCGGCCCTGCGCTGCGAGGCCGCGGGCCTGAAGACGGTCGTCGTCACCAAGGCCCGCCTCGACGACGGCTCCACCCGCTGGGCGCAGGGCGGCATCGCGGCGGCCCTGGGCGACGGTGACAGCCCGCAGCAGCACCTGGACGACACCCTGGTGGCGGGCGCGGACCTGTGCGACGAGGAGGCCGTACGGATCCTCGTCACCGAGGGCCCCGACGCGGTCAGGCGCCTCATCGACACCGGCGCGCACTTCGACGAGTCCTCCGGAGGAGGACTGGCGCTGACCCGTGAGGGCGGCCACCACCGCGACCGCATCGCACACGCCGGCGGCGACGCGACCGGTGCGGAGATCTCCCGGGCGCTCGTCGAGGCCGTACGCGCGCGGGGCGTGCGCACGGTCGAGAACGCGCTCGTGCTGGACCTGCTGACGGACGCCGAGGGCCGTACCGCGGGTGTGAGCCTGCACGTCATGGGCGAGGGCCAGCACGACGGCGTGGGCGCCGTGCTCGCCCCCGCGGTCGTCCTCGCGACCGGCGGCATGGGCCAGGTCTTCTCCGCGACCACCAACCCGTCGGTGTCGACCGGCGACGGTGTGGCGCTCGCCCTGCGCGCGGGCGCGGAGGTCTCCGACCTGGAGTTCGTGCAGTTCCACCCGACCGTGCTGTTCCTCGGCGCCGACGCGGAGGGCCAGCAGCCGCTGGTCTCCGAGGCCGTGCGCGGCGAGGGCGCCCACCTGGTCGACGCCGACGGCGTGCGCTTCATGGCCGGACAGCACGAACTCGCCGAGCTCGCGCCCCGGGACATCGTCGCCAAGGGCATCATGCGCCGTATGCAGGAGCAGGGCGCCGCGCACATGTTCCTCGACGCCCGTCACTTCGGCGCCCAGATGTGGGAGCGCCGCTTCCCCACGATCCTGGCCGCCTGCCGCGCCAACGGCATCGACCCGGTCACCGAGCCCATCCCGGTCGCCCCGGCCGCCCACTACGCCTCCGGCGGCGTCCGCACCGACGCCCACGGCCGTACGACCGTCCCCGGGCTGTACGCGTGCGGCGAGGTCGCCTGCACCGGCGTGCACGGCGCCAACCGGCTCGCCTCCAACTCCCTGCTGGAGGGCCTGGTCTACGCCGAGCGCATCGCCGCCGACATCGCCGCGCTCAAGGCGGACGACCGCCTCCACGCGCGCGTGCCCGCCCCGGCCGCCCACCCCGAGCCGGCCGCGCACCCCCTGCTCGGCCCCGAGGCCCGCTTCGCGATCCAGCGGATCATGACCGAGGGCGCGGGCGTGCTGCGCTCGGCCGAGTCCCTCGACAAGGCCGCCGACCGGCTCCGGCGGCTGCACACCGAGGCACGCGAGTCCCTCGACGAGAACGGCAAGACCGCCGAGCCCGGCGTCGACACCTGGGAGGCCACCAACCTCCTGTGCGTGGCCCGCGTCCTGGTCGCCGCCGCCCGGCAGCGCGAGGAGACCCGCGGCTGCCACTGGCGCGAGGACCGGCCGGGCCGCGACGACGCCAACTGGCGGCGCCACATCGTCGTACGGCTGAATCCGGACCGGACGCCGGCCGTGCACGCGACCGACACCGCCGACTTCCCCCCTACCCGGCAGCACCGTCCCCAGGAGCAGTGACAGAAGTGAGCACCCCCGACCTTCCCCTCACCCCCGCCGGCGGCTGCGGCGACGGCTGCGGCTGCGGCGCCGAGGGCGACGAGGCGTACCTGGAGTGCGGGCTCGATCCCGCGCTCGCCGAGCTGCTGTCCGGCGCCGGACTCGACCCCGTGGAGGTCGAGGACGTCGCGAACGTCGCCGTCCAGGAGGACCTCGCCCACGGCGTGGACGTGACCACCGTCGCGACCATCGCCGAGGACGCCGTGGCCACCGCCGACTTCACCGCGCGCGAGGCGGGCGTCGTGGCGGGCCTGCGCGTCGCCGAGGCCGTGCTCTCCGTGGTCTGCACCGACGAGTTCGAGGTCGAGCGGCACGTGGAGGACGGCGACCGGGTGGAGGCCGGGCAGAAGCTCCTGTCGGTCACCACGCGGACGCGCGACCTCCTGACCGCCGAACGCAGCGCGCTCAACATCCTGTGCCGCCTGTCCGGCATCGCGACGACCACGCGCGCGTGGGCGGACGTACTGGAGGGCACGCGCGCGAAGGTGCGCGACACCCGCAAGACGACGCCGGGCCTGAGGTCGCTGGAGAAGTACGCGGTGCGCTGCGGCGGGGGCGTCAACCACCGCATGTCGCTCTCGGACGCGGCCCTGGTGAAGGACAACCACGTGGTCGCCGCGGGCGGCGTGGAGCAGGCCTTCAAGGCCGTACGGGAGGCCTTCCCGGGCGTGCCGGTCGAGGTCGAGGTCGACACCCTGCACCAGCTGCGCGAGGCCGTGGACGCGGGCGCCGACCTGATCCTGCTGGACAACTTCACACCCGGCGAGTGCGAGGAGGCGGTGGCGATCGTCCACGGGCGGGCGCTGCTGGAGGCCTCCGGCCGGCTGACGCTGGACAACGCGCGCGCGTACGCGGACACCGGCGTGGACTTCCTGGCCGTCGGAGCCCTGACCCATTCCTCGCCGATCCTGGACATCGGCCTGGACCTGCGCGAGGCGGAGTAACGGCCATGCTCCTCACGATCGACGTAGGCAACACGCACACGGTCCTCGGCCTGTTCGACGGCGACACCATCGTCGAGCACTGGCGCATCTCCACCGACGCGCGCCGCACGGCGGACGAGCTGGCGGTGCTGCTGCAGGGCCTCATGCGCATGCACCCGCTGCTCGGGGACGAACTCGGCGAGGGCATCGACGGGGTCGCGATCTGCGCGACCGTGCCGTCGGTGCTGCACGAGCTGCGCGAGGTGACGCGGCGCTACTACGGCGACATGCCCGCCGTGCTGGTGGAGCCCGGCGTGAAGACGGGCGTGCCGATCCTGACGGACAACCCCAAGGAGGTCGGCGCGGACCGCATCATCAACGCGGTCGCGGCCGTCGAGCTGTACGGGGGGCCGGCGATCGTCGTGGACTTCGGTACGGCGACGACGTTCGACGCGGTGTCCGCGCGCGGGGAGTACGTCGGCGGGGTCATCGCGCCCGGCATCGAGATCTCGGTCGACGCGCTGGGCGTCAAGGGCGCCCAGCTGCGGAAGATCGAGGTGGCCCGGCCGCGGAGCGTGATCGGCAAGAACACGGTCGAGGCGATGCAGGCGGGCATCGTGTACGGGTTCGCAGGGCAGGTCGACGGCGTCGTGAGCCGGATGGCCCGGGAGCTGGCCGACGACCCGGACGACGTGACCGTCATCGCCACGGGCGGCCTGGCGCCGATGGTGCTGGGCGAGGCGTCGGTCATCGACGAGCACGAGCCGTGGCTGACGCTGATCGGGCTGCGGCTGGTGTACGAGCGGAACGTCTCCCGCATGTGAGGCGCGGCTGCCCGGGTCGTCCGGGCAGCCGCATCACCCCAGCTGAGGGAAACCCGGACGCGACACGGCCGACACGGCAGCCCGAACCGTCTGTTTTGTCCGATTAGCGGTAGCGTCACCGCATGCCCACGCCATACGGATCCCGCGGCGGCATGGCGTTCGGCGCGGAGGAGCTGTGTGTGCTCCGCCGTGCCCTCGCCCTCGCCCTCCACCCCGGCCCCGCCTCGGCCGAGGACGTCCAGGACTGCCTCCGCCTCGCCGAGTCGCTCGACGAGGCGCTGCGCGAGGGGGCCCGGCTGCGGGCCTTCGTCGTGGCCGACCTCGGCCGGTATCGCGCCGCCCTCCCCGGCACCGCCGCCGGGTATCTGGCGCTCCTGGACGAGGTGCTGGGCGCCGGGTACCGGCCGACCGCCGACGACCTCGCCGCGCTGCGGGCCCTGCGCGGCAATCCCACTGCGGCGGCCCTGCTGGAGCGCCTGGACCGCCTGGACCGCCGCGCGAACCGCGACGCCGCCCCGGGCGTGCCCGCCTCTCGGGGGTGCATCCGGCTGCTGGCCCTCCCCGGGGGCAGTGCGGGCGACGGGCAGGACAAGAAGCCCACCGAGCGCCCGTCCCCCCAGCCCGCCCCGCAGAAGCCGTCCCGGCCGATCCCCACCCCGGGCGAGGTCTTCCCGCGCCGCAAGCCCCCCACGTCCCCCTCCGGCCCCAACCCGCCCCGGCAGCGGCTCGCCGCGGGGTGAGGCCCGGGCACCCCGGCCCTGCCGTCCCTGCCCCCGTGGCTACCCTGGGGGCATGGACTATGTCTCCGCGCTCGTGCCCCCGGTCGTCATGGCCGCGTTGTTCATCGGTGTGGTCAGGGTGATCGTGAAGACCCAGGGCGGGGCCGCCAAGGCCAAGGAGGACGCCGCCGTCGATGCCGCCCTCGCGCGCGCGGAAGGCGTACGGCAGGCGTCCGCCGGCTCCGACGTCTGAAGCCGGCCGGCGGCAAGCAGCTCGCGACCGGCGGCAAGCCGCATCGGGGCGCCTCCCGGCGCCCGGGCGTACGACTCACGCACCCTGTGCTTTCCGAGTCGTACGCCCTTTTTGTTCGGGTTTACCGATGAAGATGCACGTTCGGCACGCCATTGCCGGGATCTCCCAGTATTGTTCTGAGCTGTGCCTCGCCCATTGGGAGAACTCGAAGACGCGGTCATGACGCGCGTGTGGAAGTGGAACCGCCCGGTGACCGTTCGAGAAGTCCTGGAAGACCTCCGACAGGAACGCTCCATCGCGTACACCACGGTCATGACCGTTTTGGACAATCTCCATCAGAAGGGCTGGGTGCGACGCGAGGCGGAAGGCCGGGCCTATCGATATGAGGCCGTCTCCACGCGCGCCGCGTACGCCGCCGCCCTGATGAACGACGCCTGGTCCCAGAGCGACAACCCGGCGGCCGCTCTCGTCGCCTTCTTCGGGATGATGAGCGACGAACAGCGCCAGTCCTTGAGGGATGCCGTACGCATCGTCCAGGGCCCGCAAACCCCGGAAGACGAGAACCCCGGCTCCGCGCAGGACGCCCAGGGGCGATAACGTCCGCCCATGGCAGGAGACCGCCCCGAAGTCACCGCAAAAGCCGTCACCGTCCGACGGGCCCGGACCGGCGATGTCCCGGCCGTGCGCCGCCTCCTTGACGCCTACGCCCGCGAGCGCATCCTGCTCGACAAAGCGACCGTGACGCTTTACGAGGACATCCAGGAGTTCTGGGTCGCGGAACGCGACGCCGGCAACGGCAATGGCGCCGAGGTGGTCGGCTGCGGTGCGCTGCACGTCATGTGGGAAGACCTTGCGGAAGTCCGCACTCTCGCGGTGAAGCCGGGACTGAAGGGAGCGGGCGTCGGCCACCACTTGCTGGAGAAGTTGCTGGAGACCGCCCGCCTGCTCGGCGTTCGCCGCGTTTTCTGCCTGACCTTCGAAGTGGACTTCTTCACGAAGCACGGCTTCGTGGAGATCGGCGAGACGCCTGTGGACGCCGATGTGTACGCGGAGCTCTTGCGTTCCTATGACGAGGGCGTCGCCGAGTTCCTCGGTCTCGAACGAGTGAAACCGAACACCTTGGGCAACAGCCGGATGCTTCTGCATCTGTGATCGCCTAGATGCGCCCGGTATTCCGGCGCTCCGACCCTGCCCCGGTTCCCTATGTCCGAAACGCGCATCTTTCCGGTCGGGGGCGGTCGCTGAGTCTCTGCCAGGGGTTTGTGTTTTTCCGGCAAAAGCGGTTTGCTTTCCGACGTACTGCAGTACTGCATATAACAGGGGGCGGTGAAACGGCGGACGCCGCAGACCCCAGACCCTCACGTTATCGATGAAAGGAAATCCGGTGGCACAGAAGGTTCAGGTCCTTCTTGTCGACGACCTCGACGGCGGCGAGGCGGACGAGACCGTTACGTTCGCGTTGGACGGCAAGACGTACGAGATCGATCTCACGACCGGCAATGCGGACACGCTGCGGGGACTTCTCGATCCCTATGTGAAGGGTGGTCGTCGTACCGGAGGCCGTGCTTCGGGCGGGCGTGGAAAGGCTCGTGCCGCTTCCGGTGGCAGCCAGGACACCGCGCAGATCCGTGCGTGGGCCAAGGAGAACGGTTACGAGGTCAATGACCGCGGCCGTGTTCCCGCCAGCATCCGCGAGGCTTACGAGAAGGCCAACGGCTGAGAAAGCGGCGGACGCGCGCACGCGCGCCGCAGCCGGATCCGGTGACACCCCGTGGCCACCGTGTCCACAAGACGTACGAGATCGGGGGCGCCCCCCACGCCCCCCACGGCCGACAGCGTCGGCAACGAGGCCTCGACCTCGTACCCCGGTTCGGGGGGCCGCAGCCATACGGCGGCCCCCTGTGCGGGACGCGGGGAACGAGGCGGCCGGGTTCCGGGCGAGCTCTGTCCGGGGAGCCCCGGGGGCTCAGGGGGCAGCGGTGCGGCCATGCGGCCGTCCGCGCCGAGGGCTGTGAGGTCGAGCGCCAGCGCGCCCCACTCCAGCCAGTCCAGCAGCCCCGGCAATTCCTCCGCGCTGCCCGCGGCCACCAGGATCAGCATCCGGTCGCCTCGCAGAGCCACCGGAGACGCCCCCGTCAGATGCCTCAGCGCCGCCGTGCCCGCCTCCGCCGGCACGTCCAGGACGTCGAAACGCAGGCCCGTGACAAGCCGGAGCGGCTCACCGGGCACGGTCGTCCACCCCAGTTCGTTCTCGTACCAGCGCCGGATCCGGGCGACCGGACGACCCGGAAACTCCGGACCGGCCGTACCGCCGGGGCCGCCGGGGCCGGGCGGACGACGAGGAAGGCGAGGAAGGGGCGTCGTGGACACCGAGCCGACCATGCCCAGTGCAACCACCGAATACGCCCGCAAGTTACGCTGGGTATTTCGGCAATTGCGCAGCGCGCCCATAAAAGGGGCGCGTGGGGGCTCGGGGAGGCGCAAGGTTGTTCGCCCATAGCGGAGGGAACCGGCGCGCGCGGTATGGAGTGTCAGTGCGTGCGGGTAAGACATCCCTAGTGGGAGGGGGCGACACGCAGGGTGGGCCGTCTCACGTTCGCCATCGGCGTACTGGAGACAGGGGTAACCGCTTGGCCTGCGGGAACATCGTCTCGCACCATCGGGTTGGAGCAGATGTCGGCGTTCGGGGTCAGGAGGCCATCGACGGTGTCGGCAGTTGGAATGAGCGGTCCCCGCTTGCGGGACTAAGCTGCGGAAGGACAGGGAGGGGAAGTTCCCCCCACTGCCTGACCGCTCTGAGGAGCGATTAACGATGTTCGAGAGGTTCACCGACCGCGCGCGGCGGGTTGTCGTCCTGGCTCAGGAAGAAGCCCGGATGCTCAACCACAACTACATCGGCACCGAGCACATCCTCCTGGGCCTGATCCACGAGGGTGAGGGTGTCGCCGCCAAGGCCCTTGAGAGCCTCGGGATTTCGCTCGAGGCGGTCCGCCAGCAGGTGGAGGAGATCATCGGTCAGGGCCAGCAGGCCCCGTCCGGGCACATCCCCTTCACCCCCCGTGCCAAGAAGGTCCTGGAGCTGTCGCTCCGCGAGGCCCTTCAGCTGGGCCACAACTACATCGGCACCGAGCACATCCTGCTCGGCCTGATCCGTGAGGGCGAGGGCGTCGCCGCCCAGGTCCTGGTCAAGCTGGGTGCCGATCTCAACCGTGTCCGTCAGCAGGTCATCCAGCTGCTGTCGGGCTACCAGGGCAAGGAGACCGCCACCGCCGGCGGCCCTGCCGAGGGCACGCCCTCGACGTCCCTGGTCCTCGACCAGTTCGGCCGGAACCTCACCCAGGCCGCTCGTGAGTCCAAGCTCGACCCGGTCATCGGGCGCGAGAAGGAGATCGAGCGGGTCATGCAGGTGCTGTCCCGCCGTACCAAGAACAACCCGGTGCTGATCGGTGAGCCCGGCGTCGGTAAGACCGCCGTCGTCGAGGGCCTCGCCCAGGCCATCGTCAAGGGCGAGGTGCCCGAGACGCTCAAGGACAAGCACCTCTACACGCTGGACCTCGGCGCCCTGGTCGCCGGCTCCCGCTACCGCGGTGACTTCGAGGAGCGCCTGAAGAAGGTGCTCAAGGAGATCCGCACCCGCGGCGACATCATCCTGTTCATCGACGAGCTGCACACGCTGGTCGGTGCGGGTGCCGCCGAGGGCGCCATCGACGCCGCTTCGATCCTGAAGCCGATGCTGGCCCGCGGTGAGCTGCAGACCATCGGTGCGACCACGCTGGACGAGTACCGCAAGCACCTGGAGAAGGACGCGGCCCTGGAGCGCCGCTTCCAGCCCATCCAGGTCGCGGAGCCGTCGCTGCCGCACACGATCGAGATCCTCAAGGGCCTGCGCGACCGGTACGAGGCGCACCACCGCGTCTCGATCACCGACGAGGCGCTGGTCCAGGCCGCCACCCTGGCCGACCGCTACATCTCGGACCGCTTCCTGCCGGACAAGGCGATCGACCTGATCGACGAGGCCGGCTCCCGGATGCGCATCCGCCGGATGACCGCGCCGCCGGACCTCCGCGAGTTCGACGAGAAGATCGCCGGTGTCCGCCGGGACAAGGAGTCCGCGATCGACTCGCAGGACTTCGAGAAGGCCGCCTCCCTGCGCGACAAGGAGAAGCAGCTCCTCGCCGCGAAGGCCAAGCGGGAGAAGGAGTGGAAGGCCGGCGACATGGACGTCGTCGCCGAGGTCGACGGCGAGCTGATCGCCGAGGTCCTCGCCACGGCCACGGGCATCCCGGTCTTCAAGCTGACCGAGGAGGAGTCCAGCCGCCTGCTCCGCATGGAGGACGAGCTCCACAAGCGGGTCATCGGCCAGGTCGACGCCGTCAAGGCGCTGTCGAAGGCGATCCGCCGTACGCGTGCCGGTCTGAAGGACCCGAAGCGCCCCGGTGGCTCGTTCATCTTCGCCGGCCCGTCCGGTGTCGGTAAGACCGAGCTGTCCAAGGCGCTCGCCGAGTTCCTCTTCGGCGACGAGGACGCGCTGATCTCCCTCGACATGTCGGAGTTCAGCGAGAAGCACACGGTCTCGCGTCTCTTCGGTTCCCCGCCCGGATACGTGGGCTACGAAGAGGGCGGCCAGCTGACCGAGAAGGTCCGCCGCAAGCCGTTCTCCGTGGTCCTGTTCGACGAGGTCGAGAAGGCCCACCCGGACATCTTCAACTCGCTGCTGCAGATCCTGGAGGACGGTCGCCTGACCGACTCCCAGGGCCGGGTCGTGGACTTCAAGAACACGGTCATCATCATGACGACCAACCTCGGCACGCGGGACATCTCGAAGGGCTTCAACCTGGGCTTCGCGGCCACGGGTGACACGAAGAGCAACTACGAGCGCATGAAGAACAAGGTCCAGGACGAGCTCAAGCAGCACTTCCGGCCCGAGTTCCTCAACCGCGTCGACGACGTGGTGGTCTTCCCGCAGCTGACGCCGCAGGACATCCTGCGGATCGTCGACCTGATGATCAGCAAGGTGGACGAGCGCCTGAAGGACCGGGACATGGGCATCGAGCTCTCCCAGTCCGCCAAGGAGCTGCTGTCCAAGAAGGGTTACGACCCCGTCCTGGGTGCGCGTCCGCTGCGTCGCACGATCCAGCGCGAGGTCGAGGACACCCTGTCCGAGAAGATCCTCTTCGGCGAGCTGCGCCCCGGCCACATCGTGGTCGTGGACACCGAGGGCGAGGGCGAGAACAAGACCTTCACCTTCCGCGGCGAGGAGAAGTCGGCGCTGCCCGACGTCCCGCCGATCGAGCAGGCGGCCGGCGGTGCCGGGCCGAACCTGAGCAAGGACGCGTGACCCTTCGGGTGCTCGTCTGAAGGCTGAACGAAAGGGGGCCGGTGCTCTTCAAGAGCACCGGCCCCCTTTCGCGTACCCGGCTGGGGCTACGACAGCTGCCCGTCGTAGTCCGGCAGCTTGAACGTCTTCTCGGCGTGGCCGCCCGAGAGGTCGGAGGCGCTGTTCCCGATGTTCGCGATGATCGTGTAGCCGTTGTCCTCGATGTCCGCGCGCTGGGCCGTCTTGTAGTCGGCGACGTCCTTGAACAGGTCGAACAGTCCGCGGACACGGAGACCGGTGACGTCGTAACCGTCGTACTCGAGGTTGTACTCGGTGGGCCCGTAGACGATGCCCGGGCGGGCGGTGACGAAGAAGAGCGAGACGCCGTGCTCCTGGGCGTACTCCGCGACGTTCAGGACCGGCCTGTTGGCCGGCTGCGGGTAGCTGAAGCCGAAGTCGGTCTCCAGCGTGGTGTTGTCGATGTCGAAGACGATCGCCTGCTTCTCGCCCGGCCCGGCGGCGGCGATGCGGTCCTTCAGATACGGCAGGGCCTGGTCCATCACCGCCTGGCAGTCCTTCTGCCAGGTGGCGTAGTCGACCTTGGCGGAGGTCGCGGACGTGGATGTGCTGCTCGTCGTCGCGGCGTCGGCGGGCGCGGACGTCGCGGCCAGGGCGGCCACGGAGACGACGGTGACGGACATGCGGCGCGCCCAATGGCGACTGGTCATCGGTGGGGGGTCCTCTCCCGTCCGTACGGCATGGTCATGTGTGTGCCGTACGTTCCTGTGTCAGGGACATGCTCTTGAGCGAGGGTGGCGCGAGGGGAACCGTAGGGTTACTGATGGGTAGTCGTACAGAGGTGTGCGTCACACCACGCTGTGCGGCCTGGTGATGGTGGGGGTGACGGGGAGCGTCGCCAGGGTGTGGTCCGGTACGCCGGTGCTCCCCGGGGCGAGCGTGATCTCGATCGTGCGGAGGCTCGGGAACAGTACGGCGAGCTCCGAGAGGTCCTCGTCCCCCGTGAACTGGTTGAGTCGGAGGCCGCGGATGCCCGGCAGGGGCGGCCCCTCCCAGCCGGCGACGTCCCAGATGATCCGCAGTTCCTCCAGCCCGGGCAACCGGGCGATCTCCTCGTAGTCCTCGGGGGAGAGGGGCGTGACGAGGTTGGCCAGGCTCAGCTGCCTCAGCGACGCGACGCGGTTCAGGCCGCGCAGACCGGTGTGCCGCAGGGCGTTCTTGGCGAAGCGCAGATGGCGCAGGGGGACGTCCCCGGGGAGGGCGTCATCGAGACTGTCGGCCTGCAGGAGGATGCCCAGGTCGAGTGAGCGCAGGCTCGCCGAGCCGGAGAGCGGGGCGAGCGCGCCGGGCTTCGTCAGCCCCGGCAGCATGCTCAACGACAGCCAGTCCAGCGGAAGGTGGGAGATCGGAGTGAGGTCGTCCACCAAGGGGCACTTGCTCAGGTCCAGATAGGTGAGCCGCCGCAGGGCCGACAGGCCGGTCAGGTCCGGCAGCCGCTCGTTGTCGCGCAGGTTCAACCGGGTCACCTGGTCCGGCGCGAGCCCGGTGCTCACCTCGGACGGATCGATGTCGCCGACGACCTGGTGGAACCGGCGGCCGCCCAGCTCGCGCAGAAAGCGCAGCTGCTGCGCCGAGCGGGCGGTGAAGAAGAGGCCGTCCTGTCGCAGGTGGGCGATGACCTCCTGTCCGTACCTCCGTGTGGCGAACCGGTCCCAGGTCCACGTCAGTTGAGCGCGCACGGGCAGCGCCGGATGGTCCCGGAACCGGGCCAGCACCGGCACGGCCGCCTCCGTTCCGATGAGCGACGCGGTGATGACGACGGCCCGGGCCTCCTCGTCGCTCAGCCCCTCCGGGCCTGGCAGCAGCTCCAGGGTGATCGGTCCGGCGGAGGCGAGGGCGCGGGCCTCGTCGGTCGTCCGGGGCGGGATGAGGGCGGCGGCGTTTTGCTGCACGGTGGCTCGGACGGTGGGGTCGAGTTGCGTCGCGTGTTCCAGTGAGGCGAGGGCGAGGAGTCGTACGCGCGTGGCCGCGGCGCCTGTCAGATGCCGTGCCGAGTCGGTCAAGTCACTGAGCAGCTCGGCACGTTCGCGAGGTCGGGCGTGGGCGACCGCCAGCCGGAACACGTCCGCCCACTGCTCGTCCGCCGCGCCCCGCACCAGCAGCCCGAAGTCGCCGTCCTCCACGGCCGCCTTCGCGCCGAGGTAGTCCTGGAAGGTGCGGTGGACGAACTCGACGGTGCCGACGGTGGGTTCGCGCAGCAGGCCGCTGCGGAGGAGGAGGTGGTTCAGGATGCGGTGGGCGTCGCCCTGAGCGGCCGCCGGCAGGGACGGCAGCATGTCGGCGATGATGCGCTCCGCTCGCTCCCGGTCCATCTCGGACTGGTTGTTGCGGATCAGCCAGTACGCGAGCCGTTGGAGCAGCTGGATCTGGGGGAGTTCACCGAGGCGTACGTCGCCGTCTCCGCCGGAGAACATGTCCCGTTCCTCGTCGCGCCGCGCGAGGAGCATGGACAGGGCGGCGTCGTACAACTCCTGACGTCCGTTCGGGAGATAGCCGCGCCGGTCGCGGTGCAGTGCGCAGATCAGGCCGCTCATCAGGGGGTTGGTGGCGAGGCGACCGAGGTCGGGCTTGGTCTGGACGGCGTGGAGGAGGGAGCGCTGGTAGCCGTCGAGGCGGTCGGGGTCGGGTGCGTCGATGCGGGCCGCCGTGTGCCAGCGGGTGATGAACGCGGACACGTCGTCGCGGCTCATCGGCGTGAGCGCCAGCTCCGTGAAGCCGTCAGCGGCGAGCCAGTCCTCCCGTACGGCGGAGGGCCGGGAGGTGACCAGCCACTGGTTGCCGGGGTACACGTCCAGCAGGTCGCGCAGCCAGCGGCGGGTGCGCTCCCGCTCCCGCTCCGGGATCTCGTCGATGCCGTCGACCAGGAGCAGCCCGCGGCGGGCGGTGAGCACGCGGTCCGCCCAGCTGGGCGGCGTGGTGGCGTGGAAGGGGACTCGTACGGCGGACAGGAAGGCGTCGGGGGCGGGGAGGCCGTCGGGGCGGCGGACCAGGGTACGGAGGGGGAGGACGAAAGGCACGCGATCACCCCGCTCGCCTCGGGCAGCGGTGACCGCGAGCCACTGCACGAGCGTCGTCTTGCCGGAGCCGGCGACTCCGCGCAGCAGCACCAAGTCGTGCTCGGAGAGGGCCTGTTCGGCGGGAAGCGCGGTCGTGGCCGAGGCCATGGGCGTCCCGTCCGGGCCGGCCGCCTCGCCGTCCTCGGCCGCGCACAGCGCCTCAAGGCTGAGGTAGGCGGCGTCGAGGGGCCAGCGCTCGGGGGAGTTGACCAGGTCGATGCCGTAGATGGTGAGGTGGCTGTGCTTTGTGGCAACGTACGCGAGGTAGCGCTGCTCGAAGGCCGTGTCTGTGCCGCCGGGCGGCGGCGTCCTGACGATCAACGCGTCCATCTTCGCGATGAGTTCGCTCTGGCGGCGCGACTGCTCGACCAGGGTGCGGGGAACGAAGGTGGAGCGCTGGGTGAAGAAGTGCAGGATGTGCAGGCAGGCCGTGCCGAGCAGCCGCCGGCACAACAGGCCCCCGTCCAGCGAGAGATCGCGGTCCGGGTGTCCGCTCGCGGCGCGGAGGGCGTCGGCGAGGGCGTCGTGCCCGAGTTCGACCGCCTGTACGTCCGTCATGGTGAGGTCGCCGAGGGCGTACAGGGTGTCGGCGAGGGCGTAGGCGACGGCCTCCTCCTCGTCCGGGGCTATGGGCCGCTCCCCGCTTTTCATGGCCTGCCTGACCAAGCCCGTGGACAGCTTGTGCAGGTCCGGCTTCGCGAGCGTACGCTTCTCGCCCTTGAAGGAGACGAACCCCGAAATCCGCACCGGCTTGTCGACCAGCCCGGCGCCCGCTCCTTCGCTGACGAAAAGCTTCTTGACCAGTGGCGTGACCACGCCGGATGCCAACTTGACGCCGATGGACGCCGGTTCCATGTCGCTCGATCCCCCGCGGCTGTGGTTGGCCTTTTGCCTGTCAGCGTACGGTCATTCGGTCGCGCGTGGTCATGGCCTTACGGAGTCGATGGCGTCCTGGACCACACGGGACAAGTCCTCTTCCGTGGGGACGAGTTCGCGCTCCGTAGGGGAGAGATTCGAGTAGTTGGTCACGGCCAGCGGGTTGTTGCTGGCGTCGAGGGCGAGTTGTACGGCCGCCTTGTTGTGGTGGGCCCCGATGAGGAAGCCGATGGTCGCGTCATCACGTTGCGGGTCGCGGACCAACTGGTCGACCACGCTGACGTAGAAGTTGAGCTTGCCGACGTGCTCGGGGCGTACGTCCTTTGTCTTCAGCTCGAAGACAAAGTAGCGGTGCAGCTTGAGGTGGTAGAAGAGCAAGTCGATGCGGTATTGATCGCCGCCGATGAGCACGGGGTACTGGCGGCCGACGAAGGCGAATCCGACACCGAGTTCGGTGAGGAAGCGGACCATGTTGGCGACGATCGCCTCTTCGAGCTCATGCTCGGCGTGTTCCTTGTCGAGGCCGAGGAAATCGAGGCGGTACGGGTCCCGGGCGAGCTCCTTGAGGACCGCGGAGTCATCAGGGACGGTCAGCTCGAAGTTGGTCGAAGCTGAGCCCTGGGCGAGATGGAGACCCTGGTGGATGAAGCGGTCCAGCAGGGCGCGGGACCACCCCTTGCGAACGGCCTCGGTGACATAGAAGTCCAGCTCGGCGCGGGTTTCGAGTTTGTCCATGAGGACGGTGATGTGGCCCCAGGGCAATTGTGCAACAGCCTGTTGCACGATTGGCTGCGGCCAGGTCCGGGCCAGCTTCTGCATGTACATCAGGTTGCGGCGAGAGAATCCGCGCTGCCCGGGGAAGGCGGCCTTCAGGTCCGCCGCGAGCCGGGCCACGACCTTCGTGCCCCAGCCTTCCTGCTCCCGGCGGGCGAGGATCAGCTTGCCGATCTGCCAGTACATCTGGACGAGTTCGGTGTTCACGGCCCGCTGCGCGCGCAGGCGCGCCCCGGCCACCGTCTCCTTGACGTCGCCGAGCAGATCGCCGTACCAGGAGGGCAGGGAACCCAGCTGGGCGGGGACGGTGGCGTCGAACGTCTCGGAGTTCTTGCGCAAGGTCATGGGGCGAGCGTTGCGCAGGGCGATCTTTGCGGGTGCCGGAATGTGATCAGGTCATCCGAACGGGTGTGGTTCAGGCTCGATCGCGGGCGCGTGTCGCCGTAGTCAGTGTCTGCGGCTGCCGATGAGGAGGTCGACGGGGAGCGTACGGCGGCGTACACGCGGAGGTGCCGTCGTTCGAAGATCCTGTTGGGCTGAGCGGGGTCGGCGAGGCGGGTGCCGGCGCTGTGGACGGCGTTGGGTGAATCGTCATTTAAGCTTCAAGACGGCCGCAGGGCTATGGCTCGTCGCTGCGCGCGGCGACTGAGGAACGGTCAGGCCGGCCAGTCGAGGTGAGCGGTCTGTGTCAGGGCCTTGGTCCGGACGGGGACCGCATGACGCTGATCATGAAGATCCCGGGGAATCGCGTGGCCGCCGACGTGTGTCTCAGCGGCGTGGGGCGCCCATCCCACCCGCCCACGAACAGAAGACCCCCGGGGAGAAGTGAGGTATGCCAGTGATCTGCGTCGGAGGCATGATCGGGATCGGCAAGACGAGTGTGGCCGAACTGCTCGCCAAGGAGCTGGGCAGCGAAGTCTTCTACGAGAGCGTGGACGACAATCCGATCCTTCCGCTCTTCTACACGGCGAGCCTCGAGGAGATCCAGGCGAAGCGCTACCCCTTCCTGCTCCAGCTCTACTTCCTGCAGACGCGGTTCGCCGCGATCAAGGAGGCGTACAAGCAGGGCGACAACGTCCTCGACCGGTCCATCTACGAGGACTGGTACTTCGCCAAGGTCAATCACGACCTGGGCCGGATCAGCTCCCTCGAGATGCAGGTGTACGAGGGTCTGCTCGACGAGATGATGCGCGAGATCGACGGCCTTCCGTACCGCAAGGCGCCCGATCTCATGGTCTACCTCAAGGCGGACTTCGACACGGTGCTGCACCGTATCGGGCTGCGGGGCCGCGATTTCGAACAGGACGAGGCCCTCATCGAGTACTACCGGACGCTGTGGTCCGGCTACGACGACTGGGTGCACAAGCACTACTCGGCCAGCGAGGTCCTCGTCATCGACATGAACCGCACAGACGTGGTGAACAACCCCGAGGACGCGGCCCGTGTGGCGCGGGAGGTCAAGGACGCCCTGGCGACGGTCGGGTGCCGGGTCTGAAGCATGTTCCCTGCGGGGGGCGTTTGCGGCCATGATTTCGACGGTTCAGGCGTTCAGTCCGACTCGATTGTGGGGGTATGTCGGCGTAACGGCGGTCACATTCCAAGGCTGTTGGATCTTGGTGTGCGGTGATATGCGGCACAGGTGATATGGCTGTTACTAGCCCCGATAGTGGTGTGTAAGGGGCGAATTAGGCTCAAAGCGGGCATTTCGGGGATCGGGTGACCACGGGTTCCGCCTCGTCAGAGCCCTGCTCGGCCGCTCGGGGGCTTGTCAAGGGGGTGGAGTCCGCCCGGGCGCCTACTGCCCCATGTCGTAGATGGGGGGGATTGAGTGCATCTGGGGCCTCGGGTTACCAAGGTATGGCCCCACCGGCGAACGGCTGTGCGTCGCGGGGCTTCTTCGTCCCCGAAAGCATGAGGTTTGGATGTTCAAGCGCGCCATGTCCCGCTCTTCCCTGATTCGTAACCGTGCCGCCGTCGTGGCCGCGGGTGTCGGCATCTCGGCCGCCCTCGGCGCCGGGATCGCATCCGCCGCCCCCGCGCAGGCCGGCGTCGAGGCCGCCCCCGTCGCGACCAAGGCCGTCGCCGCCGCCAAGCCCACCGTGTCCTGGATGGACCCGGTGAAGAACTACACGCTCACCGCCGGCTTCGACCAGGCGGGCAGTCACTGGATGCACAAGCACAGCGGTCAGGACTACGCCGTGCCGATCGGCACCGACGTCGTCGCCGCGCACGGTGGCACCGTCGTCAAGGCCGGCCCCTGGGGCGGCGGTGACGGTCCCGCCTACGGCAACGCCATCGTCATCAAGCACGCCAACGGGCTGTACACGCAGTACGCCCACCTGTCGCGGATCGACGTGAAGGTCGGCCAGATCGTCGCCGAAGGCCAGCACATAGCCCTGTCCGGCAACACCGGCAACACCACGGGCCCGCACCTGCACTTCGAGGTCCGTACGACCCCGAACTACGGCTCGGCGATCAACCCGGTCGTCTTCCTGCGCGCCCAGGGCGTGACCGTCTGAGGTAGCACCACTTCTTCGGGGAAGTCGTCACAGCCCGCGGCCGCGGCGTCATCATGACGTCGCGGCCGCGGGCTTGTCGTTTTTCCGGCGGGTGGCCGATCCCGAACGGGCTTCTGTCGCCCGTTCTTTCAGGATTTGCTCGCCGCGATGCCCTCGGCTCCCCGGGCGCGCTCGTGCGCCTGGGTCACCAGATCCATGGCGACCTCCAGAACCGCCTCCCGCTTCTTCTCGGGATCGCCCTCCAGGTCCTGCATGACGAACATCCCCGCGTGGAGCGTGAACAGGGCGCTGATGCAGCGCACTTGGTCGACCAGCTCGGCGTCGGAGTCGATGATGATGTCGCGCAGGCGGCCCATGCGGTCCTTGAAGGTGTCGCCGATGCGCAGTTCCCGTACGGTCGCCTGGTTCTCCTGCATGAAGCGGAACAGCGGTCCCGCGTCGACCAGTGACTGGCTGTAGCGCCGTACGATCTCCTGCTTCGTCTCCAGCGTGTCAGGCTGCTGCTTGCCCCACTCGATCAGCTCCTCGACCGGTCTCGTCAGGTCCTCGAAGAGGCTGACGATGATCTCTTCCTTGGTCTTGAAGTGGTAGTAGAGCGCCGCCTTCGTGACGCCGAGGTGCTCGGCGATCTCGCGCAGGGAAGTCTTCTCGTAGCCCTGCTCGACGAAGAGTTCGAGCGCCACGTCCTGGATGCGCTGGCGGGTGTTGCCGCGGCGCTGCTGCTTGGTGCCGTCCATGGTGACGCCCATCCTCGTACTCCTCGCGCTCCCGCGGAAACTTACTTGACGCCCGGCTAGTAAAAGGCTACCTTCCCATTGTAGTGAACTAGCCGGGCGGCAGGTAAGTGGCCGCGTCGGGGGGAGTAGGGAACGATGGCGGACACACAGCCGGCCCAGGCGGGCCAGCAGATACCGGATGACCAGGGCAAACAGCCCAGGAGCGTGCGAGTCGTCCTGCTCGCGCTCATGATCGCGATGATGCTCGCGATGCTCGACAACATGATCGTGGGTACGGCGATGCCGACGATCGTCGGCGAGCTCGGCGGCCTGGAGCACCTGTCCTGGGTCGTGACCGGGTACACGCTCGCGACCGCGGCCTCCACCCCGATCTGGGGCAAGCTCGGCGACATGTACGGGCGCAAGGGCGCCTTCATGACCTCGATCGTGCTCTTCCTGATCGGCTCCGCGCTCGGCGGCATGGCCCAGAACATGGGCGAGCTGATCGGGTTCCGCGCGATCCAGGGCCTCGGCGCCGGCGGTCTGATGGTCGGCGTCATGGCGATCATCGGTGACCTCATTCCCCCGCGCGAGCGCGGCAAGTACCAGGGCATGATGGCCGGCGTCATGGCGCTCGCGATGATCGGCGGCCCGCTGGTCGGCGGCACCATCACCGACAACTGGGGCTGGCGCTGGGCCTTCTACATCAACCTGCCGCTCGGCGTGGTCGCGCTGGCCGCCATCAGTGCCGTACTGCACCTGCCGAAGAAGCGGACCAAGGCACGCATCGACTACCTCGGCGCCGCGCTGCTGACCGTCGGCATCACCGCGATCGTGCTGGTGACGACCTGGGGCGGCACGGAGTACGCCTGGACGTCCGCGCGGATCATGGAGCTGATCGCCATCGGCGTCGCCGCGCTGATCGGGTTCGTGTTCCGGCAGACCAAGGCCGCCGAGCCGGTCCTGCCGCTGCACATCTTCCGCAGCCGCAACTTCACGCTGACCTCGGTCATCGGCTTCGTCACCGGCTTCGTGATGTTCGGCGCCACGCTCTTCCTGCCGCTGTACCAGCAGTCGGTGCAGGGCGCGTCCGCGACCAACTCCGGACTGCTGCTCCTGCCGATGCTCGGCGCGATGCTGGTCACGTCGATGATCGCCGGGCGGGTCACCACCGGCACCGGCCGCTACAAGGTCTTCCCGATCCTCGGCGGCGCGCTGATGATCGTCGGCCTGTATCTGATGTCGCTGATGGACACGGACACCACCCGGTTCACCTCCGGCGTGTACATGGCCGTCGTCGGTCTCGGCATGGGCTGCCTGATGCAGGTCACCATGCTGGTCGCGCAGAACAGCGTGGAGATGAAGGACATGGGCGTCGCGTCCTCGTCGGCCACCCTGTTCCGCACGCTCGGCGGCTCCTTCGGCGTCGCCGTCATGGGCGCCCTGTTCAACGACCGGGTCCAGCACGTCATGGCCGAGCGGGCCGGTGCCCTGGGCTCCAAGGTGACCGAGCGCTCCGCCTCGCTGGACGCGGCCAGCCTCGCCAAGCTGCAGCAGCCGGTGCGCGAGGCGTACCAGCACGCGGTGTCCGCCGGTACACACTCGGCGTTCCTGCTGGGCGCAGTGATCGCGGTCAGCGTGCTGCTCGCGGCGCTGTTCGTGAAGGAGGTGCCGCTCAGGGGCGCCCCGCAGAAGCCCGCGGCGGACGAGACCGCCGACGAGGCGCCGATGGCGGTCGCCGAGACCGTCTGAGTCGACCGCCTGAATCGACCGTCTGAGTCCTGAAGCCGAAGGCCCCCCGGCCAGTGTCCGCCCCGGGGGGCTCTTTTTTGCGCCTTAAACCGGCGCCGCTCTCGCGGACGTGGTTGCCCGCCGTGGGGCTTCCTCAATTGATGGTTGCGGCCGTGGTGGGGATTGTCAGTGGCGCGTGTCAGCATCGTGGGCATGGACAAAATGCGCCAGTTGCGCCTGGCCAAGGACGCCATGGATCGCGACTGGGCCGATCCGGGGCTCGACCTGGCCGCGGTGGCCGCGCACGCCGGCTACTCGCGCTTCCACTTCGTCCGCGCCTTCAAGGAGGCGTACGGCGAGACGCCCGGCCAGTATCTGACCCACCGCCGGATAGAGCGGGCGGAGGACCTGCTGCGCACCGCCGACCTGTCGGTGACCGAGATCTGCCTCCTGGTCGGCTTCAGCAGCCTGGGCACGTTCTCGACCCGGTTCAAGGCGTGGACCGGTCTGACACCCAGCGAGTACCGGACCAAGCACGTGGGCCGCGGGGCCGCGCTCATACCCGGGTGCTACGCCATGCTGTGGGCGGGCGGGTTCCGCAGCGGCCCCGGCGGCGCACAGCGCAATTCCGGAGAAGCGGACTGAGGGCGCGGCTGCCTACGGTGACGAGGACGATGCAGACCGCTGCGGACAGGAGCACGCCATGATCAAGGGACTCAAGATCGCCACCGTCTGGGTACTGGACCAGGACCGGGCGAAGGAGTTCTACACCGAGAAGCTGGGCCTCGAGGTCCGTACGGACATGACGATGGGCGACGGCGGGATGCGCTGGCTCACCGTAGGCTCCCCGGAGCAGCCCGACGTCGAGCTGACGCTGATGGTGCCCGGCGCGCCCGCGATGGACCCCGAATCCGCCGAGATGGTGAAGAAGCTGGTGGCCAAGGGCGTGCTCGGCGCCGGAGTGCTGACCACCGACGACATCCACGGCGACTACAAGAAGCTCAAGGACCGCGGCGTGGAGTTCCTGCAGGAGCCGCAGGAGCGTCCGTACGGCACGGAGGCGCTGCTGCGCGACGACTCGGGGAACTGGTTCTCGTTCACGCAGCCCCGTGCGGACGGCCTCGACATGGACAAGGACTGGGCCTGACGGGACCGGCCGCGGGGCGGCCGGGAAGGCAGGAGGCCCTAGGGCAGCATCGGGTAGCTGCCCGAGTTGGTCGGGGCGTGCTCCGGGAGCCACAGGACGGCCACCGCGCCCTCCGCCGGGATGTGCTCCGGCGCGCCCGCGGGCCGGACGTTGCGGAAGGTCAGACGGGCGCCGAGCACCCGGGCCTGCCCCGCCGCGATGGTCAGCCCGAGACCGTGCCCCTGCCCGGCGCGGTCCGAGCTGCCGGTGCGGAAGCGGCTCGGCCCCTCGGCGAGCAGGTCCTCGGGGAAGCCGGGGCCGTGGTCGCGGACCCGGATGACCCGGCCCTCGACGGTGACCTCGATGGGCGGCCTGCCATGCCGGGCGGCGTTGGCGAGCAGGTTGAACAGCACCCGCTCCAGGCGCCGCGGGTCGGTCGTGACCGCCGACTCGTGCACCACGCGCACGGCGATCTCCGGGTCCTTGGCGGCCACGCGCCGGGTGACGAACTCGCCCAGCATGATGTCCTCCAGCTCGGCGCGCTCGGAGGCGCTGTCGAGCCGGGCCACCTCCAGGACGTCCTCGACGAGGGTGCGCATGGCCTTGGCCCGGTCCAGGACCAGCTCCGTGGGGCGGCCGGGGGGCAGCAGTTCGGCGGCGGTCAGCAGTCCGGTCACCGGGGTGCGCAGCTCGTGCGCGATGTCGGCGGTGACCCGCCGCTCCGCCTCCAGCCGCTGCTGCAGCGCGTCCGCCATGGCGTCCACCGCCCGCGCGAGATCGTCGGTCTCGTCCCGTACGACCCCGCCGATGGCGTCCCGCACCCGCACGTCCGTCTTGCCCTTGGCGACCTGGTTCGCCGCGGCCGCCGCCTTGCGCAGCCTGCGCGACAGCTGCCCGCCGATGAGCACGCCGAGCGCGCTGCCGCCGAGGACGACCGTGATCGAGCCGATGACCAGGGCCTGGTCGAGGTCCTTCATCACGTCCGTGCTGCGGTCGGTGAGGTGGGTGTGGAGCGACAGGACGTGCCCGCCCTTGACCGGGACCGCGGCCCAGATGTCCGGGACGTTCCCGCTGCTCTCGGTCACGAACGTCGCGCGGCGCCCCGCCTCGACCTTCGCGTGCAGCGCGTGCGGCAGCCGCGGGTCGTCGATCTTGATGCCGGGGAAGTTCGGGCGCCCGGACAGCTCGTAGTTGCGCTGCGCGATCTGGACCCGTTCGTCCGCGAGGTCGCGCGCGTTGTCCAGCATCGAGACCCGGGCCGCGTTGTGCACGACCAGGCTGAGCGCGACCGCCACCAGCGCGCCGACGAGCGCGATGGCCGCGCTGAGCTTCCATCTGAGTCCGGTACGGATGCCGGTCCTGAGCCCCGTGGGGCCGCCGGTCCCGGGCTCCGTGCCGCTGTCCGCGCCGAGCCCCGTACGGCTGTCGGTCAACAGCTCCGTACGGTGGTCGGCTTCCGCCGTGCGCCTGCCACCAGGGCGTCGAATGATCCCCCGCATGCCCAACTCCGCTCAGGCCTTCAACTTGTAGCCGAAGCCGCGGACCGTCTCGATCCGTTCCTGGCCGATCTTCGTACGCAGCCGCTGCACATGGACGTCGACGACGCGGGTGTCCCCGCCCCAGCCGTAGTCCCACACGCGCTGGAGGAGTTTGTCGCGCGAGAGCACCGTGCCGGGCGCGGCGGAGAACTCCAGCAGCAGCCGCATCTCGGTCGGCGTGAGCCCCACCGGCTGCCCCGCCCGGCGCACCTCCATGCCCTCGGTGTCGATCTCCAGGTCGCCGAAGGCCAGGACGCCGTCGGCGGCCGACGGGCCCGACGCCCCGGCCGCCTGCGCCGCGCCGGCGGCGTGCCCGAAGCGGCGCAGCACGGCGCGGATGCGGGCGACCAGCACGGCGCCGTCGAAGGGCTTGGTCACATAGTCGTCCGCGCCCGCCTCCAGGCCCAGGACGACATCGATGGAGTCGGCGCGCGCCGACAGCATGATCACCGGCACCGTCGACTCGTCGCGGATACGCCGGCACAGGCTCACCCCGTCCAGGCCCGGGACCATGACGTCGAGGAGCGCGATGTCGGGTCGGTCGGCGCGGAACGCCTCCAGGCCCGACAGCCCGTCGGGCATGGCGGTGACCGCGAAGCCGTCCCGCTCCAGGGCGAGCTGGGTGGCCTCGCGGATGACGTCGTCGTCCTCGACGAACAGGACGTGGGTCTGGTCTGCCATCCCGGTGCTCTCAGTCCTCGTGCCTCGTGTGGTTCTCGTGCCGTGATGCGGGGCCCGGCTCATCGCCGGGGCCCTCACTCACGTGTGACGTATGGGCCGTCCGCTGTGTTCACGTCAGCCGGCCGGTGAGGCGCTGGCGCCGCCGCCGATCGCCTTGCCGTAGTCGGTGTGGTGGTAGGACTCCTCGACGAAGCGGCCCGACGTCCAGGAGTACGTGGTGACGTTCTCGCCGGACGGACTCGAGACCGAGTCGCTCTTCTCGTACACCTGCCGCGACACCATCAGGTCGCCGCGGTCTATCTCCGCGTAGACCGGGGACTCCTCGGCCTTGAACACGTTCCGGTAGCCGCCGCCCGACTTCCGGTACACGTACGAGCCGACGCCCACCGCGTCGCGGCAGGTCAGCACGTTGACGACGACGTCGACGGCCGATCCGCCGGTCAGATGGCCGTACGACACGTCGATCGGGTAGTCGTCCCCCGCGCACGGCTTGAGGTCCCGCTTGACCGCGTCCGAGACCTCCGGGTCGTCGCGGACGAGCCTGACCGCGTCCACCCGGCGGTAGCTGTCGGAGGGGCTGGGCGCGGGGGAGGCGGCCGTGCCCCCCACCGAGTCGGCGTGCGCCGGGCCCTCGTCGCGGGCGCCGGTGCCGCCGGTGGCGCAGGCGGTGAGGGAGAGGGCGAGAGCGGCGAACACGGCCGTCGCCGCGATCGCCGCCCGCGCGCTCCGTCGGGCCCTGGGCCCGGCGCAGGTCAGGCCGCGCAACGCTCCCGCTCCTCACGCTCCAGCGCGCGTGCGTCCAGGTCGCGCGCCTCCAGCTCCTCGCGGAGCCGGGCGAGCGCCCGGTGCAGCGTGCTCTTGACCGTTCCGGCCGACATGCCGAGGGCCGCGGCCGTCTCCTCCGTGGACATCTGCTCCCAGTGTCGCAGGACGACGACACTGCGCTGCTTCGGAGCGAGCACCTTCATGACGTCCATGAGCAGCGCCCGGTCCGCGTGCTGCTCGGTGGAGTCCTCCACGGAGGCGTCCGGCACCTGCTCGGTCGGGATCTCGTCCAGCTTCCGGGCCCGCCACCACTCGGTCCGCGTGTTGATCATGACGCGGCGCAGATAGGCGTCCGCGAGCCGCTTGTCCGCGATGCCCTCCCAGCGGCCGTACGTCCGTACCAGCGCCGTCTGGAGCAGGTCCTGGGCGTCGACCGGGTTCGGGACCAGCCGGCGGGCGCTGCGCAGCAGCGCGTCCTGCCGGGTGCGCACGTACTCCTCGAACTCGAGCACCTCACCCTGCGCCATGCCAACCGCCTCCGTTCCTGTCCGGCCCGTGTCCGGGCATGACAAGGAAGCTACGGAGGCGTTGTCACGAGGCTGTGCGCGGCAGCCGACGGACAGCGATCGGCTGTCCGTCGGTTGTGTAACGGAAGTAGGCCTTGGGTAAAGGTCAGGGCTTGTTTGGTGTGGTATGGCGGATTTGTTCCTGCGTGTCAGCCCAGCGGGAGCCGATAGAGGCCGCCCGCCAGCGGCTCCACCAGACCGTCCGCGACGAGTCCGTCCAGCGCCCGGGCGCGCTGCACCGGCTCGTGCCACACCCGGTCCAGGGCGGTCTGCGGCACCGGGGCGTGCGCCTCCCGCAGTACGGCGAGGAGCTTGCCGCGGACCTGGCGGTCCGTGCCCGCGTACGTCTGGCCGCGGCGCGGGGGCCCCTCGTGCTCCGGCTTGCCCGCGAGCCGCCAGGCGCACTGCGTGGCGATCGGGCAGCGCTGGCAGGTCTCGTTCTTCGCCGTGCACACCAGCGCGCCGAGCTCCATGGAGGCGGCGGCCCAGCGGGCTGCGGTCTTCTCGTCCTCGGGCAGGAGGGCGCGGGCGAGCTTGCGCTCGGCCGCCGTGGTGGCGTTCGGCGGGTACTGCACGCCGGTGACCGCCCGCGCGAAGACCCGGCGGACGTTGGTGTCGAGCACCGCGTGCCGCTGTCCGTAGGCGAAGGAGGCCACCGCGGCGGCCGTGTACTCGCCGATGCCGGGCAGCGCGAGCAGCTGGGCGTGGTCCGTCGGTACGTCGCCGCCGTGGCGCTCCGTTATGGCGACCGCGGCGCCGTGCAGGCGCAGGGCGCGGCGCGGGTAACCGAGCCGTCCCCAGGCGCGGACCGCCTCGCCGGGGGGCTCCTCGGCGAGGTCCGCGGGGCGCGGCCAGCGGGCCATCCACTGCTCGTACACCGGCAGGACCCGGTTGACCGGGGTCTGCTGGAGCATGAACTCGCTGACCATCACGCCCCACGGGCCCGCTTCCGGGCGCCGCCAGGGGAGGTCGCGGGCGTGAGTGTCGAACCAGGCGATCACGGGGGCGTGGAGCATCTCAGTCATGTCCCTTCCGATCCTGCCACGGCAGAGGCGGGCGTGGTCCGTGGCGGCGCCGGGGCGGACCTGCTCAGGGGCGCGTGGCGGAGCGTGCGGCGGGGCGAAGAGCGCGCCCCCCAAGGGCAGTTGCCGGGATGATGATCCGGAAAAGTTGTACGGAGGGCGGCGGGTGACGCAAGCAAGCGCGCCGATCTCTCGTACAGTTTGCGCCGTGGGATCTCTGCGCAATCCGGTCGGGCCGCTCCCCTCGTCCATCTACTGGCGGCGGAGGGCCGTCATGCTGTCGGTGGTCGCCGTCCTGGCGCTGCTGACCACGTGGATCGTCACCGCCGGCGGCGGTGGCGGCAAGAACGGCGCCGACGGGTCCAACGGCAAGGATCCCGCGTCCACGATCACGCCGGGTCCGTCCGAGTCCGGGCCGGTGATCAGCCAACACCCGGGCGGCCGCGACGAGTCGGGCGGGGGTGGCTCCGGCGGAGGCGGCGGCGACGGGTCCGGGTCGGGTGACGGCGGCTCGGACGCGACCGGCGGGAACGGTTCCTCGGGGTCCGGGGACGGCTCGGGTGACGGCTCCGGCGAGGGATCCGGCGGGTCCGGCGGAAGCGGCACCGGTACGGGCGCCACGATCGCGGCGTCCTCCGGACTGCCCAACTGCACGAGCGGCTCGGTCTCGTTGAAGGTGCGCAGCAAACAGAACTCGTACTCGCCCGACCAGAGGCCGGCCTTCGAACTCACCGCGAAGAACGCGTCCTCGGGCGACTGCAAGATCGATCTCGGGCCCAAGGGCACGGTGTTGACGATCACTCAGGCCGACGCCGACGACGAGTACTGGGACTCGTCCGACTGCCCGGAGGGCCCGAGCAGCCTGCTGTACCGGGTGCCGGCGGGCAGCAGCGTCACCTACACCGTGACGTGGGACCGCAGGCCGAGCGCGACGCACTGCGCGACGCCTCCGGCGGGATCGGCCGGGGCGGGCACGTATCTGGTGGAGGCGGCGGCTCCGGGGCTGGCCAAGGCGCAGACCTCGTTCGTGCTGGCCGCCGACTGATCGGGGCGAGTGCCGTCCGTCGGGCCTGTGCCCGGCGGGACCGCCGCTGACCGAGGGTCAGACGTAGCGCTCCAGGATCGATGACTCCGCCAGCCTCGACAGGCCCTCCCGCACGCTGCGCGCACGCGCCTCACCGACGCCGTCCACCGTCTGGAGGTCGTCCACGCTCGCGGCGAGGAGCTTCTGCAGGCCGCCGAAGTGTTCCACCAGACGGTCGATGATCGCGCCCGGGAGGCGCGGGACCTTGGCCAGGAGACGGAAGCCGCGCGGGGAGACCGCCGAGTCGAGGGTCTCCGGGGAACCGGTGTAGCCCAACGCGCGTGCCACCGTGGCGAGTTCGAGGAGTTCGGCGTGGGTGAGCGCGTCCAGCTCGGCGAGGGCCTCCTCGACCGTGCGGGAGCGCTTCGCCGTCGGCTCGGGGACGTAGTCCCGCACGACCAGCTCGCGCTCGGGCTCCACACCGGCGATCAACTCGTCCAGCTGGAGCGCCAGAAGGCGTCCGTCGGTGCCCAGCTCGACCACGTACTCGGCGATCTCGGTGGCGATACGGCGCACCATCTCCAGGCGCTGGGCGACGGCCGAGACATCACGGACCGTCACCAGGTCCTCGATCTCCAGCGCGGACAGCGTGCCCGCGACCTCGTCCAGGCGCAGCTTGTAGCGCTCCAGCGTGGCCAGGGCCTGGTTGGCCCGGGACAGGATCGCCGCCGAGTCCTCCAGGACGCGGCGCTGGCCGTCGACGTACAGGGCGATCAGGCGCATGGACTGGGAGACCGAGACCACCGGGAAGCCGACCTGCTTGGAGACCCGGTCCGCCGTGCGGTGCCGCGTGCCCGTCTCCTCGGTGGGGATCGTCGGGTCCGGCACCAGCTGGACGCCGGCCCGCAGGATCTTCGACAGGTCGGAGGCGAGCACGATGCCGCCGTCCAGCTTGCACAGCTCGCGCAGCCGGGTGGCCGTGAACTCCACGTCCAGGACGAAGCCGCCGGTGCACATCGCCTCGACGGTCTTGTCGGAGCCGAGCACGATCAGGCCGCCGGTGTTGCCGCGCAGCACCCGCTCCAGGCCGTCACGCAGGGCCGTACCGGGTGCCACGGCACTCAGGGAAGCGCGCATCAGGCCATCGGCACCGGCACTCCCACCGGACTTTCCGGGAGCTGCTGCCCGGTCGTTGGCTGCCACTGCACTCCTCCGGTTTGATTGCTCGTTCGCCGCCCCTACGGCTCGCTCGTCGCAGGTTCCGGGGCGCTCCCGTTTCGCACACTCGGTTCGTACGGACGGGTGAGACCTGGGCAAAGTCTACCGGCGGTCCTCCGCGTCCCGGGGGGCCTCTCGCCGACGCGACCGCGGCAGGACCCGCAGCGCGTCCCCTATGTCGGCGACTTCCAGGACCTTCATGCCGGGAGGGGTCTTGCCCGGGTCGCCCGGCACGAGCGCGTGCGTGAAGCCGAGGCGGTGCGCCTCCGCGAGCCTGCGCTGGACGCCCGTGACCCGTCTCACCTCGCCCGCGAGTCCCACCTCGCCGATCGCGACGAGGTTCTTCGGCAGCGGAGTGTCGCTGGCGGCCGATGCGAGGGCGAGGGCGACGGCGAGGTCGGCGGCCGGCTCGGAGAGCTTCACGCCGCCGACCGTCGCCGAGTAGATGTCCCGCTTGCCGAGCGCGCTGATCCTGCCCCGCTGCTCCAGCACCGCGAGCATCATCGACACCCGGGACGTCTCCAGACCGGACGTCGTACGGCGCGGGGAGGGGATCTGCGAGTCGACGGTGAGGGCCTGCACCTCGGCGACCAGCGGGCGGCGGCCCTCCAGGGTCACCGTCAGACACGTACCCGGGACCGGTTCGTCCCGTCGTGTCAGGAAAAGTCCGCTCGGGTCGGCGAGGCCCGTGATGCCCTCGTCGTGCAGTTCGAAGCAGCCGACCTCGTCCGTGGCGCCGTACCGGTTCTTGACGCCCCGTACGAGACGGAGCCGGGCATGCCGGTCGCCCTCGAAGTGGAGGACGACGTCCACGAGGTGCTCCAGCAGCCGCGGGCCGGCGATCGCGCCGTCCTTGGTGACATGGCCCACCAGGAGCGTGGACATGCCGCGCTCCTTGGAGGCGCGGATGAGCGCGCCCGCCACCTCGCGCACCTGCGCCATGCCGCCGGGGGCGCCGTCGATCTCGGGGGAGGCGATGGTCTGGACGGAGTCGAGGATCAGCAGGGACGGCTTCACCGCGTCCAAGTGGCCGAGTACGGCGGCCAGATCGGTCTCGGCGGCGAGGTAGAGGTGGTCGTCGAGGGCCTTGATGCGGTCGGCGCGCAGCCGGACCTGGCTCGCGGACTCCTCACCGGTGACGTAGAGGGTGCGGTGCTCGTCGCTCGCGGACTTGGCTGCCACGTCGAGCAGGAGGGTCGACTTGCCGACGCCGGGCTCGCCCGCGAGCAGCACGACCGCGCCGGGCACGAGCCCGCCGCCGAGCACCCGGTCCAGTTCGGGCACGCCGGTCGTGCGGGCGGTGGCCTGGCGGCCGTCGACCTGGCCGATGGGCACGGCGGAGGTGGTGACGCGCCCCGGCGCCGTCGTCCGCACCGCCGGCGCGCCGTACTCCTCGATCGTCCCCCAGGCCTGGCACTCGGGGCAGCGGCCGAGCCATTTGGCCGTCTGCCAGCCGCACTCGGTGCAGCGGTAGGACGGTCGGTCCTTGGAGGTCTTGGTACGGGCAGCCATGCGGAAACCGTAGCCGCCGGCACCGACAACGCGGGGGCGGGTGGCCGGAGGGGGCGCGGAGACGGGGGCCGGAGGGGCGGGTGCGGCCACCGGCCGTCACGCACGAGCCAGGGGATGAAGAGTTGGTGTCCCCTTATGAGGGATCGTTTCACCCGTACGAATTAAATGTGCTCAAGTGGGACGGAGGGGCCGTCCGTCGCCGCCTACGGTCGCACAGATGACGAGCAGCAGTACGGAGACCTCGGCCCGCACCATCGGCGCACAGCGGGCGCACGGGGAGGCGCGTGACCGCGCCGCGGCGCGGGCGCTGGCACAGCGGCCGCCGGCGCGCTACGAGCCGTACCTGGACGGCCTGTTCACCTACTGCCTGTCGGTGCTGTGCGACCACGACACGGCGACCGCCGCCCTGAGCGACGTCCTCAGCCTGGCCGAACGGCGCGGGCAGCGCGGGCCGGAGGCCGCCGGGGACCTCAGGGCCTGGCTGTACGCCCTGGCCCGCTGGGCGTGCCTGCGCAAGCTGGCCGAGGCCAAGCAGAAACGTCAGACCACGCACGCGGCCGGGCGCCAGGCGGCCGGGAAGCCCCCCGTCGCCGAGCCGCCCCTCCCCGAGGAGGTCCAGGAGCGGCGCCGCGGCGAACTCGCCCTGCTCGCCTGGCCGGAGGCCGCCGGGACCACCCCCGAGCAGCGCGAGGCGCTCGAACTCTCCGTCCGCCACCACCTCACCGGCCCCGAGGTCGCCGCCGTCCTCGGCATGGAGCCGGCCGCCGCCCGTGAGCTGCTCGCCTCCGCCGCCTGCGAGGTCGAGCGCACGCGTGCCGCGCTCGCCGTCGCCGAGACCGGCGGCTGTCCGGGCGTGGCCCGCCTCACCGGGGACAGCCAGTTCGTGCTCAGCGCCATCGTGCGGCGCGAGCTCGTACGGCACGTCGACGACTGCCCTCACTGCCGCCGCACGGCCGAGCGCGCGGTCCCCGGCCGCTGGCCCGGCGCCACCGTCACCCCCGCCGGCCTGCCCGTCCTGGAGGCCCCGCGCGCGGAGCTGCACGCCGCCGTGGCCCACCACCCGCGCGCGCGGGGCGCCGCCGTCCCGCGCTTCGACCGGCGCGGTTTCCCGATGGACCCCAAGGACCGCGCCGCCCGCCGGGACCGGCTCCGCGCGCGTGCCGTGACGACGACCGTCGTCGCTACCGTCGTCGCCGCTCCCGTGCTCGCCCTGTGGGCCGCCTACCGGGGCACGCCGGCCGGAGCCGACCCGGACGGGCCCACGGCCACGGCGGGCGAGGCGCGCAGCCCCGGCAGCCTCGGCGGCGACCCGGTCGGCGACTACGAGAACGCCGGGACCGTCGCAGATCCCGGGAACGTCGACGCCAGGCCGGGCCCCCGCTTCACGAAGGACGGCAGCCCCGACGTCTCCGTGGAGGTCGTCAGCATCTCCGGCACCGGAGACGGCACCGGACACGGCGCCGGGAAGAAGCGCGCGGGGGAACTCGCGGTGGCGGCCCGCAACGTCGGCGACATCACGCTCGTCACCCTCACCGCGTCCGGCCCCTCCCAGGTCCACTGGTCCGCGTCCACCACGGCCGACTGGCTCTACCTCAGCAGACGCTCGGGAACGCTCAGGCCCGGCGAATCGCTGACGATCAAGGTGTACGTCGACCGCCTGCGCGAGCCGTCCGGGTACTGGAGGGCACGGCTGGCCGTGTCACCGGCGGGCGCCGCCGTCTCGATCGCGGGCTACGGCCCCGCTCCGACCCACCCGTCGGACCCCTCAGGGCCGCCCCCGCCCTCCTCGTCCGGGCCGGACCCGACGCCCACCACCTCGGCTCCCGCCGACCCGCCGCCCAGCACCCCGCCCGGATCGCCGACGCCGACCCCCACCGAGCCGTCCCCGTCCGATCCCGGGACGTCGGCCCCGCCGACCGACAGCGGGGAGCCGAGCCCGTCGGGCGGGTAGGGCAGGTGGGCTCGGCCCGTCCGCCCGCGGTCGGGACACCGCGGGCCGGGTGGCCTCCGGTCAGTCCGCCGGATCCGGATCCGCCGGGTGGGGCGCCAGCAGCGGCAGGCGGGACGCCAGGCGCTCCTCGCACAGCTCGACGAGGCGGTCGTAGCCGGCCTTGCCCATCAGCTCGGTCAGCTCGGCCCGGTAGGAGACGTACACCGGATCGCCCGCGCCGTGCGCCGACGTCGCCGACGTGCACCACCAGTGCAGGTCGTGGCCGCCCGGACCCCAGCCCCGGCGGTCGTACTCACCGATGGAGATCTGCAGCACCCGTGTGTCGTCGGGGCGGTCGATCCAGTCGTACGTCCGCCGGATCGGCAGCTGCCAGCAGACGTCCGGCTTGGTCTCCAGCGGCTCGCGGCCCTCCTTCAGGGCGAGGATGTGCAGCGAGCAGCCCGCGCCGCCCGCGAAGCCGGGCCGGTTCTGGAAGATGCAGGAGCCGTTGTACGGGCGCGTCTGCCGGTCGCCGTCCTCGTCCTCCGAGATCCAGCCGTGCTCCGTGCCCTCGCCGTGGTTCTGCCAGATCTCGGGAGTGAGCCGCGCCGCAGACTGCGCGACCCGCTTCTCGTCGTCCTCGTCGGAGAAGTGCGCGCCCAGCGTGCAGCACCCGTCGTCCGCGCGGCCTGCCTGGATGCCCTGGCAGCCGCTGCCGAAGATGCAGTTCCAGCGGGAGGTCAGCCATGTCAGATCGCACCGGAAGACCTGCTCGTCGTCCGCAGGATCAGGAAACTCCACCCACGCGCGCGCGAAGTCGAGCCCCTTCTCGTCGGCCACACGCTTCTTGGGGGCCTTCTTCGTCTTCTTGGCCGACTTCGCCTGCGAAGATCCCTCGGCGGATTGGGCGGCCTTGTGGTCCTTCGCCTTTTTCGTCTTTGGCACCCGTCCAGAGTAAGTCGCCAGGAGGGGCTCCGGGGACGGCCCGCGGCGCCGTTGGCAGTAGCGTGCCGTACATGAGACTCGGTGTCCTCGACGTTGGATCCAACACGGTGCACTTCCTGGTCGTGGACGCGCACCCAGGCGCGCGCCCACTGCCCGCGTACTCGCACAAGACGGAGCTGCGGCTCGCCCAGATCCTCGACGAGGACGGGGCGATCGGCCCGGAGGGGATCGAGAGACTGATCGGCGTCGTCCGCGAGGCGCTGCAGATCGCCGAGGACAAGGGCGTCGAGGACCTGCTGCCGTTCGCGACCTCCGCCGTGCGCGAGGCCACCAACGTCGACGAGGTCATCGCGCGCGTGCACGAGGCGACCGGCGTCGAGCTGAAGGTCCTCACCGGCGACGAGGAGGCCCGGCTCACCTTCCTCGCCGTACGCCGCTGGTTCGGCTGGTCCGCCGGGAAGCTGCTGGTCCTCGACATCGGCGGCGGCTCCCTGGAGATCGCGTGCGGCATCGACGAGGAGCCGGACGCGGCGGTCTCGCTGCCGCTCGGCGCGGGACGGCTGACCGCCGGCTGGCTGCCGGAGGACCCGCCCACCGCCGAGGCGATCCGCATCCTGCGCCGCCACGTACGGGCCGAGATCGCCCGCACGGTGGCGAGCTTCAGCCGCCTCGGCGCCCCCGACCACGTGGTCGCCACCTCCAAGACCTTCAAGCAGCTGGCCCGCCTGGCCGGCGCCGCCCGCTCCGCCGAGGGCCTGTACGTCCAGCGCGACCTGAAGCGGTCGTCGCTGGAGGCCTGGGTGCCGCGTCTGGCCGCGATGACCGCCGAGCAGCGCGCCGAACTCCCCGGCGTCTCCGAGGGGCGCGCGGGGCAGCTGCTGGCGGGCGCGCTGGTCGCGGAGGCGGCGATGGACCTCTTCGGCGTGGAGACGATCGAGATCTGCCCGTGGGCGCTGCGCGAGGGCGTGATCCTGCGCCGCCTGGACCACATGGGCCCGGCGTGAGGCAGGTCTGAGCAGGTCCGAGCAGGTCCGGGAGGTGGGCGCCGACGATCGGCACGAGGTGCGGGGCAAGTGACAGGGAAATGTGTCCCCTGCCACCCTCCGGCGTCCTCGCCCCCTCCTGCCAAGACCCGCCGTTACTCTTTCCCTCGTGGCAGAACCAAGGGACGTCGTCCGCATCCCGGACGCGAAGGTCGCTCTGTCGACGGCCTCCGTGTATCCGGAGTCGACGTCGACGGCCTTCGAGATCGCCGCGCGCCTCGGGTACGACGGCGTCGAGGTCATGGTCTGGACCGACCCCGTCAGCCAGGACATCGAGGCGCTGCGCCGCCTGTCCGACCAGCACGGGATCCCGATCCTGGCCGTCCACGCCCCCTGTCTGCTGATCACCCAGCGCGTGTGGTCCACCGATCCCTGGACCAAGCTCCAGCGAGCCCGCGCCGCCGCCGAGAAGCTCGACGCGAGCACCGTCGTCGTCCACCCGCCGTTCCGCTGGCAGCGGCAGTACGCCCGTGACTTCGTGAACGGCATCTGGCGGATGGCCGACGAGACGGACGTGCGGTTCGCCGTCGAGAACATGTACCCGTGGCGCTACCGCGACCGCGAGATGCTCGCGTACGCCCCCGACTGGGACGTCACCAAGGACGACTACCGCCACTTCACGATCGACCTCAGCCACACGGCGACGGCCCGCACCGACGCCCTCCAGATGGTCGACCGCATGGGCGACCGCCTCGGCCACGTCCACCTCGCCGACGGCAGGGGATCGGCCAAGGACGAGCACCTGGTCCCCGGCCGCGGCAACCAGCCCTGCGCCGAACTGCTGGAGCGGCTCGCGCTCAGCGGGTTCGACGGCCATGTCGTCATCGAGGTCAACACCCGGCGCGCCATGTCCAGCGCCGAGCGCGAGGCCGACCTGGCGGAGGCCCTGGCCTTCACGCGCCTGCACCTGGCCTCCGCGCTGAAGGTGCCCCGGCCATGACCGGCGCCGGCGCCGGCGCGCGCCGCCGCGGCCGCCCCCCTCGCACCGAGTCCGCCGACACCCGCGACCGCATCCTGGCCACGGCCCGCGAGGAGTTCTCCGAGCGCGGCTACGAGAAGACGTCCGTACGCGGCATCGCCAAGGCCGCCGGCGTCGACTCCGCCCTGGTCCACCACTACTTCGGCACCAAGGAGCAGATCTTCGAGGCGGCCGTCTCGGTCGCCTTCGCGCCCGCACTGGACGCACCGTCGGCGATCGCCGACGGTCCCCTGGACGGGATCGGCGAGCGGCTCACCCGCTTCGTCTTCGGCATCTGGGAGAACCCCACCACCCGTACGCCCCTGCTGGCGATCGTGCGCTCCGCCGTCACCAACGAGACCGCGGCCGCCGTCTTCCGCCGCCTGGTCGCCTCCCAGCTGCTGCGCCGCATCGCCGTACAGCTGGACCTGCCGGACGCGGAACTGCGCGCCGAGCTCGCGGCCGCGCAGCTGGTGGGGTGCGCGATGCTGCGGTACGTCATCAAGGTGGAGCCGCTGGCCTCGGCGGACCTGGAGCAGATCGTGGCGCGGGTGGCGCCGGTGGTGCAGGGGCATCTGACGGGCGCCTGAGCCGGCGATCGTCAACCCAGCGCGGACGAGACCACCGTCCCGCATTCCGGACACCTCGTCCCGAACCCTGGATCAGCGGCGTACGCTCGTCAGCAATCAGGAGTCCGTCGACCTGTGACCGCACTCCCTGAACCGCGAAGGAGCGAGCGACGATGCCCGAGCTGAGGTCCCGCACAGTCACCCACGGCCGCAACATGGCGGGCGCCCGCGCCCTGATGCGCGCCTCCGGTGTACCCGGTGCGGACATCGGCCGGAAGCCGATCATCGCCGTCGCCAACTCCTTCACCGAGTTCGTGCCCGGCCACACCCACCTCCAGCCGGTCGGCCGGATCGTCAGCGAGGCGATCAGGGAGGCGGGCGGCATCCCGCGCGAGTTCAACACGATCGCCGTGGACGACGGCATCGCCATGGGCCACGGCGGCATGCTCTACAGCCTCCCCTCCCGTGACCTCATCGCCGACTCGGTCGAGTACATGGTCGAGGCCCACTGCGCCGACGCCCTGGTCTGCATCTCCAACTGCGACAAGATCACCCCGGGCATGCTCATGGCCGCGCTGCGCCTGGACATCCCGACGGTCTTCGTCTCCGGCGGCCCCATGGAGTCCGGCCGCGCCACGCTCGTCGACGGCACGGTCCGCACGCTCGACCTGGTCGACGCGATCTCCGACGCCGTGAACGACAAGATCTCGGACGAGGACATCCTCCGTATCGAGGAGAACGCCTGTCCGACCTGCGGCTCCTGCTCCGGCATGTTCACCGCCAACTCGATGAACTGCCTGACCGAGGCGATCGGCCTCTCCCTCCCCGGCAACGGCTCGGTCCTCGCCACGCACACGGCCCGCAAGCGCCTGTACGAGGACGCGGCCCGCACGGTCATGGACCTCACCCGCCGCTACTACGACCAGGACGACGACACCGTCCTGCCCCGCAACATCGCCACCTTCCAGGCCTTCGAGAACGCCATGGCCCTGGACATCGCGATGGGCGGCTCCACGAACACGATCCTGCACCTGCTGGCGGCGGCCCAGGAGGCGGGCGTCCCCTTCGGCCTGGAGCAGATCGACGCGGTCTCCCGCCGGGTCCCGTGTCTGGCGAAGGTCGCGCCCAACGTCGCCAAGGACCGCACGTACTACATGGAGGACGTGCACCGCGCCGGCGGCATCCCGGCCCTGCTGGGCGAGCTGCACCGCGCGGGCCTGCTCAACGAGGACGTGCACGCGGTCCACAGCCCGTCCCTGGACGACTGGCTGAAGACCTGGGACGTCCGCGGCGGCTCCCCGTCCCCCGAGGCCGTGGAACTGTGGCACGCGGCCCCCGGCTGCGTCCGCTCCGCCGAGGCCTTCTCCCAGTCGGAGCGCTGGGAGGCCCTGGACGAGGACGCGGAGGGCGGCTGCATCCGGAGCGCCGAGCACGCGTACTCCAAGGACGGCGGACTCGCGGTCCTCAAGGGCAACCTGGCGGTCGACGGCTGCGTGGTGAAGACGGCCGGCGTCGACGAGTCGATCTGGACCTTCGAGGGCCCGGCGGTCGTCTGCGAGTCGCAGGAGGAGGCCGTCGAGAAGATCCTGAACAAGCAGGTCACCGACGGCAACGTGGTCGTCATCCGCTACGAGGGCCCCAAGGGCGGCCCCGGCATGCAGGAGATGCTCTACCCGACCTCCTTCCTCAAGGGCCGCGGCCTGGGCAAGACCTGTGCCCTGATCACCGACGGCCGCTTCTCCGGCGGCACGTCCGGTCTGTCCATCGGCCACGCGTCCCCCGAGGCCGCGTCCGGCGGCACGATCGCCCTCGTCGAGGACGGCGACCGCATCCGCATCGACATCCCGAACCGCACGATCGAACTCCTCGTGGACGAGGCCGAGTTGGCGCGGCGCGAGCAGGCGCTGGCCGGCACGTACGCCCCGAGGGACCGCGACCGCAAGGTCTCGGCGGCCCTGCGCGCGTACGCGGCGATGGCGACCAGCGCGGACAAGGGCGCGGTGCGGGATGTCTCCAAGCTGGGCTGAGCGCGGCGACGGCTCCATGGCCGACCGCTGCGCCTGACCCCCCCCAGGAAGCCCGCTCCCACCCCGCCGCCATAATCGACCGGTGAGCGACGCACCCGGCACCCAGGACTCCCCCGCGGGCTCCACCGGCACGGCCTCGAGCGGCCCCCGCCCCGAGCCCCTCCGCTTCTTCGGCACGTCCTGGGTGCACCGCGACCACGGCTACGCGGCCCGCCGGGTCGGCGTGGCCGCGGGCTCGCTCGCCGCGGCCGTCGCCGCCTGCCTCGTCCTGAGCCTCGCCTACGAGGGGCTGGAGATCGCGGACACCGGCCCCTTCGTGGCCGTACTGATCGTCGCGATGTTCGCGATCTGCAGCGCGCTCGCCTTCCGCAACACCTGGCAGGGCTTCGGCAAGCGCCCGGACCCCGACCGTCAGGCGTCCCTCCGCGGCCTGCTCGCCATCGGCTTCGTCGGCGCGCTCCTGGCGTACTTCGTCCGCTCCCTCACCGAGGCCCCCGGCGAGAGGCTCCACCGTGCCGAGTACGACAGCGCGCGCGAGCAGTACGCACGCCGCTCGGCCCGGCGCGCGGGGAACCCGGCGAAGAAGAAGCGCCGGCGCTAGCCGAAGCGGCCGCGTCAGCGGTTCAGCGGTGCGTCAGCAGCGTCAGTAGTACTCCCGCATGACGGCCGTAGCCCACTCCGGCTGACTCACTGCGCCCTGCGGACCGAACTCCGCCATGTACGGCTTGATGTCCAGCACCGGCGTCCCGTCCACCGCGTCCAGCCCCGCGACGTGCACGTCCAGCCCGTCCACCCGCAGCACCCGGCAACGGGACACCCCGATGCGGTTCGGCCGGTTCTTGCCGCGCTGGGCGAAGATGCCGACCTCGGGCCAGTCGGTGTTGCCGCGCGGATGGCGGGCCCCGGTCTCGATCTTCTCCTCCGGCACCCGGTCGAAGTGATAGACGACCTCGAGGTGGGAGAAGGTGTCCAGACCGGCCAGCGCCTCGGCGCCGAACCGCTCGCCGTCGACGCGTATCACCGCCCTGACCTCCCCCCACTCGTCGTCGCGGACCTCCGCCCGTCCGCCGACCACCCGGCCCACCGGCTCGGCCACCACCACGTTCCCGCCCCGCTCCGTCATGCCCGCGTCTCCTCCGTCACGTATCAGTGGATCAAGGAAGAACCCCGGGCGGCACCGTACCGACGCACGACCCCCTTGCGCCCCCGCTTCGCGCGGAACGGTGCCCGAGCAGTTGTACGTGCTGCTGGCGGGCCCGAGCGGTTTCCGCGAGCGCTGTCGCCGCCGCCCCACTCGCATCACCATGGCCGCATGACCACCCCACCTCGGCCCTCGGCCGCCGATCGGGCCCGCTCCTTCGACGCCGCCGCGTCCCAGTACGCCGCGAACCGCCCCTCCTACCCGCCCGCCCTTTTCGACACCGTCGAGGAGCTCGCCGGCCGCGCTTTCGCCGGCGCCCGGGTCGTGGACGTCGGCGCCGGCACCGGTATCGCGACCGCGCTCCTGCACGCCCGCGGTGCCGACGTGGTCGCGGTGGAGCCCGGCGCGGGCATGGCGGCCGAGTTCCACCGCGCTCTCCCCGGCGTCCCCGTCGTCCGGGGCAACGGCAACGCGCTTCCTCTCGCCGACGCCGGCGCCGACTTCGTCACCTACGCCCAGGCCTGGCACTGGACCGACCCGGCCCGCTCGGTGCCGGAGGCGCTGCGCGTCCTGCGCCCGGGCGGCGCGCTGGCGTTGTGGTGGAACACCGACGCCCACGACATCGGCTGGATCGCCGAGGCCGCCGAACGCTCCGGCCGCTTCTTCGGTGTCGACATCGCCGCCGAGAGGCGCAAGTCCGACCGCCCCATGGAGCACGCCGACCCCACCGGCCGCCTCCGCTTCACCCGCCGCTCCGTCCGCTGGAGCCGCCGCGTCCCGGTCGACACGCACCTCGCCAACATCGGCAGCCACTCGTTCTTCCTCGTCACCCCGGAGGAACGCAGGACCGCCTTCCTCGACGAGGAGCGCGCCCACCTGCTGAAGGTCTTCCCGGACGGCATCGTCGAGGAGACGTACGACGTCCTCCTGCTCGTCGCCCTCAACACCTGACCGGAGCGTCATCCGTACCTGACCGGAGCGTCATCCGTCCTCCGGACCTTCCGCACCCTCCGGCCGCAGGGCCGTCTCCCTCACCTTCCCCGGCCTCGCTCTCCGTTCCGCGTGGCCGCCCCCAACTCCGTTGCCGCCGCACACACATGTCGGTACGTCGCTCGGCGGCACCGCTTGACGGCTCCTTCCACCCGGAGCATTATTCATCGCATGATGAATTACTCGGCCGACCCGCCCGAGACCCCGGCCGTCAGCACCCCGGCCGTCAACGCCTCCGCCCTCACCGTCGTACGCGGCCCCCACACCGTCCTGCGCGACCTCGACTTCACCGTCCCGCGCGGCCAGATCACCGGCCTGCTCGGCCCGTCGGGATGCGGCAAGTCGACCCTCATGCGCGCGATCGTCGGCACCCAGGCCAAGGTCACCGGCACCCTCGACGTCCTCGGCCGCCCCGCCGGCCACCCCTCCCTCCGCACCCGCATCGGCTACGTCACCCAAGCCCCCTCCGTCTACGACGACCTGACCGTCCGCCAGAACCTCGACTACTTCGCCGCGATACTCGACCCCGGCAGCGCCGCCGCCGAGCGCCGCCGGGCTGACGTCACCCGGGTCATCGACGACGTCGACCTCACCAGCCACGCCGACGCGCTCGCCGGCAACCTCTCCGGCGGCCAACGCAGCCGCGTCTCCCTCGCCGTGGCCCTTCTCGGCACCCCCGAGCTCCTCGTCCTCGACGAACCCACCGTCGGCCTCGACCCGGTCCTGCGCCGCGACCTGTGGAACCTCTTCCACTCCATCGCCGCCACTCGCGGCGCCACCCTCCTCATCTCCTCCCACGTCATGGACGAGGCCGAGCGCTGCCATCGCCTCCTGCTCATGCGCGAGGGCGAGATCCTCGCGGACGACACCCCGGACGCGCTCCGTACCCGTACGGGCGCCGAGACCGTCGAGGCGGCCTTCCTGCACCTGGTCGACGAGGCGGCCGCAGCAGGCCGCGAAAAGGAGGCAACCCGATGAGCACGACGCGTACGACGAGCACGACGACGACCCCCGGCACGCCGACGCCGGCGCCCACGAAGCCACGCGCCCTGAGTGCCTCCCGCACCACCGCCACCGCGACCCGCGTCCTGCGCCAACTCCGCCACGACCCGCGGACGATCGCGCTGCTGATCCTCATCCCGTGCGTGATGCTGTTCCTGCTGCGCTACGTCTTCGACGGCAGCCCGTACGTCTTCGACACCATCGGCGCATCCCTCCTGGGGGTCTTCCCCCTCATCACGATGTTCCTGGTCACGTCCATCGCCACCCTGCGCGAACGCACCTCGGGCACCCTCGAACGGCTCCTGGCGATGCCCCTCGGCAAGGGCGACCTCATCGCCGGCTACGCCCTGGCCTTCGGCGCCCTCGCGATCATCCAGTCGGCGCTGGCCACCGGGCTGGCGGTCTGGTTCCTGGGTCTGGACGTCACCGGCTCGCCCTGGCTGCTCCTGCTGGTCGCCCTCCTCGACGCCCTGCTCGGGACGGCCCTCGGTCTCTTCGTCTCGGCCTTCGCGGCCTCGGAATTCCAGGCGGTGCAGTTCATGCCCGCGGTGATCTTCCCCCAGCTCCTCCTCTGCGGCCTGTTCACCCCGCGCTCCAACATGCACCCCGTCCTCGAAGCCGTCTCCGACGTGCTCCCCATGTCCTACGCGGTCGACGGCATGAACGAGGTCCTCCACCACACCGACATGACAGCGACCTTCGTACGGGACGTCCTGGTCGTGGGGGCCTGCGCCGTACTGGTGCTGTGCCTGGGAGCGGCGACCCTGAGGCGACGTACGACATGACCCCTGAAGCGACGGACGCCATGCAGGCGAGGTGAGTTCGAGCGCCGGGACTCTCGCACCCGACGCTCGCCCGTCGGACGCGCGCCCGTCCGCCCACCGGACACACACCCCGCACCCCCTCCGCCGATGCGAGGATGAAGCCGGACGTCGCAACTCCCGGAGGGCACCCCAAGCCATGACCCAGAAAGTCGCAGTCCTCGGCACCGGCAAGATCGGTGAGGCGCTGCTCAGCGGAATGCTCCGGGCCGGCTGGGCCCCCGCCGACCTCCTCGTCACCGCGCGCCGCCCCGAGCGAGCCGAGGAACTCCGCGCGCGCTACGGAGTCACCCCGGTCACCAACCCCGAGGCCGCCAAGACCGCCGACACCCTGATCCTCACGGTCAAGCCGCAGGACATGGGCACCCTTCTCGACGAGCTCGCCCCGCACATCCCCGCCGACCGCCTGGTCATAAGCGGAGCGGCGGGCATTCCCACCTCCTTCTTCGAGGAGCGCCTGACCGCGGGCACTCCGGTCGTCCGCGTCATGACGAACACCCCCGCCCTCGTCGACGAGGCCATGTCCGTCATCTCCGCCGGCACCCATGCCACCGCCGAACATCTCGCCCACGCCGAGGAGATCTTCGGCGCCGTGGGCAAGACGCTCCGCGTCCCCGAGTCACAGCAGGACGCCTGCACCGCGCTCTCCGGCTCGGGCCCGGCGTACTTCTTCTATCTGGTCGAGGCCATGACCGACGCCGGCATCCTCCTGGGGCTGCCCCGCGACAAGGCCCACGAACTCATCGTCCAGTCCGCGATCGGCGCCGCGGTGATGCTCCGCGACAGCGGCGAACACCCGGTCAAGCTCCGGGAGAACGTCACCTCCCCCGCGGGCACCACCATCAACGCCATCCGCGAACTCGAGAGCCACGGCGTACGAGCCGCCCTCATCGCCGCCCTCGAAGCCGCCCGCGACCGCAGCCGCGAACTCGCCTCCGGCAACAAGGACTGACCCCTGCGCGGGGTCGAGCGGCGCATCACACCACTGCAGGCAAGAGCCCGATCGCCCGGTAAGCCGCGTCAACGGTCGGCCGGGCCATCGCCCGCGCCCTCTCCGCACCGTCGCACAGCACCCCCTCCACATACGCGGGATCCGCGCACAGCTCCCTGTGCCTGGCCTGTACGGGCCCGAGGAGCTCGACCACGGCCTCCGCGGTGTCCTTCTTCAACGCCCCGTACGACGCATATGCACCGCTCAAGGCCTCCGGCTCCCCACCCGTGCACGCCGCCAGAATCTCCAGCAGGTTCGCGACGCCCGGCCGCGCCTCCCGGTCGTACACGACGTCCCGCCCGCTGTCGGTCACGGCCCGCATGACCTTCTTGCGCACCACGTCCGGCTCGTCGAGCAGATAGACGATGCCGGGGCCCGAGTCGTCCGACTTCCCCATCTTCGACGCCGGCTCCTGCAGGTTCATCACCCGCGCCGCCACCTCGGGACGCTTCGTCCTCGGCACCACGAACGTATGGCCGTACCGCTGGTTGAACCGCACCGCCAGATCCCGCGCGAGCTCCACGTGCTGAGCCTGGTCGTCCCCCACCGGCACCTCGTCCGCGCCGTACGCCAGGATGTCCGCCACCATCAGCACGGGATACGTCAGCAGCGACAGCCGCACACTCCCGCCCCGCGCCCGCTCACGCGCCGACTTCTCCTTGTACTGGATCATCCGCCGCATCTCACCGTCGGTCGCCACGCACTCCAGCACGTACGACAGCCGCGCGTGCTCGTCCACATGACTCTGTACGAACACGGTGCACAGCTTCGGATCGAGCCCCGTCGCCAGCAACAGCGTCGCCGCCTGCCGACTGAGTCTGCGCACCCGCGCCGGATCGTGGTGCACGGTCAGCGCGTGCAGATCGACGACGCAGAACAGCGCGTCCGACTGGTGCTGGTCCACGTCGGCCCACCGCCGCATGGCCCCCAGGTAGTTCCCGAGCGTCAGGTGCCCGGTCGGCTTGATCCCGCTGAAGACCCGTGTCATCTCTTCTCCATCTCCTGGTCGAGCTGCTGGACGAGCCGCCGTCCCGGTCGGCCGGCCCCCGGGAGCTCTGGAGGGAGAAACGAGAAGCGGCCGCCGAGGGGGCGGCCGCTGAGTGCATACGCGTGTACGGCCGCCGTCAGGCGGCCCACCACTGCTGGGTGCGCGTACGCGTCATCACGGCGCACACACTACGCCGGAAGGAGATCTTCCGGAGGGGGGTTGACACGCCTCCCATCGGTGCGTAAAGTACTCCGAGTTGTCCGACGTGAGCGCCGATTCCAGTCGGTCCCCGGACAGCCATTCCGCAAGTACCAGCCCCACTATCGGCGACCCGTCGTCGTGCGTTTGGCGTGCGTATTTGCGAAATGAGGAATCCGCGTTCGAAAGGACGCAGGCCCCGATTAGCAACGGAGCCGGGAATCCGCTAAAGTCTCACTCGTCGGAACGGCCGCGAGGCCGGGAAGGCAAACCCCGCTGACCGGGGGTCAGACACGAAAGAGAGTCTGATAGAGTCGGAACCGCCGGAAAGGGAAACGCGAGAGTGGGAACCTGGAAAGCACCGAGGAAATCGGATCGGAAAAAGATCTGATAGAGTCGGAAACACCGAAGGGAAGCGCCCGGAGGAAAGCCCGAGAGGGTG